>JASLYX010000001.1:0-300000 GCA_030739585.1 Candidatus Bathyarchaeota archaeon
GCTGATGTTGCCGGTGTAAGTGCTGATGTTGCTGAAGTTCAAACTGGACTAGCAGACGACATCGCCACCGTTCAATCATACTTGGCTGGCGATATCGACGCCGTTGAATCAAGCCTAGGAAGCAACATCGACGCCGTTAAAGCAAGCTTGGCTAGCGATATTGACTCCGCTAAGGCAAACCTAGCTTACGACATCGACGCCGTTAAAGAGGACCTAGCTTACGACATCGACACCCTATCATCAGATCTAACTTGGAAGATAGGAAACGTGAAAACTGATGTCGAGAATCTAAACGCAGAGATCGTCAACGACCTAACCGATGACATCGCCACCGCAACTTCTGCAGCTAATGCAGCGGGAGCCGCGGTTGATGGGCTGTCAAGCTCACTGGGTGATCTACAGAGTTCGGTGAGCGACATCGCGGATGTCGCTGACAACGCAGAGTCTGCGGCTAATGCTGCAGCCACTGCTGCCTCCAACGCTGCGAGTGCCGCTGAGAATGCGAACACTGCTACTAGTGGTTTGACATCTCTGGTCTACGGCGCTATTGGCGCTTCGCTGATAGCTGCCCTTGCGGCAATAGTATCTCTAATGCAAATAAGCAAAAGAATAGCGGGTTAATCACCCGTTACTTCCCTTTTATTTTTTTTACCCCTTTTCTAGTGGAAACTAGGGTCCGCTGGTAGACACCTGATATCCGTGCAGGGGAACTAGCTGAAAACCGGAATTCACAATCTAGAACATGAACCACAGAGTTTTAACCTATAACTGCCAAGACAGATTGCAGAGGAATCTATTTGTCCAAACCGGATCCCCCCGGAAATTCACCGCAATCCTTCGATCTCACCGCTCTGGACCTTGACCACCTCCTAGGCCTCTTCATAAACATTCTAACCGCCAAGGCCTGGCAGTATATGGGCCTCCGCCTTATCCCCGGCAAAGAGGAGGCTGAGAAGGATCTCGTGAAGGCAGCCGCTGCAATAGATAGCCTCTCAGTGATGGTGGACAAGCTGGCGCCGCGCCTTCCTGAGGAGGACCTAGCTGGCCTTAGGGCAATACTGACCGACCTCCAGATAAACTACGCCAGACAATCATGACTACCTTCTGAGGAGATTTCATGAGCGTCTCTTACGAATACTGAGCATGATAGAGCTCTTGGACTTGGTTCTAGATCTAATATTGAAATATGGGGGCTTAGACGTTTCTGACTTTGTCCAGGTAGAGCTTTCTCCTATAGAGGACCCCCATCACGTCGGCAGCCCTTTTTGGTGTGATGTATACTGGGATCTGTGCGGACTCCATGATCATGGCGGACTCGCGCTCCACGTCAGCTGAGGGGTCTATCACGATCACTGGTTTCCCATACTTTTGGTATCCGGTGATGAGCTGACCGTTGAGCCATTGGTAGATGCCTGCGAGGTCCTCTGGAGGGACGTCGGGGAACATTGTCTTGAGGATGGCGGTGCCAAGACCGATGGTGACCAGACCGTGTATCTCCGGCTGCTTCAGCACCATCCCTGGGACATTCAGGAAGCTGTTCATGTTCAGGGTAGCAGTGAGGTCCACCGGGTTCTTTGGGTTCCCAAAGGCTGGGATTACGCCGAGAATCTCTTCTTGTGCCTCTTCACAAAGGATAGGGACCTTCATCCCATTCTGTATGAGGCGGTCCGCAGTTTCCACGGCCACGCCACCACTGTTGGAGACGATGCCGATGTTGGGGCCTAGGGGGAGGTCACAGTATAAAAGCCCTTTAACGTAGTCGAACATCTCCACGGCATCTCCTGCCCTGATTACACCCGCCTGCTTGAAGGCTGCGTCGTAGATTTGGTCGCTCCCCGCGATACTCCCGGTGTGACTCGCAGCGGCCTTGGAGCCTTCATCTGTGACGCCCACCTTGATGACCACAATGGGCTTCTCTGGGGTGATCTCCCTAGCCTCCTCGTACCACCTACGCCCGGCTTTGAGCCCTTCAATATACATCGCGATGACCTTAGTGTCCGGGTCTTCCCCGAAATATTTCAGGTACTCCCAGCCCTTCAGGTCGGATTCGTTGCCGCTGCTCACAAACTTTCCCACCCCGACTCCCAGGGCGGAGGCTCGAAGATATAGCTGGAGGCCGTAGCCGCCGCTCTGGCTTATGAACGCGACATCCCCAGACTCATGGAGGAAGGGGATCATGAGGGCACTAAGCTTACCGGGGCTGCTGGTGACTCCCATACAGTTGGGACCGATGAATCTGAGTTTCCCTTGAGAGATCTCCTGGATCTGCCTGATAGCATTCTGCCCTTCTTCCCCGGTCTCCCCAAATCCACTTGTAATGACGACAACCCCCTTAATCTCCTTCGCGACTATATCCTCAAAGACGCTGGGTACGAAGCGGGCAGGTACCACAACGAGGGCGGAGTCGATCTCGCCTGGGATCTCCCGAACATTTCCGTAGCATTTTAGCCCGAGGATCTCTTCGGCCTTGGGATTTACGGGGTAGATCTTCCCCTCAAAGCCGCTTTTCTGGATCGCCGCCAGGAGCATGTTCCCCCACTTGAAGGGATCCGTGGATGCTCCTACGACGGCAACACTCTTAGCCATAAGTATCTTATCAAGGGCCTCCCTAGCGTCCATCCTTAGAACCTCTGAGACGAATCATCACAAAGCACCGTACCTCTATATAAATTTGGGTGACCAAGACTCCGTTACCAGCGACAATAGGGGAGCAACAGCCAGCCGCGCGCTGCCATCATGCAACCTATTTAATAACAGTTCTTTCTAGATGATGGAACATCTGAGGAGATTAGATGGTTAACTTCCTAGGCTTGGATTATTGGACCAAGGTAGAGGGTATCGCGAATGGGGACGAAGAGTTCAAGATCAAGTCCCGTGCTTTTGTTGCAAGCTTCACTTTCAACGTCACTGATAGCTCCGTCCTCCCGGCAATCTACATGAAATTCGATGACGGGAAGGTCACAGAAGTCAGGGAGCTCGCGGAGGGTGAGAGGACCGACTTCACGTTGGAGGGGCCCTATGACATTTGGATCCAAGTAAATAAGGGGGAGATTGAGGGCGCCAACGCGATCATGACTCGCCAACTCCAGTTCAAGGGGAACGTGAGCGAGATCATCCGCTACAGCAAAGCGTTCCTGAGGCTCTTCCAGGTGATGCAACAGGTCCCCGTTGAGTACTAAGTCAACATTCTGCAATATCCTTATTTTATCATCATGTCAGTCAGGCTGATCTTCAGGCCTTACCACTATTTCTTTTAAATCCTGAATCATGGCATAGGGATATTCATCCTTTCAGTGCCTCTCTGTAGAATTCATAGACCCAATATCTTGGTGGGAATGTCGACTGCGATGACCAGTTTCCCTGTATCCCTAACGGCGTAGAGAACGTAAAGGATCTCTTTAAACTATTCACCGGGCTGATGGTGTTGCCGTAGAATCAGGTATTCTCCTTCAGGTCCCACTGATGAAGTTCGCGAATTATCACTAGTATTCTCTTTATATCTGGAAAATAGTTTATCATGACTATAGGGGGGAGATTCTGAATGAACCTAGAAACACACCTCAAAGGACAAGACGAGGACCTTAGGCGGGTGATCCTCAAAATCAGCAAAGTGGCTAAGACAATTAGGAGGGGATTCAGCACTAGACAGGGTTCGTTGGCCTCCTCTAACGTCTACGGCGAGCATCAGGTTGCCATGGACGTCTGGGCCGACGAGCTGCTGATCTCCGGGCTGAGGGACGCTGGGCTAGTAAGACGCGTCGCCTCTGAGGAGCAGCCTGAAGTATTGACTTTTCACAACTCCACTTCGAACCTAGAAGTAACCCTCGATCCCCTAGATGGCTCCTCCCTCATCGGCGTCAACCTCGCCGTGGGAACTATCGTAGGGATCTACAGGGGAAACCTCCTTAGCCCCGGGAACGAGCTGCTCGGAGCGATATATGTCCTCTATGGACCTGTCACTACACTCACATATTCCCTGCGAAAGGGGGTCCACGAGTTCGCCCTGGATGACCTGGGAGATTTTGTCCTGCAGGAGGAATACGTCACTATCTCTGAAGGGAAGATATACTCTCCGGGTGCTTTAAGGAGGGACTACCTTCCGACCCATAGGGGATTTATCGAGGAGCTTGAGGATGATGGATATAAGCTGAGGTATAGCGGCTCCTTCGTGGCTGACGTCCATCAGATACTGCACAAAGGGGGAGTCTTCACATATCCCTCTTTCACCGGCAACAAGAATGGTAAGCTAAGGCTACTCTTCGAGGCAATCCCTATGAGTTTCATCATTTCCCAGGCTGGGGGCGCTGCAAGTGATGGCTATCGAGACCTGCTTTCAATCAAGCCCGAGGCGATCTCCCAGCTTGTTCCCGTTTACATTGGCGGAAAGAGAGAAATAGAGTTAATCATGAGAATGAACGAGGGATGATCAGGATGAACGAGCCAATACCTGGTAATTTACTGTTCAACAGTCTACGGGATAAGGATGCGATAATCCTCGCGTCAAACATCAGGATCCCGGCTGGTCTCCTTGAGGGGCTATTTAGGGCGGCAAAGAATTTAGATTCAGCTATAATCTTCGAGATCGCCCGATCGGAGTGTAACATCGGTAGGGGTTACACAGGTATGGTGCCAAATGAGTACGCCGAGGCGGTAAAGATGGCCGCGGAGGAGGTGGATTTCGACGTATGGGCGCTCCATGCCGATCACATCACCTTGAAGGAGGGTTCCCCCAAAGATATAGCCGAGACGGAGAAGCTTGTTGAAGCTCAGATTGACGCAGGGTTCACCTCGTTCGCCATAGATGCCTCGTATCTCTTCAACCATCAGGGCGGGAACGTTCGAGAGGAGCTGGCTCGGAACATCGATGTCACCACGGAGCTCGCTAAGCACATCGAGTCTCGAATGAGGGGGAGACCCTTTGGTCTTGAAGTGGAGGTCGGGGAGATAGGGAAGAAGGACTTCCAGGGTCAGGTAGTTACAACTCCTGAAGAGGCAGTTACATTCGTAAGAGCGTTGAACGAAAATGACGTTTACCCCCAAGTGCTGGCTATTGCCAACGGAGCCTCCCACGGGAACGTCTATGACACGCACGGAAACATGATGGAGCAGGTCTCCATTGACATACCCCAGACGAAGGCCGTCGCTAGGGCCCTGAGGGAAAACTATCTGGACGTGAGGATCGCCCAGCACGGCATAACCGGCACACCCCGGGAACTCATAAAAAGAGTCTTCCCCCGAGGGGATATAATCAAGGGCAACGTCGCCACCTTTTGGCAGAACCTAGTCCTGAACACCTACAAGGTGTATCAACCTGAGCTGTACCAGGATATCTATAACTGGACCCTCGAAACATATAGATCGAAGGACCCGGAAATCTCGGATAAAGAGCTCTTCGGGAAGAACGTGAAATACGCCGTGGGGGAGTTCCGGGAGCGCATTGACGATGTAGACGAGGAGACCGTAGACGCCATTGAGGCTCTTTCCTACGGGGAGTGCTTGATGTTCCTCAACGCGTTTGGCTCCAAGGGGACTGCTTCCATCGTCAGGAAAATGCTGTAGTGTATGTGTTTCCGTAATGCCACCCTATCTTGCTTACTTTATTTTGTATTGGTTTCCTAGGCGCGATTCGAAATCCCACAAAAGTTTAGGCCACTACAGATTGCTGTGCCTAGTGCTTGAGGGAGGTTTTGTGAGTATATCCTCCGGTGTCGTGGCGTGTACTAGATCTTGAATGCTCTTTTTCATTATCCCACTATAAGAGGAGAAATTTCAATCATGTCTTTTCCAACTAGACCCTCTATTACTTTTTGCATATTATTATCAGTATAAGCTTCGATAATAATATCGTATATGCCATAAGTTTCTAACACTTTTTCTACTCCTTTTATATTTTCTATTTTTTCTGTTATATCACTTGTTGATTGAGGTTTTACTTTTAAAAGATAAAATCCTTTTTCCGGACCCACATACTGTGATATTAAAGCAGTCGAAATTTTTACATTTATGACATCGTATATTAGATTCCTTATTTCTCGGTTGTATAATTTCCTGTTTAATAACGCTGATCTTCTGACAATTAAATTAATTATTTTCTTAACATTACTATCATTAACCTCATAAGTCTTTAATAACTGTTTTATTAAACGTTCACTCACAAATTCTCCTATGTCAAAAATCACTCTATTGTTAAAATCATATTCCAATTTTTTTTGTGGAATATAACCTTCTGGATTATTCAGTTGTTGTGCCTGGTGGGTGCCAGCTTTCTCCGTTCTGGCAAAATCTGATAGAGGGTGGTTCCAAGGTATTGGGATCTTTGTGGTGCTCTCAAACGTTTTGTATAGCTTTAGGAAACTCCCTCTATTTTCGCCGGTTTTGATATCTGAATTATCGAGCAAATTGGAGCTGAGTTCATAGTGATCCGTGATGCCTGCTCCAGCTCCCAGTCCATAAATGCTCACATGAGGCTCCGAAACTAGCCCTCGCTTGATCACAGCCTTAGTGTTTCCTAAAGCATTTCCGTAATCGTTATGAAAATGGGCCGATAACTCTTTATCGGTTATTCTATTGGCAAATTCAAACATCTCAATGGCTTCGTCTTCCTCTAGTAGACCAGCGGTATCGGGTAAACTGATGTTCGTTGCACCTGCTCTGTCCGTTTCTTCTATAATCTTTTTGAGATGGTAGAGATGATCCTCAACACTTTTACTCTTTGAGAAGAACCTTGATGCGTCTTCTAGAACCGCTCTCCTATATTTGAAGCCGCATTCTTTTAGGACGTCCAACGATTCAGTAAACCGTGTGACGGTATCCTCAACTGATATACCTCTTAATTTATTATTTCTATGCTCTTCTGATATGGCTAAATAAACTCCACATCCATCAACTTCCATTTTCTGAGCGATTTCTACATCTTCTCTGAGAGCCCTGCACTGAACAATTATAATTGAATCCTTGGTGCCTCCCTGAATGGTTTTCAGAACATCCCTCATCTCTCCGATACTTTTCCCTCTCTGAGGATATGCGATTGAAAATTCTATTCTGGGCGTCCCCAATTCAACTAAGGCTGATCCGATGGTCTCGAATTTATCTAAAGTGTAATATACACTCGAATTAAGTTCACCCTCTCTTAAAGTTGTATCTAGAATATTGATTTTTTTCCCTGCCATATCATATACCCCTGAGGCCAACACTACGTAGCCCATCTTGTTTTCGTAGTTTTAATAAAGATATCGGTAAAGATGATTGATTATCCTCAAACAATCGTTGAACTAATCAGTTTTTCGTAATAACTTTACAAAACCCTCACAGGGTAAATGTCCCATTCCTTATTTTCTGGATATACCACGCCCCTGATTGATATAGGCGAAGCTGATCTGCTCTTAATATGCTCAAGAAACTCAGAAGCATTACACTCGCGAAAAAATAGGGGTGGGGAGAGGCTCCTAAATTGCCTTCTTCAGCAGACTGCCCAGGATCTGGATACCTTCTACAATATCCGCCTCAGAGGGGTGACTGTAGTTGAGCCGCATATAGTTGTGCACCGGCTCGGCAAAAAAGTTGGAGCCCGGGATGTAGGCGACGCCATTCTCCACAGCATTCTTCAAGATCTTTGTGGTGTTTACGTGCTCCGGCATCTTCACCCAGAGGAAAAGCCCCCCTTTTGGGTCGTTCCACTCCGTCTCCTCTGGAAAGTTGGTTGCCATTGTTTCAAGCATTAGATCCCTCTTTCGTCTGTATATCTCTGTCACCTTTGATATTTGCCTCTCCACGTCCCCTCTCTTGAACAACTGTGTGGCCAAATATTGGGTGATCCCATCGTTGCAGATGCTAACATTACTCTTCGCCTCCACCATCTTTGTGATGAACTCACTGGGGGCCACAAGCCACCCGATCCTCATCCCTGGGGACACGATCTTGCTAAAGGTACTCGTGTACATCGTCCTTCCCGCCCTGTCCAGCCCCATGATCGGTGGTGGCATCTCCCCCTCAAAGCTAATGTAACCATAGGGATTATCTTCCAGGATGATGAAGTTGTGCTCCTCGGCTAGCTCCACAATCCTCCTCCGCCTTTCCTCCGTCAGCATTGTGCTCGTGGGATTCTGGAACGAAGGTACCAGGTAGAGGAGCTTGGCCCATTTCCCCTCCCCCTCAATCTCCTCAAGCTCTGCCTCAAGGGCCGTAATGTTCATCCCACCACCATCGATCTCCACTGACCTGATCTCTGGATTAAATTGCCTGAACGCTCCTAGAGCTGAGAGATACGTGGGAGCGCCCACGATAACGACATCTCCGGGATCCAAAAATACTCTCGCCACAAGATCCAGCGCCTGCTGGGACCCTGTTGTTATCATGATCTCTCTTTCAGGGTCGGCCTCAATCTCGTGGCCGGCCATGAACTTTGAGAGCTCCTCCCTGAGCTCCGGAAATCCCACTGTGCCCCCGTACTGGAGCATCGTCTTCCAGTCCTCCTCAGAGGCTTCAGCCAAGATCTCGCTGACCTCCTCCCCTGGCAGAGACGGTGGATCATACATGCCTCCCGTGAACCCAATGATCTTTTTCCCCTGCTTCGCCATATTCATCGCGGCGAGGACTACCCGGGTAATGATCCCAGGCTCGAAGGTTTTTCCCAGCTCCGAATAAAAATTTTCAGCATCAACCATTTAGATACTAGCTGTAGGCTTCAAAAGGTGTATAACTATTTTGCGACTAATCAAGGATGGCAAAAAGCCGTCTTCTTCCTAGGGAGAACGAATGAACGAGGAATTGAATCGGCTGCACGGGAGCCGATGACTATACAAGGAGTCAAGCAGATGAAGCCATACCTAATCTCGTGTTGGAAGGGCCAGTTTACTTCGGACTTTGAGATAGGCGAACTTTATGGCCCTTCGGTGCCCCTGATGGGGCTCGTAGACTCCTCCGCTGCCGTTCTCCTCTTAGGGAGGTCCCCTGTTATAGGCGACAATTCATACCTCTCAAACATCTGCATGATGGGGCACTCCTCACCCTTTTCGCGTACACCACTTTAGACCCCTTGAGGGATATGTGACATAGGATCCCATGCAGGTCCTCTAGTGGAACGCCTACCATCTAGGCCCCGGCGCGCGTGAAGTTACTGTCCTTGGTTCTCCTCACGGCTAACTTTGGCCTAATTCATCTCATCCTCAGTGACCGATTTTCCATCAGCATTGTATTTAAGCTCATATTCAGACGATTCATGAGAACTTCTACCAGAGAATTACTGATTTAACCTAGATCATCTTCTCAATTGACTTCAAAAGAAGCCTAATGTATCCAAGCTCCCCGTGCACGCGAAAAAAAGGCTAATCTTCAGCTAATTCAACAAAAAGCGCCTAAACAAGTCCCCTGTTGTGAGTGATTCAAGTAGTGGGCTTTACTAGAGGCCTGAGCACCAAAGATATCAATAGGTCTCCGTTATTCAAGGGTAACCACGGGATGGATTTTTGATATGTTATCTAAGATCGGGATTGAGGTGGTGGACGCTCATGCCCACTATTTCACCGCTAGCACGCTTAAGGCTTGGAGCCTAAGGGGGAGGAACCGGGAGAGCTTTGAGAATCGGACCCGCTCCAGGACGGACATGACCTCGATCGAGCTCCCCGACGAGTCCACAGACGTTGCCCAGCAGTGGGTGGACGAGATGGACCGATACGGAATCACTGCGATGGGATTCATGGTTGGCGCTGACGCATATGACGAGTTCCTTGAGACAAAGGCAAGGTTCCCCGGGCGCTTCATGGGATACGCCAACATCAATCCTGAAGACCCTGATGCAGCCGAGAAAGTTGGAAAGGTGTTCCGTGACGGTCTCCAGGGAATAAAACTCTACCCTTCATCATGGCCAGAGCTCCACGCCTATGATGCCGCCTGCTATAGTGTTTATGAGGCGGCATTGAAGCATCGGTTACCAATCTTTCTTCACTTCGGCATCACTATTGGGGGCCAGGCCGACCTCCGCCATGGAAATCCCTTGGATATCCAGGTTCCATCCCGTGACTTTCCCGATCTGAACTTTATAATCGCCCACTTCGGGGCCGGGTTTTTCAGGGAGCTCCTGCTACTCCAGTATCAGGCTGACAATATCTATATGGATTCCAGCGGCTCCAACTCATGGATGAGATATCTCCCATATGACCTCGACATCAGAAAGATATTTGAGAGAGCTATCACTGCTGGGGGTGCTAAGAAGGTAATCTATGGAACCGACTCCTCTTTCTTCCCCCGGGGTTATAGGATCAACATCTTAGAGCAGCAGTACGAGGCTGTTAAATCGCTGAGCGAGGGACCTGACGCCATCGCGAGCACTGAGGACATCGACGGTATATTCCGGGGTAACATTCTGGGGCTCACTGGCTTTATCCCCAAGAAGCTATAAGCCTCATTCTCTCAAGAAAAGGATATCATCCACTGCCTAGAACTGATCGTGGGTCTATCCCCACCGTACCGTCTCTACCGTAGAGACGCCATCCCCCCTCAGGGAGTCTCCGTCTTAGCCCTCGGCGAGGAAATTCTGTATGTCTTCAACAGGAAGGTGATCTGAGTGTTAGTGAACAGTCTGATGCTAGCTCGCGTAACAGGAAAAAGCAGACTCTTATCAAGACAACAAGTTGGAGTGAGATTTCCGGACAGAATACTGCGTTCGTGAATGATCGATTCTCTTTCTTTCACCTTTAGACCTCTGAGCCCCGAAAAACGATTTAAGACCTGACTAAGAATCTAATACGGGGAATCCAGATGGATCTAGACTTTCTCTTCGTGAATACTAAGGTGATTGATGGGGCTGGGAACCCCTGGTTCAGGGCTGACGTAGGTATAAAGGGGGATAGAATCAAGGCGGTGGGATCTCTATCAGGGGCTAACTCCGAGAGAACCATCTATGCCGGCGGGCTCGTGGTGGCCCCTGGCTTTATCGATATTCACAGCCACTCAGACTATAATGTCCTCATTGACCCTAGAGTGGAGAGTAAGGTTCGCCAGGGGGTTACCACCGAGGTAGTGGGAAACTGCGGGAGCTCCGCCGCTCCCATGAACGCCTGCGTCAAGGCATATAGGGAGAGATACATGAGGGCACGCCTAGGCGACGACTTCCATTTCAGCTGGGAGTCTATGGGAGACTACCTTGGGATCATCGACGCCTCGGGAGCCTCTTTTAACGTAGTCTCTCTCGTAGGTCAGGGTACTATCCGTCAGAACGTGATGAGATACGAGGACAGGGAGCCCACAAAGTCGGAGCTAGATGATATGAAAGCGCTTGTTGCGGGGGCAATGGAGGACGGGGCTTGGGGGATGTCTACAGGCCTAATCTACACCCCCAGTGCTTATGCGGGGACCACTGAGATAATTGAGCTCACGAAGGTTATCAGAGGTTATAGCGGGGTTTATTTCAGTCACATTCGTGGTGAGGGGGAAACACTCCTTGACGCGGTGAACGAGGCAATCCATATCGGTAAGGAAGCTAACGTACCCGTTCAAATAGCCCACTTCAAGGCGTCCGGGAAACCTCACTGGGGGAAGACTGTAGACTCCTTGAGGCTCGTAGCCGAGGGCCGCGAAGCAGGAATTGATGTCACATTTGACCAATACCCCTACATCGCTTCAAGCACGGGTCTCGCAGCATACATGCCTCACTGGGCCCAGGAGGGAGGAGCCCATAGACTCTTGGAGCGCCTCAAGAACCCAGAGATTAGGGAGAAAATCCGGGAGGACCAGGCCGTTATCTATAGGAACTGGGATATCATCATGGTGGCATCCGCAAAGAACCACCCCGAGTACGAGGGTAAACGCATTAGCGAGATCGCAGAGATTGAGGGGAAAGAGCCCTACGAAGCGGTTTTCGACCTTCTCCTAAACGAGGACGCTCAGGTCTCTGTGGTAAGCTTCGGGATGTCCGAGGACGACGTTCGTCGCGTCATGAGGAGTCCACACGGGATGGTGGGCTCCGACGGGAGCGCCGTCGCCTCCTGGGGTATTCTGGGGAAGGGAAAGCCCCATCCCCGATTCTACGGCACCTTCCCTAGAGTTATTGGTCACTACGTGAGGGAGAGGGTCCTGACCCTCCAGGAGGCGATCCGGAAGATGACCTCCGCCCCGGCCCTACGCCTTGGCCTTAGGGATCGGGGGCTCCTCAGGGAGGATTTCAAGGCTGATCTCACCGTTTTCGATCCAGAGAATGTGAATGATGAGGCCACGTTTGTTAATCCGCATAGGTTTGCTTCTGGTATACCCTATGTCATGGTGAATGGGGAACTTGTGGTGGATGGGGGAAAACACACAGGGGCCCTCCCCGGGAGGGTTCTGAGGAAATCCCACTGAGTCATCTATTTGCTCTATTGAATAATAAAGTAGGTCAGAACATATCGTCTTGCATTCGAAAGTCCTCTAAAACTGTGGTTAGGACTACATGGGTGTTTGTTCTTTCTACGTAAGGCATAGTGAGGAGTTTTTTGGTGAATTCACTGAGGGCGCTCCGGGTCCTGAACTTTGCGATCACCATCGCGTCGGTTTCCCCAGTAATATCATAAACAGCACAGACGTTTGGGATCTTTGAGATCTCCTCATCCGTCTCCAAGAGCTTTCCTTTTGAAACGATGATCTCAATTATCACCGTGAGCTCGTAGCCAAGCCTCTCGTGATCAAGTCGGACCGAGTAGTCCTGGATAATCCCCCCCGACTCAAGCCTCTGGACGTGATTGATCACCGTTGCGGGTGAAACTCCTATGGCCTTGGCGAGCTCCCTGAAGGATCTTTTAGAGTCTACTAGTAGCTCCTTGAGGAGCTTCGTGTCGATTTCGTCCAATGCAAACATATTTCCACCTTCTTTTCATGTGTGTTTTATATCTACATTATGTTGAACAGTTGTATATGAATTTACCTTTTTGCTTAATATATATTTATCAAAGAAACAACTTCATGCACACCCGTAAGCAACAAACTTCATACACTTCATTGAGGTTATTCAAGGTTTTTTTCGTTTATCATTTATGCATATAAATCGCCCCCCTTGGAATCCTCAATATTTCCTTAAGTCTAAACTGAATTTGTTTAGAAGAACGCCATTATGCCTTATAATACTAAACAAATATATAGTGTTTTACACTGAAAGCAATCATATGTATCGTTTTCACTCATAAATGTTAATATATGAGAAGTGCTTTGGTCAAAGCCACTATGGTTGATTTCAAGTTGACCCAGGGAGAAGCTGTCGAGGCCATCGACAGCCTACTAAAAAAGTGGGATATTAAATACATCCGGCTTATTGTAGTGGACCTTGACGGCAAACCACGGGCCATGCTCATCCCCGAGTACGAAATGGAGTTTGCCCTCACCTTCGGGATAGGCTTTGACGGCTCCAGTATTGCTGGGTTCAGAGATGTGAACGAGAGCGACCTTGTTGCGCATCCCGATCCCTCGACGTTCCTAGTTCCCATGTGGGAGACCCCTGGCATCGCCACAATGTTTTGCTATATCGGAAAACCCGATGGACAACCCTTCGAGGGGGATCCTAGGGGACTCCTCAAGAAGACTGTTTTAGAAATCGAGAACGAAGGCTACGGCTACAATACAGGTCCAGAACTCGAATATTTTTACATATCCGAGGAGAATGGAGGATACGCACCTTTCGGCTCAGGAGGCTACTTCGATCTCCCTCCTCTAGACCCTACCGAGGAAATCAAGATGGAGACTATGATGTGCCTCGAGGCTGCAGGCTTTCAGCTAGACAAAGTCCACCATGAAGTAGCCCAGGGCCAGCAGGAGATCAACTTCCGCTACTCAGACGCTCTCAAGACAGCAGATAATGTGCTCCTCTACAAGTTGTGCGTGAAGACTATCGCCCAAAAGCATGGCAAGCTCGCTACCTTCATGCCTAAGCCCTTCTGGGGTGTGAATGGGAGTGGGTGCCACGTCCACCAAAGTCTCTTGGATCTGGAGACTGGGACAAACGCTTTCTCGGGCTCAGTAGAAACTGGAGGCCTCTCGGAGATGGCTATTAGGTACATCGGGGGTATCTTGAGCCATGCCCGTGGCATGTCTCTCATAGTGGCCCCACTGGTCAACTCCTACAAACGTCTCGTGCCCCATTACGAGGCTCCAGTCTATATTGCTTGGGGATTCATGAATCGGTCGGCCCTTGTCCGGGTGCCCAGGTATCCTGAGGGGATGGATAAGACTGCTAGGATCGAATATCGCCACCCCGACCCCTCCTGTAACCCCTACCTCGCTGCGGTTGCCATGATCAACGCGGGAATGGACGGTGTAAAGAACAAAATCGAGCCTCCCGAACCCCACTCCGACAACGTGTATGAATTCTCCAAGGCGGAGCTCGAAAAGCTGAACATAGAGATGCTCCCTGAGCACCTTGGAGAAGCTATCGACTCCTTCCTGAAAGATCCGGTAATCACCGAAGCCCTAGGGGATTATCTTACTGAGAGTCTGGTCAAATTGAAGACGAAGGAGTTCCTTGATTACGGGGAGAACACGGGAAAAAGCTGGGCGGAGAGCCGGCCCGGGATCACCCAGTGGGAGCTAGACCGATATCTAGTGAGCTGCTAATCCTAAAGGTCCATGTAGCTCCTCCCTATCTCGTTTAGCTTCTCTAGGCGTGCATCCGGTTAGCTGCTCATCCTCTTACAACATCTATCCAGGGATACTTTTATGATCTTTTTCATGATTTTAGGTGAGACGGGCCGATAGAGGTACCGGTATCTCCCCAAGGCCGATGAGTGGCTCTTCCCTGTTGGCGAGCCCCTTATCTACGAGGTTCCGGAGGACCCACTGGGCCGTGGACCTGCTCTTCCCAAGCCTTTCCGCGATCTCGGACCATGGAAGATTTTCTTGTCAAGACCGCTCAATATGCCTCAAACTTTGGTTCTAACTCCAAGAGTGTGTCGCATGATCTCTATTGCGCTCATGGCGGGGGTGGTGATGAGGGACTGGAGGTCTTTTGGCGACATTTTATGTTCAATGGTGTTGAGTATCTGTATTATCTTTATATTTCACCCGGACGAAGCACATTCTCGATTATCATGGTTGTAGAAGTCACCGACGAGACCTTTGACAGCTTCGTTGCCAGCAATAAACACGCGGTAATCGATTGTTGGGCGGTTTGGTGTGGGCCCTGCAGGATGCTGAGCCCCGTTATCGAGGAACTATCCCAAGAGCGTGAAAAAGTCGCTTTCGGGAAGCTCAACGTCGACCAGAACCGGGCAACTCCTATGAAGTACGGCATCATGAGCATACCCACCCTCCTCTACTTCAAGGACGGACAACTAGTAGACAAGACCATAGGCGCCTTGTCAAAGTCTGCCCTCGGAGACAGGCTAGACAAGCTCACGGTATAATTTGCTTGATGGGAATAGGCGAATTACCCTCTTTCTTGTATTCACGCGCGCGAATTGGAAGCCGGCAATTATCATGAAGGTGTATGTCCCGCTAGTAACTCAGATAAATGCCGACAATAATGAAAACGACGGGAAGAACACCTCAGGCTAAACTAGAAGCAATAATAGAACGGTTCTAAATCAATTAAAATCTCTATGGATTGACAGCATGGTAACGTAAAGAGAAACGGGCAGGATAGGAATAACGTGCACTCTAACGGTTCACAGGATAACTGGTAAACAAACAGCTAAATGATGACTTACTCGTCCCATTTTTCTCCTTTTCTATTATCTTGAAACACATTTATAGCGGGGGCACCTAGTGGAGAGAATTACGGGGCTCTTGCATGTTAGCTGTCCTCGGCGTCCTCGCCGCTTTCGCGATGATAGTCACTCTGCGGCTTAGGAATGTAGATTTCTCATTATCCATTCTCACGGGATCCCTCATAATTGCTATGACCTCCGTGAACACTTTCATGGTCCTCATCGAGGCTGCCCATCTGACTCTCACTGACTACAACACTCTCAACCTTTCCATGGCAGTGGCCCTAATCTCCATTCTTGGGTACAGCCTTAAGGTGACGGGTATGATGACTGATCTTATCGAGGGGCTTAGGGGGCTCCTCCCCGCTAGGGTCTTTTTAGCAGCTATCCCGGCAATGTTCGGGCTTCTCACGATGCCAGGGGGTGCATTGATGTCGGCACCATTTAATGATCCTGAGGGTGACAGGCTGGGTCTCAACCCAGAGCAAAAGACCTATATCAACATCTGGTTCCGTCACCTCTGGTACTGGGCCTCTCCCCTTTCTCCAATACTAATACTCACGGCGAGCATGGCGGGTTTCTCTGTCACAGAATATCTCTATGCCCAACTCCCTCTTCTAGTAGTGGTCTTGGTGATAGGCTTCCTCATCGGAGGGACATTCATCAGAGACGAGCGTTTTGGAAGGAGGAGCCCGGGTGGCCTGGGGATAGTTGCCCGAGGTCTCTCCCCCATAGCCACGGCGATACTCCTGACACTTATAGGAGTTCCCGTCTGGCTGGCCTTAGTGCCTGCCATCGCCCTGGTTTTCCTTTTGAGACGGGTCCAGCTGGGTGAAGCTATGGATATTGCCAAATCTGGAGTGAGATGGGATCTCACCACCGCGGCGGTTTCTATGTTCTTCTTCAGGTTCGTGGTAGCATCTTCAGGTTCGGTAGTCGCCCTCTTCGATTCGGCGATGGGGCTCGGGGTGCCCTTGATAGCGATCTTGGTTGTGGTCCCCCTCCTAGCGGGATCGATCTCGGGGACCCCCACCATGGGGGTCGGTATGATCCTTCCCCTGCTTCTCCCTCTTCTCGGGAAGTACGGTATTTATGTCGTAAGCATGATCTACGTGGGACTCATCGCGGGGTACATAGCCTCTCCGATGCATCTCTGCTTGATACTCACAAATAGCTACTATAAGTCTGAATTGAGCAGAGTCTACCGCTATCTGGTGCCTTCGACCATAGTACTTTACCTGGTGGCGATGGCCTACTATATCTTCAGGAATGGAGGTATTCCCGCCTAGCGCTTGGATTACCACTCAATTTATTCTGTACAGAGGGACTCCTAAGCACTCTAGTTGGACGCCAACTTCACTCCATCGTTATGAATCTAATCCCCCGCCTTGGATAATGCGCGGGAAATCCATGGCGATGGACACCACAACGTTCTCCATGCGACAAGTCTCTCTTATTGACCTCAATTATAAATCCGGGAGTTGACCGTCTTTGTACTATCTCTCTTTTGATCTAGAACATACAGTCCATAATCGGTTCATGAAATGTTCCTAGAGAATCATTGAGAGATGAACCATGACAATTAGTAAATATACTGACACAAGTGGTTCCTTTGATGATAGGCAAGCAGGGCTCCCTATGGGGCATTAGGTTCAATGTCTTCGTCTCGGGCGCCGTGGTCATGGCTCTCGAGCTCGTAACGAGCCGGGTCCTCGCACCTGTCTTCGGGGACAGCATCTTCGTCTGGGGAGCTCTCATCGGGGTGGTGATGGCCGCTCTGGCTCTGGGATATTACGTAGGGGGGAGACTGGCAGATCGACAACCTAGCTATGGAACCTTTACACTGATCCTGATCTCAGCAGGGATACTGATCATGCTCATCCCCCTCTCCTCCCCCATAATTCTAGAGGTGATCTATCTCTCCGGGGCAGGGAACAGGTATGGCCCCCTTTTCGCATCCTTATTGCTTCTTGCCGTCCCAACCACTTTACTGGGTATGGTCTCACCTTATTCTGTACGGATATCAGCGGAGAACATCTTTAACGTGGGGGGCCTCTCTGGGAGCCTTTATTCCATCTCAACGGCAGGTAGCCTCTTTGGGACCTTTTTCACGGTCTTCGTTCTCCTCCCCAGATTCGGGGTGAGACATATAGTGTTCTCTTTGGGCGTCGTCCTAATTGCTGTGGCCGTCGTCGGGATGACTTGGTTGGAGAAGGGCCTCCTCTTTTCCCTAATACTGATCCTTATGATTCCCTCCCTCTTCGTGGGCGAGGGCCCCTTTCTGGGGGCCTCAGGAAACGTGCTGGTCCGCAAGGACACACCATACAGCACACTGACCGTGATTAACCACAAGGCCGAGGGGACAAGGGCGCTCTATCTGAACAATATGCTCCACAGCTCCATGTACCTAAACGGATCCAACAGGGCTGTATTGAGATACACCGACTACTTCAATATAGCCTTCCTGTTCAACCCTTCAGCTGAAAGAGTCCTCTTCATCGGGGGCGGCGGCTTTTCTGGACCCAAGCAGTTCCTGGAGTACTACCCGAACGTGACAGTTGATGTTGTGGAGATCGACCCGGATGTTGTGGCCGTGGCCAAGGCGCACTTTGGCGTCACTGACAATTCCCGCCTAAGGGTTTTCGTCATGGATGGTCGAACGTTCCTCAGGGAGGCTGGGACCTATGACATCGTGGTTTTGGACGCCTATTCGAAGACCTACGTCCCCTTCCACCTCATGACTATAGAGTTCTTCGAGGCACTCAATGAGCACCTGAGCCCGGACGGCGTCATCGTCTCTAACCTCATATCTTCCCTAATTGGGGACACTTCGGACCTAATCAAAGCGGAGATCGCTACCATCAAGGAGGTCTTTCCCCAGGTTTACCTCTTCCCCACTAAAACCAAGCAGCTCTCTCTAATTCAGAACATTAACCTCATCGCAACTAAAGCACCCGTAAGACAAGAAGGGCCTGATCTGCAGCGTGTAGCTGTAGCTCATCCTGTACGCGGAGTTCCATTTGAACGGTATATAGCTACTCTCTTAGTCTCAGAAATAACTGATATAACTGAGCTCATATTAACCGATGATTACGCCCCGGCGGAGGCACTTCTAAACCCTATCACCGCGGCACCTTATGAGGAGCATACAGGTCTTGTACCTCGGAGCACATTGAATCCTTTGTGGATTGCGGGAATCTGGTTGATATCTTTGACGTCGCTTTACTTTATTTCAACCCGGTTGAGGTCGGTTATCAAGCTCTGAGATGCTCCCTACTCTTGCTCTCTAGAGAAAGCAGACCCGCTGTTCCTCGTTGTTAAGGAATGGGGTCAGAAGGGAGTTAACTCCTCAAGCTCCTCAGAACGTTACCTCTTATCTTGTTTTTATATCCGACAGGATTACGGCCCCCGTGTACGTGGTAAGGACCATTTAGAGGACTATGAAAATAACTAAGGCCACAAAGGAATGTTGCACTACGTTCACGATACTGACTTACTCCATAGCGCGCACAAAACCTAAGACGGAGAAGCTTGATTTTGCGCCTCATTAAGTTTAATGGTGGTCCCTGTGAATTTTTTTTTAGCAGGTAAAGTATATGCATTAATTCAATATCTTTGAGCGGAGTCAATAATCTCCTCAGGATCTTTCTGAGCACCCTGAACGACGACCAGCTTCTTATTCTGACCCGCATGGCTTTCCCAAGACGGTTATTGACTATCCTCCCGAAGGATCTCTCCTAGAAATGGGAGATCTTCCTATCCCCGCTGAATTAACTCCAAGATCCTACGGTAGATAAGCCTCCTCTTCTAAGGTTCAACCCGGGAGAAGAGGCTCGCTGAGATATAGCAGCTGGACTCCTTCGTTCTACGGTTGCTCAGAGGTGAACCTGCGGGGGCAACAATCCGCTTCACAGACTAGGGACCGGAAGTCCAGTGTTCCTGGAGGCGCCGCTTGAGCGCTGCCTCTACAGCTACGCGGTCGACTTTTCCGATGACAGTGAGGGGTAGGCTATTCACCACCGTGATCTTGGCAGGGACCTTAAAGTAGTCGAGGCACCGGGCGCAGAGCTCTAGGAGGTCGTCCTCGATACCTTTCTGTTCCACCCCGATCTTGAGGGTGACGAAGGCCTCCACTTCAGTGGCACACCTTAGGGGGTCGGGGACCCCGATTGTGACAACCTTATTGACACTTGGATGAGTCCCAAGAACCTCCTCTACCTCAGAGGGCCATACGGTGTGTCCGGCTGCTATGATCCGGTCCAGCTTTCTCCCGACAATGTACAAGAATCCCTCAACGTCCTCCTCGACGATATCCCCGGTGTGGAGCCAGCCATCCTTAAGCACCAGGGCGGTCGCCTCTGGGTCATTCCAGTACCCCTTCATTACTTGAGGGCCTCTAACCAAGAGCTCCCCCTTCTCCCCTGGGCCTAGATCGATCTCCCCGAGCTGGAGATCCACGACACGGGCTTCAGTGTCTGAAAAAGGAAGGCCAACAGTACGCCGATTCGGGGATCCCTCAATTGGGGTGCAGTGGGTGCCGGGACCAGCCTCGGTGAGGCCATAACCCTGATAGATTGTAGCTCCAGTTAACTCCTCAAATCTATTGACGAGCTCTGGTTCAATGCGGGACCCTCCGGAGACCACGCTCGTCAGACTTGTGAGGTCCTTGCCGGGGAGGTCTGGGTGGGAAAGGATCTCCCGGATGAACAAGGGGATGGTTGGGAGATGGGTTGCCCTATAGTCTCTGATAGCGTTCATAATGGTATTTGCGTTGGGCTCTGGAATCAGGACAAGGGTGCAGCCGAACTGAATTGATTCGTTGAGGCCGACGGTCATTCCGTAACTGTGGAAGAAGGGGACAGCACAAACCACAACAGGCCACCCTGCCGGCTGAGGCTTAGCACTGTACCCCCAGCCCCTGAGCCAATGGTAAGACTGGAGAGCGTTTGCGACAAGGTTGCGGTGAGTGAGAATAACCCCCTTAGGGGGGCCTGTTGTCCCGGAGGTGAAGAGAATTGTTACAGCGTCCTTTCTAGGGTCGATCTGGGGTAGTTCCACTAACGGCGGCTCTTTCAGCAGTCTCTCGAGGCTCAGAGAACTCTTGGGACTCCACCTTTCTCCTCTCAAACGACTCAAAGTTCTCAGGTGCCAGGGGACATAGGCTGCGGCCTCAGCAACAATCAAGTTCCCCGGCGGCTTCTCTGAAACTTTATTTAGCAGCCGATCGAGGATAATGATATTTTCTGCTCCTGACTCTTTGATCTCCCTTGCGATCTCCTCAGAGGGGTTAAGAGGGTTTATGGGGACGATGACACCGCCAGCTGCCATGATGCCATTATATGCGATGATAAACTGAGGGACGTTGGGAAGGAGAATGGCGACCCTGTCCCCTTTCTCGAGACCTAGTCTACTAAGGGCTCCGGCTAGGCGGAGGGATTCGTTCCAAAGGCGGCAGTAGGGGATCCTATTGCCGTAGAAGATTGCTGCGGTCCTGTTTGGGTACTTCCTTGCTGAGTTCTCCAGGAAGGCGTAAAGTGGAATTTCAGGGTAGCTGAGGCTGATGGGAACACCGCCAGGATGCTTGCCAACCTCCATGATTCCATAGAGTTAGAGATTGAACCTGTTAATAACGTGGTGCCAAGCAATGTTTTATCTGGTTCTATCTCATTTAGTGTCGTGGTATCCATGGATCTTAACGGAATCTTTGTACCTAATGTCACCCCGTTCACAGGTCAGGGGCAGATCGACTTCGAGAAGCTTGGGGAGTTAGTGGATTTCTGGCTCCGATCAGGTGTTTCTGGGATCGTGGTGAACGCGAGCACAGGAGAGGCCCCTCTGCTTTCCCCGGAGGAAAGGATCGATCTCATTCGCTATGTAAAGGATAGGCTGAGAGGAAGGGGGAGTCTTATTGCCGGTACGGGGGCCATCGGGACCAGAGAGACAATAGACCTGACCAGAGACGCCGAGGAGGCCGGGGCAGAGGCCGCTCTTGTGCTCCCTCCTTTCTTCATTAAGCCCTCGGATATGGAGGTCTACCAGCATTTCACCTCCCTTGCCGCTTCCGTGGACTTCCCTCTGATCTTCTACAACGTCCCTAAGTTCACCGGGTACGGAGTCCCGCCCATGGTGGTGAATAAGATCGCTGATGAGCACAGCAATCTAGTGGGTATCAAGGACAGCAGCGGGAGCCCTGGGAACATGGCAGAGAACATCAGGCTCTTCGGGTCCAAGATCAGCGTTCTCTCAGGGGCTGCAGATATGACGCTTCCCACCCTTACAATGGGTGGAAAAGGGGCTATCCTCGCAGTAGCCAACGCGATCCCAGAAACCTGTGTCTCCCTCTATGAGGCCGTTAAAAGGGGAGACCTAGAGGGGGCAGGAGGGTACCAGCGTGTGGTGTCATATGTCAACAAGGTACTCGTAAGGGAGCACAGCCAGATTGCAGCAGTGAAAGCTGCCCTTTCCTCTCTAGGTCACCCCGCGGGTGAGCCAAGGCGACCCCTCAGGTCGTTGCCTCCAGGGGAGAAGAGACAGGTTGTTGAGGAGTTCAGGCAACGGCAGACCCTGTGAGCCCTGCTCTTTTCACCATTAGCTTAATAAGAAAATGGATTTCCTGCCATCTATTGCGGACCTCTTGGAGAAATTCTAATGGTCTCTTAACTCTATTGATTGTGCCAGAGCTTTTCTTGACACAAAAAATCCTATACTCAGGTGTCGTTGGATGTTTTCTCATTTACGGACAGGGAGATTTTAGTTTACGTCAAGGGGCCACGGAACGTTGACGTAAACGATATCATGACTACACTAAGCCTCTCGGTCACGCGTGAAGGCGATCCATCACTCTCGGGGCTTACAAATGATCTCTAGAATCCGCGAGTCGAAGAATTTGTGGGTGTTACTGGTCTTTAAGATGATAGCCGTGTCTGCGCCCTTTCCGGTGCCTGCGATGGAGATAGCCTCTACGCCTGCCCTAACAAGCCCTGCATCCACTGCCATGCATGCGCATTCGCAGCCTACTTTTACACCTGGTCCAAAGAGCCTTAAGACGTGAGCGATGATCTCATCGACTTGGATCACCTTGAATCGGCGGTTCACTGCCCTCCCTAGGGTACCGAAGGCATGGGCTGCACGGACAACCTTTCCTCCTCTCGCCTCAATTTCCGCCTTGACCTCGGACGGGAGCCTGTCCTGGTTGGGCTCCCTGTATCCGAAGACCCCGGCCACCACAACGACGTTGTATCCTTGGAAGATCTCAAGGGCTTTGAGGGCCGTGAATCCTGTGTAGCTCGCGAGAATGATGTCCCTTATACCGAGCTGATTCGCCCTCCTCTTTGCCAAGAGGCACGTCTCTTCAGTGAACTCCTTCCCTCTCCCCTCAAAATATACCGTAGTTACCTCGTTGGACATGGATATTTCAACAAGGAGCATCTCGAGTCACGGGGGTAATAAGACTTACAGCTGGGTTCCTGTTTTTAATAGAACCTCGGATAAGCGAAGTTAGATGATTAAATGAAGCCCTTTATTATTGGGACCCGTAACTCGAAGAACATGCTCCACTTGGGGGTCGAGGTCCTCCGGCAAGGAGGTTCGGCCGTAGAGGCTGTGGAAGTCGCGACTAACGCAGTTGAGGAGAATCCTGAGGATAGCAGCGTCGGCTTGGGGGGTCTCCCCAACCTGATGGGGGTGCCTCAAATGGATGCCTCTATCATGGATGGACAAAGAATGCGCTCTGGATCTGTGGCTGCTCTGGAGGGATTCCTTCATCCAATCTCCGTCGCCCGCCGGGTCATGGAGGTTTCCCCTCACGTTCTCTTAGTAGGCTATGGGGCGTCGATGTTCGCAGAGGTGGAGGGATTTCAGAAGGCCGATCTCGTCACAGAGAGGAGTAAGGCCGCTTACGAGGCCTTTGTGAACGACACTTTCGAGGACCTCGACGACGATACTAAGAATAGGACCAATTGGGCCCATAATTATACCAGATTCAAGCTCCACGACTGGTACGAGAAGCTCAGCGACGATCAGCACGGCACAGTGAACATTCTTGCCATGGATTCCAAAGGGAATATCTGCAGTGGTGTCTCCACAAGTGGCACAGCCTATAAGATGCCGGGGCGGGTTGGGGACTCTCCCATCATTGGGGCCGGGAACTATTGCGACAATAATGTCGGCGCTGCGACCTGTACCGGCAGGGGGGAGCTCGCGATCAGGCGATCCACCGCCCGCACTATTTTAAGTTACATGGAAAACGGGAGAGACCTCGAGGAAGCATGCATCCAGGCCATGAAAGACATCCTCTCCCTTAAAGAGGTCGGAGGGATGAACTGCCTAGCTTTTGACAAGAATGGCAACACAATGTCCGCCTCAATATCCCGAGAGCCCATCCATTTCTACATGGACGTTGACTCAACAGAGCCTGAAGAACGCCGGGGCGTCTGGATAGCGGAGTAACTACGGTGGCTGAGTTTCCATATAACCTGAATATTCTCACTCCCTCAGTTTATGGGGACCGCCGTCCTGTCAGAGGGGAGATCGTCGCCCTTCTCCATATTACCTTCGATCACAGGAACCTTGAGCTCATCGTTTCCAGGAGCAGGGGTCTTGGTAGAAATGAGATCCACGAGCTCATGATCACTGACGATGACAAGGCCGGCCCTGGGAGTGGGGTGGACCGGGTTTCAGCGATCGCGTTCTTCGAGGTGTTGGTTGGGGGTCTCGTCGTCGTCGGAGATAAAGTCTCGATTGGGGGCAGACCGATGGGTTGGGTTTCCGGTTACGATATGACTCATATGCCTAACCATATGAACGTCCTCGTGAAGACTGAGACCCTTGACATAGACCCCATCAGTGTTGGAGACAATATAACGATAAAGAAAACCTAAATCTTAGACTCACTCTAGCCTTTATTGGGTCCACCTACGCCGAAAACCCCCTGAACGATCCCGGTCTCCCCGCGTTCCCCGTAGCACATTCTAAGACTTGAATGACCGCTGATGAAACTGTTTTGTTCAAGAATCGCCCCGGAAATCAGGTTCCCCCTCCAAGAATCCTGAACCAAAGTATTTTACTTGATACTTCGTCCATTAGTTGATGTAAAAACTTCTCTGCGATCGTCTACTCTCCAGGATCGCAGACCCAGGGCCCGATCTTGGTGTATTCCTTGCCTTGCTTGACCATTATATACCCAACAACCCTCAGCTTTCCCGACTAAGAAATAGTGCTGGGGGAAATCAGTGAGGACCCTCCTCAAGACCTTGGCTCTCGGGGCTTCGAAGAGCTTGAGATCGAGCTCCGAGACCTCGGGCAGAGCCTTTTCATCCATGCGCATGCATCTGGTGGCGCCTTTCTTTGGCGTTTGCCCTGTGAACCTAAGGGATAGGCTCACCCCTTGAACTCAAGGCGTTTGTAGAAGCTGATCGCCTTTGGAACAGAGTCGAATCGGATTGATTTCACTCCAGAGACAAGGAGGTGCTCCATGGCCTCATTTATCAGGGCTGCCCAATTCCCCTTTGTTCTGGTTGGACGATCAGATTCCCCAAATAGCCCACCTTTCCATAGCCGATATGCCCCACCAAACCACGTCCTCGCCACCAAAACAGGCGAAGAAGCAACCCCTCCGTAATTATGAAGTCCTTTTTAGGACCTCATTGGTAGTATTTTCCCACCCGTGAACCAGGAGATCTGAGGCAAGGTTTAGGTCATTTATTGTCATCTCTCTGATCTTGATACCTTTCATAGAATGAATCCTTCCGATTGACTCGATCTAGGACGCAACGATTTAGACCTTTCAGCCAGAACCTTAATCCGTGGCGGGCGCATGACGGAGAGACTAACGGGATTCTGGTCTCTGACTCTCGATAGTTGTTTATGTGGGTATGGTCCATCTACTGGGGGGCCGGTGGTCCAGTCTGGTAGGACGCCGCCTTTACGAGGCGGAAGCCGCCGGTTCGAATCCGGCCCGGCCCACTTTTTTTTTATGGTTTGTTTTTCTGTGGGGCCTTTTATTTTTACGGTGGTTTTCTGAGTTGTTTTTTCTGTTTGCCAACACTTATTGGCTACTAGCTGGCTACTATTTTACTCGAGGCTATCTCGCGCGCATGGTATTGGATGAGGATAGTCATACAGCGACCTGTTGACCGCCCAGCCAGACAGATTGGATCTCACGCAATGCCCCGATTTTTTCAGTGGGATCATTTGAAACCACCAAAAAGTCCGCCTTTTTACCCGGTTCCAAGGTACCAACTATATTGTCACATCCTAAAGCCTTGGCAGCGTCTCGTGTCGCCGTTAAAAGAGCATCTTTAGCGGATAACCCGGCCGAAACAAAGGCCTCAAGTTCACTTACAAAATCCCCGAAGGGATTCATTACCCATCCTGAATCTGAACCGGCTACCATTCTTACTCCATGCTCGACCATTTTGACCACCTCGTTGAACCACCAGTCGTCATATTTTTGGAGCCTTTTTTGTTCCTCCGCTGTCAATGGTTCGGTTTTAGCTTGAATTTTTCGTACTCGAGTCATATTCACGTTAAGTGTTGGATTTACGTACACGGGTGAGTTAGCTAAGCGTCGTGCAAGTTTAGGTTGGAAGTTCAATATACCTCCAGGCTCGTTGAAATGTGCGTGGACGATTACATCAAACCCGGCTTCCAGCGCCATTCGGATCCCCTCAGTAGAACCGCAATGGGCTAAAGCCTTCTTCCCTAAAAGATGAGCAGTACTACTCGCAGCCTGAAGTTCCTTAAAATCGTAAGCAAGTCGAGATGAATCCGTGCCCCGTGTACCCCCGCCGGTGACCATCATCTTTATGATGTCTGCGCCCTCACCCACGAGCTGACGCACGGCGCGTCGAATCTCATCAGGGCCATCCGCTTCACCCTTGAAGTACCAGCAGTGCCCCAAGGTGCGCGTTAGAGGACGACCACACAAGATAAGCCTCGGCCCTAGGGTTAGCCCCATTTCTATGGCCTTTCTAAGGGAAAAAACTACTTTGTTCCTTGCACCCAGATCAGCTTGGGTTGTGACGCCCGTCATCAATGCAGTATGGGCGTTTTTCGCGGCCTGCATAAGCAGAATACCGTCGCTGTGTTTCATCCATGTTTCTATAACGCCTCCGTCGCCGGGTAGAACAAGGTGTGAATGTATATCAACCAGCCCGGGTAGGACGAAGACGTGACCTAGGTCGATGTGCTTCACGTCTGACCCTTGAGGAACCGTCATCTGACCCTTTTCACCAATAGCTACAACTTCGTCCCTCTCAACAACGATGATGCCATTCTGGATTGGGGGTTGTCCGGTGCCGTCAAATATCCAGTCAGCTGTGAAAACTTGTATTTCCGTTGTTCGCGTCAATATCAACCAGTTAATACGGAAATGATGCGGTCTTTTATAAGGTATGTAACTTTCTCATCTATACGTGCTTGCCGGTACCAAATACTCAATAAACCTATCATTTAACCTTCTTAATGTACGCGCCTTTCCTATGCGCCTGTAAATAAGGGAAGACCCCTACCTGTGACCCTTCCCACCACCGGGGAAATGGAGGCCTATGATAGTAAGCTTTTCAAGTAACCCCCTCGAAGAAGCAGCGATGAATGAAATCCTCCGTAAGGAGGTTCTTGCCGAGAAAATAAAGAAGATAGAGGTGAGGGCCCCTGAAATCGCTGCAAAAGCCCTGCCGGGCCAGTTCGTTGTCCTCAGGATAAACGAGCAAGGGGAACGCATACCCCTCACGGTGCAGCAGTCGGACAACGCCGATGGAACAATTAACTTGATCTTTCTCGAGGTAGGAAAGACAACCATCAACCTTGGTGAGCTTGAAGAGGGAGACGCGATATTGAATTTGGCTGGCCCTCTAGGAACTCCCTCAGAGATCGAGAACTACGGAACCACCGTTATCGTAGGCGGCGGGATCGGATTGGCTTGCGCCCTTCCTGTGGCCAAGGCCCTCAAGGAGGCTGGAAACTACGTCATCTCAATTATCGGCGCTAGAACCAAGGATCTCCTGGTTCTAGAGGACGATTTCAGGCACATCTCTAATGAACTCTACATAACGACGGACGATGGAAGCTACGGGAGGAAAGGATACACCGTAATGGTTCTCCAGGACCTATTAGAGTCAGGAAAGAAGATCGACTACGTTTATTCTGTAGGGCCCGTGGTCATGATGAGATCGGTCGCCAATACAACCCGGGAACACTCAGTTAAGACGGTAGTTAGCCTCAATCCCATTATGGTGGATGCAACTGGGATGTGCGGTGGGTGCAGAGTGGAAATAGGCGGAGAGACCAAGTTCGCCTGTATCGACGGACCAGAGTTCGACGCCCATCAAGTGGACTTCGATCTCCTGACGAAACGGCAAAGATATTACCATGAGGAGGAGGAGTGTTCCCTCTACAGAACCGGAGCATGATATTTTGCCGACCCCCAGTAATCCCAAAACCAAAATGCCCAAACAGGATCCAAATATCCGTATCGAGAATTTTGACGAGGTCGCTTTAGGCTATTCTCCTAAGCAGGCCATCTCCGAGGCAAATCGGTGCTTGATCTGCAAGATTCCCCAATGTGTAGAGGGGTGCCCCGTGAAGATCGATATTCCGCTGTTTATAGAAAGCATCTCAAAAGGTAATTTCAGGGAGGCTATAATTAATCTCAAGGACAAAAACGTTCTCCCTGCAATATGTGGCAGGGTGTGCCCCCAAGAAAGTCAATGTGAGGAACGCTGCATTCTGGGAAAGCGATGGGCGCCTGTGGCAATTGGACGCCTTGAGAGGTTTGTGGCTGACTGGGAGGCTGACACCAATGACGTTTACATGCCGGATCGTGAACTCCCGACGGGAAAGAAGGTAGCCGTGGTTGGGTCCGGCCCCGCAGGCCTTACTGCAGCGGGTGACCTCGCCCGTAAAGGACACGAGGTCACAATATTCGAGGCACTGCATAAGTCTGGGGGCGTACTGGTCTATGGTATCCCGGAGTTCAGGCTCCCGAAGCTAATAGTCGAGAGGGAGCTTGATAATCTTAAGGGCCTCGGAGTCAAGATCCGCACGGATTACATCGTGGGACGGACTGCGTCAATTAACGAGCTTATGGATTCCAGATACGATGCAGTTTTCATCGGCACCGGAGCTGGCCTGCCGAGCTTTCTGGGGATCCCGGGTGAGAACCTCTCCGGAGTTCTCTCTGCTAACGAGTTCTTGACCCGCACGAACCTGATGAAGGCCTACATGTTCCCTGAGTATGATACCCCCCTCAAGATTGGGAAACGGGTAGGGGTAATAGGTAGCGGCAACGTCGCTATGGATTCTGCTAGGTCGGCCATCCGCTACGGGGTTAACGAGGTCACGGTAGTCTACCGTAGATCGAGGGCAGAGATGCCTGCGAGGCTAGAGGAGATTGAAAACGCTGAGGAGGAGGGCATTAAATTCGAGTTTCTCGCGAACCCTGTTAGATTCATAGGAGATAACGAGGGAAGGCTCACCGGTATGGAGTGTATAAGGACGGAGCTGGGTGAACCCGATGAATCAGGGAGGAAGAGACCAATACCGATACCCGACTCGGGGTACACCCTAGAGACAGACACTGTAATAATAGCTATCGGACAGACCGCCAACCCCCTCATCTCGTCAACGACAAAGGGCCTTAAGGTGAACCAATGGGGCTACATCCTGGTCGATCCGGAAACAGGCGAGACATCTAAGGACGGCGTTTTCGCAGGAGGCGACATTGTTACAGGAGAATCGACGGTCATAGAGGCTATGGGCGCCGGGAGAAAGGCCGCCACTGCCATACACGAATACTTGGGAGTCTAGGTTGATTGATTCGGACAGGGGTAGTGTGCGCGATGCAGTATTAACTAATATTCTGGATTAGCGCAAGCTGTTGATCCAATGAAACGGCGACGGGAATTGATACCCGAGGGTGATGTTTTATTGTATTGGAGTAAATATCCCCTCCATAATCTGTCTTTATTAAGAGTCCACAAAAATTAGGATTTTCACCTGCAACGTGCAATGCCCCTCCTATACGCGAAGCCCTAACAGGAAGGTACTGCATACTGGATTTCTCTATCTAGTCAGTGGCAATTGGAGCGTTCCTATCAGCCCTTTTGTTGTTCCAGAGGAGATCTCCCTATGATTCGATCTCCTTACACTATATTGATAAATGGCCAATTCCCATGTCCTCAGGTTACAGATGGAAAAACAGATCCAGATCATGGTCATAGTTACAATGATTGGCCTAGCTGTGGCAGCGTACTATATCATGCACTCTGGCTTTGGGAACTCAAGCTACGGGAACGTTGATGTGAGGGAAGCCAGGAACCTCCTAAGGGAGAAGGGGAGTCTCATGGTCCTTGACGTGAGGACGATCTCCGAATATGATGGTGGCCACCTGCAGGGGGCTATCAATATCCCGGTTGAGGTTTTAACTCAATACCTCTCACAGCTTAACAAGAATGATGAGCTGTTAGTCTACTGCAGGACGGGAAATAGGAGCACCACCGCTGTGGGGATCCTCAGGGAGAACGGCTACGACCGGATCTACCATATGGATGGAGGTATAGAGGCCTGGGACAGTGCGAAATTCCCCATAGTCTCTTGAATCAGGCCTCCGCGCAATAGCAAGACAGATGTAACAACCAGGGCACGGGAACTTTATGGCCCTTAAGGTGATCCTGATGGGTCGCCCAGGGAGAAACATCGTTTTTATCGCATGTTGCCCAGCCTCCGCCAAGAGGAGTTCAGAATGACTCTCTTGGTCACAAGGATCATCCCAGCACGCGATCTTCCCATCAAAGGCCAATGCCGTGTTATGGCAAATTCTTAATAAGCACATTGCCTTAGGTAAATCCACAATTTCAGAGGAATTCAATATGGAAAACAAACAGACCATGTACGCTGCAATAGCGGTTATAGCAATAGTCGTCATTGCCGGCGGTGGTTATTTCTACATGCAAAATCAACAGAAAGGACAGGCAAAAGAAGCTTTAGCAGCTAGATGGGATGAGTGGTCGAAGACCCTTTACATGGGCACGACTTCCACTGACTTCCACCCTGGCATCAACATGGGCAAAGGATATATGAACTCCCTCGCCAAGCACCTTTCAGGTACTAAGCTTTTCTGGGTCGACAGGACGAATGGAGACGCTTACAACCCTGTTGTAGGTGAGACTTGGGATCTAAAACAGGATGCTGATGGGCTCTACTATGTAGAGTTCAAGCTAAAGGAGGGATTAACATTCCGAGATGGCACACCCATTAACGCTGCGGCGGTAAAGTATTGCTGGGAGCAGGAGCTCTTAGAGATGCCTAACCGTGAGCAGAACAGGGAGACATACCACATCTACGGCCACGAGGTATCTTGGGGCAAGAAGAGTAAGGGACTATTCGTAATAGATGACCTGACACTTCACATGTATACCAACCCCGGATGGCCTAACTACCCACCTGTGTGGCTATGCTTCCTCATGTCTTTGGACCATTCCTTCATCTATAGCCCAACTTCTACAAATGAGTGGGCTCTAGAGGCCAACCCAGTCGATGACTTCATAAACCAGGTTGGATGGGGCCCTGCCTACCTAGAAGACTGGGTAGAGGGAGAGCGGATAGTAATGCTCAAGAACGAGGATTACCCCGTGAACCCATTAGGTCCCGAAGCCGGACCTAGCAATATGGAGCACTTAGACAAGATTGTCGTTAGTCATTACGGAGATGCGGCATCTCAGAGGATGGCACTAAAAGCAGGAACAATTGACACCACCTTGGGTAAGGGCTTGGCAAGAGCCGATGTCCCCGATATGAGAAAAGATCCAGACATCAATACGGTGTTTGTCCCAGGTGTAGGCGCGCAGCAGAACTTACATATGAACTTCGCACCTGAGTTTGCACCTCTCAACATAAGAGAGGTCAGACAGGCGATTCAGTGGATAGTCGATCCAACCGAGATTGTTGACAAGCTGATGTTCAACACAGCCACAGTTGCACATTCAATGGTGCGACCATTCCAGTTCTACTTCAAGCCGGTCCTCCAGCCCATCAGGGACACCCCGATGGCGCAGAGAATCGAGAAGGCTAAGGAGCTCCTGACCGCAGCTGGATATCCAGACGGATTCGAAACTCAGTTCTGGTATCCCGCTGGTCGTGGAGAGGAGTTCAGCAGGGACGTAGGAACAATTCTACAGGCTCAGTTTGCAAAGGCCGGTATCACTCTCGAGCTAAAATTCATCGAGAGGGGGACCTTCTTTGACATGGCGAGAGCCGGTGAGCTACCAATGTTCCTTAGGGGATGGACTTACGACTACTACGATCCAGATACGGAAATATTCTATCAGATGCACTCTTCAAGCGTTGACCTGGCACAGCGAATCAGCTTCAATGTTCCAGAGATAGACGCTATGTTAGAGGAAGCCAGAAACACCTATATGGCTGCTAAGGGAGCAGGCGCGTATCCTTCAGGCGACATGACTTTGGAAGCAAGAAGGGACCAAATTTACACCTACCTACAGGACTACATCATCGACGAAGGCTTCTCAGTGCCGCTGTACTACGACGGCTTTTGGGACGCACACAATAGCTGGGTCAAGGACTACAATCCATGGATGACCTGTGACAAACCTTGGCAGGGCGTCTGGCAGATCTCCAAAGAGATCCCCGCTGATTGGGAGACAACCGAACCACCAGTATAAACCACCAAAAAATCCTTTTTTATTTTTTTATTTTATTATTTTTTATTTTATTAGAGATAATAAGGCATGTTATCACTCTTACTTCTTTTCTTTTAATCTCATATATTCACTAGCCGATTATCACAGGAAACCTTAACCACCCGCTTCTGGACGATTAAATCAATGTCCCTGGATAATTCGTGCTCCCAAAACAGCCCACGCCGCAACCTTACTCGTCTCGAAATAAACAGCGAAGTAGTGGTCACCATACCGCTTCCTTTTTTCATGCTTCGGCTTCACCCATTCCCCCGTCTGGCGGACCCCAATGAAGGTGGAGTCCACCGCGGTGGTTATGGGCTAATTGCTTTCTCTTAACGCTATAGGGTTGAGGCAAGCTAATGCTGCGTTTATTGGCGTCCGAGTAGTCTGGATGTGGTTGGGGTATAACTCTGTGGAGATTCCGGATGAATGTGAGAAATTAGATATAGGTGGGTGTGAGCCTGTAAGGACTGCTTTCATTCGCGCGAGTAATTAGGAAAAATCTGATGGAAAAACTACCAAGCTTATTTTTATATTTTATTTTAACAATACCCTATCTAGTTATTATAGATCTAATATGCTCTTGTTTGCTAGAATAATGATTTAGCGGGGGGCAGATAATGAAATTAAGGTATTACGTAATTTTTAGATTGCTCTTAGCAATTCCGACGCTCTTTATTCTACTGACATCCGTATTTGGCATCATGCACATACTTCCGGGTGACCCCATCGTGATCATGTATGGCGACCAGTACCCGACTGCCTATGTCGATGAGATCAGAGGCAAGCTTGGTCTTGACAGACCCGTTTGGGAACAGTACCTTGATTTCCTTAAGGACCTTTCAAGGTTCAACCTTGGGATATCGATGATATATAAGGTGCCGGTAATTCGGAAAGTACAAGATGTCTTTCCAACGACATTAGAAGTAGCACTAGGAGGTTTATCCTTGGCGGTTATCATGGGGGTGCCTATCGGTGTCATCTCCGCCTTGAAGCGGGACAGCTTTTTTGACCACGCAACTAGACTTCTAACACTCTATCTTCACTCAAATCCTGGTTTCTGGCTCGCTTTGCTTTTTCAGTTGGTGCTGGGATTATGGTTAGGCCTGGTTCCAATCAGCGGCCGCTCTCCACCAGGTTTCCGTCTAACAGAAATAACAGGTATGTATGTGCTCGATAGCATTTTAACATTTAACTTTAAAGCCCTTGGCCAGAGCCTGAGCTATCTCTTCTTACCCTGTTTCGTTATAGGAATAACAAGCGTGCCCTATCTGAGCCGTCTTACACGAGCCGCTATGTTGAATATTCTTGGGGACGATTATATCACCACTGCTAGAGCTAAAGGTCTGCCGAGTAGGGTGATAACTTACAAGCATGCTTTTAGAAATGCCATGTTGCCCGTAATCACTTCAGTAGGTGGTTCATTCACAGGGCTCCTCGGCGGTACCGTCATCACGGAAAGAATATTCGCCTTACCCGGGCTTGGGAGTCTTCTTATGGAAGCTTTAACCTCTCGAGATTTCACAATGATCCAAGGGGTGGTGACTATTTACGCCCTCATAGTAGTTGTGATGAATACTTTGTTAGATATCGTTTATGCTCTGGCAGATCCAAGGGTAAAATACTAGGGTGATGAGTGATGAGTGGTGGAAGTAAAAGTCTTTTTAGATCAGGCATAAATTTCCTTGAACTGTTTAAAGCAGCTCCAAGATCTGCACAGCTTATGGTAATATTCGGCGGAATACTCGACTTAATTCTTGTAATCTTTATAATATTTGGACCCAACATCGTGCCCTACGATCCACTGGCGATGGATCATGAAACCCTACTTCCACCCTCAAAGACAAATTTCATGGGTACCGATAACTTGGGAAGAGATCTATTCAGTCGGCTTGTTGTAGCCTCCAGGTACTCTCTAGGGATCTCCCTCATAGCAGTTGGTGTATCCTTAGTCATAGGCCTGGTCCTAGGATCGGCATCCGGTTTTTTTGGGGGCACACTAGACCGAATATTGATGCTATTTATGGATGCTCTGTATATTTTTCCAAGTTTCATCTATGTGTTGATTATGGTTGTAGTACTTGGTCCCGGTCTTTGGCAGACTGCTCTGGCGATCTCAATAGGGAGGATACCCTATAACTTCCGACTTATACGAAGCCTGACTATATCTGTAAAAGAGCGTGGCTTCATCGAGGCTGAGCGAGTTATTGGCGCAGATAACTGGCATATCATTAGACATCACATCGCTCCCTACTACATTTCCATCTTGTTCGTAACAATCTCCCTTGGAATGGCAAGGGGGACACTGGCTATAGCCGGGCTTGGGTTCCTTGGGTTGGGAGTGCCACCTCCAACACCCGAGTGGGGCACAGACCTAGCTAGCGGTCGAGCTTTTTTGCTAAGTGGTAGATGGTGGCTCGTAGTTTTTCCCGGACTCTTTGTTCTGATTGCCATGCTCGGATTCAACTTGCTAAGCGAGGGGCTCGATACCGTGATGAACCCGACCGTTAGGAGACTAAAATAGAGCAGGGTGAGTTGTATGAGTCTACTGAAAGTTAACAACCTGAAAACCCACTTCTTCACCCCATTTGGCACGGTAAGAGCCGTGGATGACATAAGTTTTGAGATGGAAAGCAGTGTAGCTCTTGGCCTCGCGGGTGAATCCGGGTGCGGAAAGACAACTGCGGCATACTCTTTAATGAATTTGGTTCCGCTTCCTGGGCGTATTGTTGGAGGACAGATTAATTTCAAGGGAAAAAACATCGTCGAATACAATGAAACTCAGCTTCGAGACATCAGATGGAAAGAGATCTCAATGGTGTTTCAGGGAGCCATGGCATCCCTAAACCCCCTATACACGATTGGGGATCAGATTTCTGAGCCAATCATTTACCATGAGGATGCCGACAAGAAAGAGGGCTGGAAGCGAGCTGAAGAGCTGTTAGAGCTTGTTGGAATAGAGGCCGCTAGGGTCGATAATTACCCTTGGGAACTGAGCGGAGGCATGAGGCAAAGAGCCATGATCGCTATGGCCTTAGCCTGTAATCCATCACTTCTGATAGCCGATGAGCCAACTACAGCCCTAGACGTCATTGTTAGCGCTCAGGTCATGGACTTAATAAAGAACCTAAGGAAGAAGCTGGATCTGTCCATGCTGTTAATCACTCACGACATCTCCGTTATTGCCCAGACATGCGATGAGCTTGCGATAATGTACGCTGGTAAGCTTGTAGAAAAGACCGATGTGCCCACGATATTCAAGACCCCTCTCCACCCTTACTCAAATGCACTGATCAAAGCCTTCCCTAATATCAAGGGAAAGAAGAAAAAGCTTTCAAGTATTCCTGGAAGTCCGATTGACCTCATAGCTCCCCCACTGGGATGTAGGTTCGCTCCTCGCTGCCCCTTCGCACAGCCTTTATGTTTAGAGGATGAACCGATACTTGATCAGATTGAAAAGAACCATTTCGTAGCCTGCCACTTTTGGGAGGATATTCAGTCGAAGCGGTGAAAACTATGGAGAAAACACCAGTTATCCGCGTAAAAAATCTGTCTAAATGGTTTGAAATCAGAGAGAGTTTCTTAGAGTCGATATTCTCGAAAAAGAAACGACACCTGAAAGCCGTAGATGATATTAGTTTCGATATCTACGAGGGCGAGATATTTGGCTTAGTTGGAGAGAGCGGATGTGGCAAAACGACCACCGGTCGGCTGATAATGCACACCATTAAACCGACTAGTGGACAGGTGTTTTACAAAGATAAAGACCTAGCTTTAATTAAAGACAAGGTAGAGTTGAAGAAGCTCGCACTAGAGCTCCAGATGATCTTCCAAGACCCTTACGAGTACCTAAGTCCCTGGCTCACCATCAAGGACACCTTAGCGGAACCCCTAAGGATCCATAATCTTGTTGAAACACCGGAGGAGGAGCTGGAAATGGTAAAAGAGGTTATGGAGGTGGTTGGTCTCACACCCGTTGAGATGATACTGCCAAAATACTCGTACCAGCTGAGCGGAGGCCAGAGGCAGAGGGTAGTTATTACTCGCGCACTTTTGCTAAAACCTAGCTTTCTCGTAGCTGACGAGCCTGTTTCTATGCTGGACGTATCGATTAGGTTGGGCATCCTGAACTTATTGCTGGACCTCAAGGAGAAATTGGAACTCACCAGTCTCTTCATCACTCACGACATCGCGGTATCTAGGTACATGTGCGACAGGATCGGCGTCATGTACCTGGGCAAGATCGTTGAGTTGGGTCCAACAGAGACGATTATCGAGAATCCGACTCACCCCTACACACAGGCACTAATAGCCGCGGTGCCGGTACCGGATCCGGAAATAAACCCCTCCGAGATACCTATAAAGGGAAGGATTCCGAGCAATGCCCTAGACCTACCGCCCGGATGCAGGTTCTCATCGAGATGCCCTCACGTTTTGGACAAGTGTATAGAGATAGAGCCCAATCTGGTCGAGATTGGGAAAGACCACTCCGTTTCATGTCACCTTGTGAACTAATCACTTCTTTCCTCATTTTATTCTCATTTATGCCAAGCAGTTTGGCTGAGACTGCCCACGTGTTATTTTTGACTTAAAAACGTTCTAAAAAATTTGGACTATATTATTATGGAAACCTTAAATCGCTAGGGTCATTTGGTATGTCGATAATGAGGAAACTTTTTATGATTACTAGGAAAAAAAGATTATCTGCTTTTTTTATAGCTTTTCTCTGCGTCCAGATGATGACCCCTCTTGCGTTCGCAGCGGAGAGAGATGTAAAGATCAACACACCGTTCCCTAATATCGTCTTAGATATTGGGCAGTATGCCGAGTTCAAGATAAACCTGATCAACAATGGGCAGGAAGAGGAGGTCCTCGATCTGTCCCTATCAGGACCTTTAGATTGGGAATATAGCATTAAAAGTGGGAGATATCTCGTCAAGAGCGTATACCTAGATGTTAATGAGTCTAAGTCTGTAATTTTCGAGGCAGTACCCCCCTCCGGTGAAGACTCGGGGTTGTATACCTTCATGGTTTATGCAGAGAGTCGCGATGGTAAGTTGAGTAAATCCCTAACTGTTCAGGTGGAGCTAATGGCAACGATAGCCGAGTCCGGCATTAGGGTCAGTACTCCTTATCCTTCTATTGAGGGAGCTGCTGGGCAGGACTTTGAGTTCAGTGTAGAAGTTGTAAACAAGGATACCAAGGATATGACTATCGACTTCACGGCCCTACATCCTCCCAATTGGCAGGTAACCTTCAAACCTAGGTTCTCAGATAATCTCATACGCTCTCTAGAGTTCAAGGGTGGCGCAAGTGAAGTATTGAATATGTTAATCTCTCCCCCTCCCGGAGTTGCCCCCGGATATTATGACATCGAGATGAAAGCAGAGTCGGATGAATACTCCAGTAGCCTTGTCTTCAGTATCTATCTAATTGGAACCTACTCCCTTGAGTTTATCCCCTCAAATGGTAGACTGAGCCTAGATGCCCAACAGGGCAAGGCAAGCGTCATCTCCTTGAATGTGAATAACACTGGAACTGCCCCATTAAAGTCGGTGATATTCTTATCCGATCAGCCCGTAGGATGGGACGTTGAATTTGACACAACAGAGATACCCCTCCTTGATCGCTCAGGATCTAGGCAGGTAAGGGCGAGAATTACCCCTCCTACGGATGCCATCCCTGGAGACTATATAATGAAACTTTACTCGTCTATACAGAAGGAAGGGATCTCCGAGAGTATAAATTATAGAGTTACCGTCAAGGGTGATGTCTCGTGGGGATTCGTTGGTATCGGTATTATTGTCGTATTGGCTGTTGCACTCGTTGGCATCGTCTGGCGGCTGGGCAGAAGATGACAATATCCGCAAAGGCCATCATCAACACAAATGGTCTTTGTAAAAAGTACGGCGAGTTCACAGCAGTTGATAACCTTAACTTATTCATCTCAGAGGGAGAGATATTCGGGCTCCTTGGACCGAATGGTTCCGGTAAGACCACTATCATACTGATGCTCCTCGGCCTGACAGAGCCCACATCGGGTACGGTTAGTGTATTCGGCTTTGATCCCGTCAAAGAACCTTTCAGGGTCAAACGACTTTGCGGATATCTGCCAGAAAAGATTGGATTCTACGAGAATCTCACCGCTGGTCAGAACCTGCGATACTTCGCCCGTTTGAACGGTATGCCCCAAAACGATATGATTACGCAAATCGACAAGACTTTGCACGATGTGGGGCTTGGAGTTCATAAGGATACAAAAGTGAGTAAATTCTCTAAGGGGATGAAGCAGCGTCTGGGTCTAGCTAACGTGTTGTTTAAAGAACCTAGGCTCATCATCCTCGACGAGCCCACTCAGGGGATAGACCCTAAGGGTATTGAGGAAATATTGGATCTTCTCACCGAAATCAACAACGAGGTGGGCGCAACAATACTACTCTCGTCTCATCTCATACACCACGTTCAGCAGGTCTGCGACAACATAGGTATCATGGGAAAGGGCAGGATGAGAAAGAGGGGGAAGATCAAGAACATAGAAGATACGTTTGAGAAGAATTGGATAATTGAGATTGAAGTTCGTGATATTAACGAGAGTATTCTTAGGTCCATCTCCGAATTGCCAGATGTCAGATGGGTGAAAAGTGATGGTAACATGATCTTTGTGGAGTGCCAACGAGATATTAGATCAGAGCTATCGTTGGCTATAATCTCCAAAGGCGGGTCGTTGATGGGGCTCAGGTTGGTGGAGCGAACTCTGGGTGATATCTATAAGATGTACTCGGAGGTACCGTAATTAATGGTAGGTACCCTAGAGGTCTTCCGGAAGGAGATGGCCGATCATCTCAGCAGTTACAGGCTGTATATTATCACTTTCCTCGTCTACATCATCGGCTTCTCCATGTCTTTTTCCTCTATCTCTTCAATCAGGTTACAGCTCAAGAGGACTCTGGGAGAGTCCGTTTTCCTCAAAGTCTATTCGTTACAAACTGGTCTCATCCCGTCATTCTTAGGGTTCATTGCCTATTTTGGCCCACTCATTAGCCTGATACTTGTCTTCGACGCTATAAACAGGGAGACCTCTCAGGGAACAATGGGGTTGCTTGTCTCCCAACCAATACATCGAGATTCCATAATAAACGGGAAGTTCTCCGCCACCTCTGCGACCGTTGCTATCCTCTTGATGGGGGTCTTCGGTATCATCACAGGGTTTACTGTCATGACACTGGGCACGCTACCGACCATGGAAGAAGCACTTAGAATTACGGTGTTCTACTTCGTGAGCGTGATCTACCTTTCTTTCTGGATCGGACTGGGGCTATTGTACTCGATAGTTTTCGAACGGGAGGGCACCTCAGCCCTCGCCTCGATAGCCACCTGGATATTCTTCAACGTATTTGTATATATGATAGCTGACATAGTCAAGAGTACGGGGGGGTCGTCTCAGAGCTTGCTCCTTTTTACTCCTACACACATCTACACCCAAGCTTCCTCGGTCATTATGATCCCGAACATGAGGTTGCTTGGGCCGATATCTTATGAACGTGTTGTGGGGATGCTTCCAACTCCCCTCTCCTTCACTCAGAGCATATTGTTGATCTGGCCTCACCTAACGACGTTGACCGCAGCGATGATGCTCATATTTACCGTATCGTATCTATTGTTCGTCAAAAGGGAAATCAGGTCGACCTGATGCCTTTAAATCTCCCAAGAGCTTCTCCGGTGTATTTTCTCAAATCCTCTTCTGGCAAGAAAATGATAATATGTACAAGGCAATTTTTCAACACCTAAATAGCAATATACTCTCACTAGAGTAATAGTGCCATTTGTACGTACGGAGTTGATATATTTTTCATGAGGCGCTTAATCGGTAGGAGAAAAGTCAACCGACTGGGAGTGATCGTAGCTCTTGTGATCCTCTTAGGGCTGTTAGGTCCGTGGATCACCCTAGACTACGATTCTTACCCCGTTTTTAACCTAAAAACCAGGCTAGGGGAGAAGCATTATCATGCTAGGATCGAGCTAAGCCCTTTCTTCGGGACTCTATATAGGGATAGACAGATGGTCACCAGAATTTGGTACCTAAGCACGGGCACCGCTATTGGCGGGGCTATCCTAGCAGTGGCCGCAATACTAACCTCTTTCAGGTATAGCAGGAACTGGGCCAACTTTATGATCTTCTTTACCTGTTTGGGGGGTCTTGTCGTATTCTTTCTCAGTCTCGGCAGGGGGATATCCGTCGGGGTGTTCACTCACGTCGGTTGGGGTTTAGGTGCATGCATCCTAGGGATCTTCCTGATGTTCATCGTTTCCTTCATAGAGATCACCCGGAACAGCGTGTCAAGATTCATAGATCGCTGATAATCGATATATAACACCGTTCCTGATTTTGATCCACTTTGGAAACGGTAATAGAAGTCGACAAGTTAGTAAAATATTTTAAAAATCATCTGATTCTCGACGGCATAGACCTCAAGGTGGTCAAAGGCGAAATTCATGGTCTCATAGGATCTAACGGCGCAGGGAAATCTACTACCCTGAAGATATTATGTGGTCTGATCAAACCTTCTTCCGGCATAGTAAGGATAAATAACTTAATTTTAGATAAAAATAGGCACTCCATAAGTAAAATCTTGGGGTATATTCCAGAAACCCCCGAGCTGTATCCTTCATTGACGGTCCGGGAGACTCTAGATTTCATAGGAGCGATCCACTCAATACCCGCGGATGTGTTAAATCTTAGAATCCTGAATTACATGCAAAAATTCGAGATACAGCATCTAAGCAAGAAATTTATAGGTTCACTTTCAAGGGGAGAGCTGCAGAGGGTCTTGATCTGCTCCGTGATGATGAGAGAACCGAAGATATTCCTTCTAGATGAGCCGTTTTATGCTCTAGACCCCAAGAGTGCCAAGATATTTTGCGAGATCTTAAGGAGAAAGAGTGAAAAGACCGCAACAGTACTCCTCGCCACACATTTGCTGGATGTTGCTGAAAAGATCTGCGACTCCATAACTATTATAGATGGTGGAACCACAGTCGCCAGCGGTAACCTTTCAGATATAAAGAAAGTTGGTGACCGGGAGTGTACTCTAGAAGAGGCCTTTATTGAGTACACGGGCTGATAGGGGCGCTAAGATGAGACTCTTTGTTCTGCTCAGGCTGGAGCTGAAGAGGCTGGGAAACGAACTGAGGCTATCCATGCGGGAGTCCTATTTTGTAGCTAGTTTTGTTATTATGCTCGTAACGCTGTTGTTTCTCAATCAGGGCCTAAACCTTTTCTTCAGGGTTCCTGAGCTATGGCAGCGAGTCCTAGGTGCGGAGCTTTTCCGGAACGCAGAACTTGTAATGTTTGCTTTCCCCCTCTGGATCTTGTATTCTGTTATTAAGGGATTTATCTCAAATGATCTTTTAAATAAGTTCAACCTTGCGGACACTCTTATACTTCTCTCATCGCCTGTTTCAAGGAGAGAGATTTACCTTTCCAGGTATTTCAGAAATCTAGTGAGAAGGCTACCCAAAACCATCCTATTATTCGTATCGAGTAGCCCAGTGTTTTTATTTTTCAACCTAAACAGGTTAGAGATAATCGTACTGTTTTTCACAACTCTAGTATTCATCGAGCTGAATCATAAGGTGAGCAATGTGACCTTTCTGGCCACCAGAACTGCATCCCACGGAGTGGGAGCTGAAAAGAATGTCGCCCTGGTGATAGTTGTCTTGTCTTCTCTGGGTTTGATAGCGACTGTTTTTTCCCCGTTATCAGGAACGATTCATCCACTCAACAGGGTGTTTAATCCCTCTTCAATTGTCAGCGACACACTAACGTTGTTAGCTAGCGATTCTACAAACACCCATATGATTATAATTAATCTCATAACCTTGTTGCTGATTTATGCTTCGTTGATTGTATTTTCTTACTTGACAAGTGGCAGTTTCGATGTTATCTTGGCGGAAACAAAGGAGAGCCCCAGAAATTTACAGCAAAGCTCAATTAAATGGATTCCCTTCTGGAAACGTCTTGATGGAGGCTTTAGGTCTATCCCGATCCTCTGGAAGGATGTGATAACTTACCTACGCGAGCGTTGGATGATAGGCACTCTGGAATTGATGGCGAATTATGGCATGTTTATTCTTCTCTTCACTAGATTTGAAGTATTTAGAGAACTTGCAGTCATAGGTGGTGCATATAACTATACACCAGTATACCTGCTCCCTTTCATAATCATTCTCTTTCTGCACCTATTCTCGCCAGGTGCGTTAATCTTTAGGGATGAGGCGAGGCTGATGTGGCTGCTCAAGACTTCTGATCTTTCAATTGAAGCTCTTCTGGTCGCAAAGTATGCGTACAGCGTCGTCATGACTTTGCTCTACACTCTACCATTAATCTTGATGGTCTTATTGGCCGCGATCGACAACAAGCTAACCGTGATATTTTTGGTGGTTAACGTGATCTTTATCCACAGCTCTATTCAAATGGTAGCAAGCTCTTTCTTTTTCTCTTACTCGAAGAAGGTCCTTGATGGGGGATTCATGCTCTCTTTCGTCCAGATTGCGGTCTCATTCGCCATTGTAGGATTGTATCTCTCAATACTGTTTCTTCATCCCTCCGTGTTGTTATTTGTGTCCTGCATGGTAATCTCCCTGGTAATCACCAAGTACGGCAAGCCAAAATTATACTATATTATAGATCTACTATCAAATTTCTATGTTGTCGGGCTGATATCATCACTCTTGATAGGGTTCACTTTAATATCCTTCTCATTTCTACAATTCAGCGTCCTGCGCGACGCCCTCTCAAGCTCCTATAATCTCGTCTCTTTCTTTATCATAAGTCCGATATTCACTTTTATTATTTTCAAGGTGTCCTCCACGATAACCACAAAAAACCTGATCGAACAGGAAGGGTTCCAATAAAAGTCTCCGTGGTCGCATTTTAACGTCCCAACTGCTAGCGCGCGAGTTATCGATAGCCCGAGCTCAGCATCCCCGTAATCTCCCCATGGAGGGCCCACATACGACCCAACGCCGGGTGGTCCGCCCCAAGCTTCTTCGCCATCCTCCCAACTGTCACCCCAAACTCTACCTCCCCCGGTCCCTCCGCAAGCTTATCCGCGTAACAAACTACCTTCTCCTCCAGCGACTTTGGCACATAAATGCCATCAGGAAACCCCAGCTCTTTCGCCTCATCCGCCGGGACCCCCGCTCCCATGTGCCTTTCCACGATCTTAACAACCGATAATGGCAGCCCCCTCTCTCTTGCCAGCTTCCCCCCAATTACTGCATGCTTTGTCCCATGGGTCACGCTTCTGCCCAGATCATGGAGTAAAGCCCCAGCCTCAACCAAAGTGAGATCCATTTCAAACCCTGCCCTGACTAGGCTTCCCCCGATTCGGGCCGCCAACCCCGCCACATTCAAACAGTGGCTGATGACGCTGCGATTACAACCAGCACTTTTTAGAATCCCTATTGCTTCGCCTCTCCCAGGGGGACTCAAGCCTACAGCTCTCCCTCGATCTCCGCGATCTTCGCCTTAAGAAAATCAATATAACTATCGTTTCCCACCGGCTTGAGTGAGTCCCCGCAAACAGAACAATTAAATACAGTATCCATGGCATCCTCAAAGGTGATCCGAACACAACCCTCGGATCCACACTGATAGAACTCGTGATTCAACTCGTGGCTTAGCCTCGACTTTAGCTTCTTCAGGATTTTGGTCTTTAATCCTGTGATGAAAGCCTCAATTAACTCTTGCTGTAGCCTCCACAGAAAGATAAACCAGCCAGTTTCTTTATCCCTGAACCGTCTAGATGCCACCATACTATGATTGTAGAATTTGTAAAGGATTTTCCTGACCTCGTTTATCTGAATTTCCGTCTGCCCAGCGATCTCCTCCACCGTGATCTCGTCCACATTCCTGATCACATCAATAATCAAGACTCCCTCCTCCCCCCCTAGGATAAATGCGATCTGGTCTACAGTACCATCGCTGACGTTACTAAATAAGCTCATATTTCTTCCCGGATTCCTCTAGTACCTAGCCACATCACCGGACTTAAAGCTTAAACCCCTGCCTCAACCAGCTTCCCTCGGGCTTGGGGGACCACCCTTAACCTAGCCCCTGGGAACTGAAGGTCCACTTCCCCCCCCTCCCAGAATTCGTGGAGAAACACAGCTAGAGCGCTCACCTCCGAGTGAGGCTGAGAGGTCACCCCAACATTCCAATCTACTATATTATATACCTCCCTAGGCACTTTTGCACCACCAACAACTATAAGAAGATCTGATCCCTCCCCTCTAATCTTGGGAATTACCTTTTGAATTGAAAGCCCATACATTGTGAGATGAACGACCTGCCCCCGCCATCTGGAGATCACGCTTCGCCAGCTTTTGGAGAACTCAAGATTGAACGGCCCTCCCCACTCTGAGGTTACCTTGCTGATTGACTCTTCAAGGCCTGGGTCACTTAACCCAGAATAGGTTGCCCCTGAGGCACCAAAAGCCCGAGCCGCTAGGATTACGTGGGTGCTTAACCGCTTATCCCTAGAGGGTCTATGCCCGAGTCGGAGGACGTGTACATCCATATAGTGGCAAGAGAGCTGTGATACGCCTAAGCATTTTCGGTCTCCAACGAGTCATGCGTGGTAATATTCATTATTGATCATATATAGCCCAGCATCTAATATATCCCAGAACACAATACTTCTTAATCATGACCTCCATGATAAAATACCCATTCATTTTGGTCAATCTCAAGACTTATGAGGAGAGCCTCGGACCCAAGGCAGTAGCCCTTGCAACCATTGCTAAGCTAGTATCTCAAGAGACTGGAGTATGCATAGCCGTCGCACCTCAGATAGTTGACCTTACCGCTGTTATTAATGCTGTCAAAATCCCCATTTTCGCCCAACACATGGACCTCGCGGGATACGGCCGCTTTACCGGTCACATCCTACCCGAGGCTCTCGCGATGGTCGGATGCGTGGGGACAATTATCAACCACTCGGAGAGACAGCTCCCCCTGAAGACAATCGAAGCTACGGTGAAACGAGCAAGGCATGCCGGCCTATTCCAAGTGGTTTGCGTGGGCTCGGTTGAAACGGGGCGTTCTGTCGCTCCATTCTCCCCCGACGTCATCGCGATAGAGCCTCCGGAGCTCATTGGATCCGGGATATCCGTCTCAACTGCAAGGCCCGAGATCGTCTTAAGATCTGTTGAAGAATGTAGAACGGTCAACCCTAACGTCAATATCCTATGTGGAGCGGGGATCACGAGCGGAGATGATGTCGCAGCCGCCTTGCGACTCGGTGCTACTGGGGTTCTGGTCGCTAGCGGAGTCGTAAAGGCTGTTGACCCCAAGGCGAAGCTCCTAGAGTTGGTCGAGGCGATGCGGGAATAGCCTCCTCTAGGACAGGGAATCAATTACCGACTCCATTAGAGATTTATTCTCCTTGACGATGGCCTCAACCGTCTCAGAGCTCTCGGCCTCTGCATAGATCCGGAAGATTGGCTCCGTCCCGCTGGGCCTGAAAAGCACCCAGCTCCTGTTATTATATATCAACTTCACCCCGTCGATGGTTTCCACTCGAGGTGCATCTACCTTATTCCGGAGGTCCCTCAAGACTGCCCTTTTTATTCTCTCGGGGCATGGTACCTTTACCTTAAGCTGGTAGTACTGGGGTAGCTCTCCTAAGAGTTCCGAGAGGGGCTTACCCGTCTCGGCCATGATCTCCATGACCAAAGCTAGCGCCATGGAGCCGTCCCGGACCTGGAGATGGGGACCATACATAATGCCTCCGTTCTCCTCCCCCCCGAATGGTATTCCCTCCTCTATCATTTTCCGGGAGACGACGACGCTCCCAACCTGAGTCCACACAATGCTCCCTCCAGCCCCAGATACCACCTCCTCAAGTGCTCTGGACGAGTTCACGGGGGATGCCACACGTCTACCGGGATTCTTCAATATATACTCCCTTGCTATAAGCGCGAAGGAGCGGTCCCCCCAATGGGCCTCTCCGCGCTCGTCCACAAAAATGGATCGATCCCCGTCACCGTCATAGGCCACACCAAGATCAGCCCCCGATGCCATCACGAGAGACTGCAGCCCCCCTAGATTATCCGGTCTGGGCTCGGAATCTCTGTTTGGAAAGCGACCATCTATATTGACGTTCAAGGTAGTGACCCTACTCGCAAGGGCCCGGGCGATCCCAGGTGCAGAGAATGCGGCAACTCCGTTACCAGGGTCAATAGCGACTTTCAGACCCGCATCCCTGATTCTCTTGATGTCCACATGGGACAGGATCGCCTCCTGATATGCCTTGAGGACTTCTAGCTGCTGAACCGTTCCGATACCATCCCACGGCGAGAGCTCGGGAACTCCCGCAAAAAAGATCTCCTCGATCTCAGCCTCCTGACTCCTTGAAGCCTCCACACCATCCGCAGCGATCACCTTCAGACCGTTAAACTCCGACGGATTATGGGAGGCGGTAATCATGATTCCCGCGTTCAACCCATTTTCCTTCACAGAGTGCTGTAGTGCTGGGGTGGGGAGCATCCCGGTGTCGTAGACGTTGCACCCAACGGAGATAAGACCGCATACGACTGCGTCCCTGAACATAGAGCTTGTAGTTCTCCCGTCCCTCCCAACTGCGATACTCCCCCCGAAATATGTGCCGATGGAGGCAGCGAGGCTCGTGACCAGCTCTACCGTCAGCTCACTGTTAGCAACTCCCCGGACTCCGTTAGTTCCGAAGAGGCGCGCCATCACCTCACCTGGCGGGTCTGAAGAATGCTTTCGCTTACCGTCTTGGAGGGGCAGATTGTGACCCCCTTGGTTATTGTAACTCCATCAGTGATAGTGGCGTAGTCCCCGATGAGGCTTCCGGACTCTACCTTTACCCACTTTTCTATGCTCGCGTTCTCTCCGATGATGGCATTCCTCACCGAGGAATAGTCCCCGATGGTTGCCCCGGGAAATATAATAGAGTTATCGATCCTGCTCCCCTCACCAATATGGACATGGTTTGATATTGAAACGTTAGGCCCGATAACAGAATGGGCCCCCACTTTGACTCCTGTTCCCAGATACGTGGGCTCTAGAATCTTTGCGGTCTCATGGACCACGCGATCCTCACGCATATCCTCGCAGTTGAGTTGCTCGAGGATGAGCCGGTTCGCTTCTAGGTATGATTCTGGGACCCCGACGTCAAGCCAGAGACCGTGGACCTCGTACCCGTATAGCTTCCCCTCTTTTGCTAGGATCGGGAATACCTCCTTTTCAGTGGAGACCTTCCCTCCGTCCTCAATATAGTCCATGATCTCCTTGTCGAATACATAAATTCCGGCATTAATGAGGTTGCTAGGTGCCTTTCCAAACTCTGGTTTCTCAACAAACCTTGAGACCTTGTTGTTGTCATCAAGCTCTACCGCACCATATCTACTCGGGTCCGATACTCTGACAAGGGCGATGGTTGCTATCCCATCATTAGACTTATGGAACTCAACGAGGCGCCTGTAATCGATGTCTGATATTACATCGCCATTAAGGACTAGGAAAGGCTCGCCGTTTACAAGGTTCTCTTTAGCTTTCTTAATGGGGCCCCCTGTTCCCAGGGGCCTTGCTTCCCTAGAATAAATTATTCCCACGTTGAATTTCGTCGGGCCAAAGTATCTCACCAATGCCTCTGCCATATAGTTAACCGCGAGGACGATAGTGTCAACTCCTCCCTCTGAGAGATTTTTTATGGTCCAGTCTAGCATGGACTGGTTGGCCAACGGAAAAAGCATCTTTGGACGGGTACAGCTCAAAGGCCTAAGCCGTGTTCCAAACCCCCCCGCTAAAACAAGGGCTTTCAACAATGATCAATTCTATCAAGACACAGAACGGTTTATGAACGTTTTGTGGGCCAGAGCATTTAACAAGGATATTTTAGCATTCTATCGAGCTTGTCTTTCTCAAATTGCTCGTAGCGTTCCAAGGAACCAAGGTCGTACCAGAACTCTTCGCTCACGTAGGCGCCAACTGGTTTTCCCTGCTTGATAAGGTGTGGGATCACATCACCCATCATATCAAAGGATCCCATGGCTTCACCTTTATGCATCTTATCCATCTCTTTGACTACAGATCCACTGATCACCAGCATACCAACACTCACGGGTGCCTCTATCTCTGGCTTTTCATGGAACCCCTTAATGAGCCCGTTCTTAACATTAGCAGTCCCGACCCTGATTCGGAACCCGTTGGCCAAGGCTACTGTCGCCGCGGCCTCTGACTTGATGTGTTGTGAAACCATCTTCTTCAGGTCGAAGTTTGAGAGAATATCTCCATAATAGACTACGAGATGATCGTCGGTGTTAATGATCCCCTGCCTATACACGTTCACGATGGCTCCTGCGCTCCCCTTGAAACCTGGCTTGTCAAGCATATAATGGAGCTTTACGCCGAATCTGCTGCCGTCGTTGAAGTAGTTTTTTATCTGCCGATATTTGTAATCCACTAGGAGAACTAAATCGCGTATTTCATGGTGGACGAATAGACGAATGATGTGTTCAAGGACTGGTTTTTCTTCCTCACCGACGGGAATCATGCATTTCTGTAGGTAGTATGTGAGGGGGCGGAAGCGCGTCCCCTGGCCTCCGGCCAAGATCACGCCTCTGACCTCAGGTTTCCCTATCTTTATTCCTCCCAAGCAGCTACCATGACTCCGCCGGCGAGGGCGATGAGGACGCCTACTGGTGCGAAAATGTCCGGGTCGATGAACCCCACATCTGCTTGAATCGAGTAATATGTGATGATAAGGCCGAGGGCTAGTACTATTACTCCGAAAAAGTTCACTGCAAGCTTCGATAGGGTAAGCCCTTCACCATCTGACATTGATCCTTCCCCTGTTACTTCACGTGGGCTAATATAAAATTGAGGCGGATCAGATGCTCGCAAGCTTCTCCGGGAGGTACTCGTCTACTATGTAGGTAAGCCCCAGTGCGCTGAAGGCCTCGAGCTCTGCCTTCTTTCCCATTTTAAGGAATATATCAATCTCCCTCTGCCAGAGATTATCTACGTACCTGGGATCCTTTTTGAGCTCAATGAGTCTCTTTAGGTCCTTCTCCGTTAGATTCTCCGTAGGCAGTTTGTACTTAAGGACATCCGTTCCCCAGACCCCGATCCACTTGGCGTCCGGGGTGGTTAATCCCCTGAGGTGGGCTGCAACGGCTGAGCCCGATATGATGACCATCGCTATGTGGAGCCCCCATGGGTCCCCGTCAGTGAAGATGTATACCGGGAGCCCCATGTTCTGATTCAGCCGTTGAATCACCATGCGGGCGGAGCGGCTCGGAGTCCCCTCCGTCTGTATCAGTATTGCGTTGTGCTTTTCGTGGACCTTTTCCTCAACAAACCGGGAGAACATAGCGTCCTTTTCAATAACTATAACCTTGTCTGCAGTTGTGTCAAGTAGCTGGGAGCTTGTGAGACTGCGTCCAATGGGCGCCCCATCGGGATTATCTGTGAGATTCTTCACTCGCCCTTCGTAGGCAGGTGGGAATGTATATTGGATGTTTAGGTCTCCAAAGATGGCGCCCCTATCCTTGGGGTAGATATTCAAGGACTCCCGGGGGATATTCAAGGCTACCTCGAGGTCGGTGATTATATAGTCCGACTCCGTTTGGCCTGAAAACTCAATGTCCCTTTGACCCCTGGCAGAGTAGTAGACCTCCCTGAGGGTACTGGTCTTTTTGAGGCGGACGAGCTCCCTAGCAAACCACGCCGTCCATAAAAACTGGGTAAAGGGCCGGATGTTCTTAACGTTCCGGCTGTGCCGACGGACCGTTCTATCGCCAAGTATAAACTGGCGGACCTCGTTGTCATACCTAATGTTATCGGAGCTCCTGCTCTGCATCATAATCCAGGGAAACTCACGATTCTGGATCTGCTCATAGATAAGGGCTCCCAGCTGATTGAGGCTTGTTTCCATGGTTTCTCTCTTTCGCTCTGCATCATTGATAACTTCATCCGTCAATGGTAGAGACCTCATTGATTTTTTTCTTCACATCAGGGATCTTTCCACCAACCGCTATAAGTAGAGGCTTGATGTCAGGGGGGGTCTCCTTGTCGGAGAGCTTTGTGGAGAACTCTGCTATCTTGGGAAGATATTTGGCGAATATATCCAGCCTCCGCCGCTCCTTGGCTATCCTAATGCTACGAGAGATGAATAGCCTCAGGCTCCGAGCAGATGTCCTGATCACGTTGGTGATTTCCTTCTCCACTTGTGGCTGGTCGGCCATGTACTCCTTCCCGACTGTTTTATAGGGGATCTTAGTGGAGCAAACGTGGACGACGACAACCATGGGGGTATCACTGGAGACGTTGTAGGTATTCCAGTGGATGTTTTTGTTGACGACCTTCCAAATGACTCCGCTTGACTCGTCGAAGAGGAGAGGTATCCTGTTTGCGAATCTGATTATTGTAGTTCCCGTCTTGAACTGCTTCCGGATGGTAGGCCCAGTTGCGATAGCGGTTTCGACTATGAACGGGAATCCAAGATATGTAGAAGGTTTCCTTGAGACCACTTTTAGGAAGTCGTTCTCAGTGAGTTCTAATTCCTTCCTTATTCCATTCTCGAGGAGTTCCTCTCCTATAGGTGAGAGACAAGTCGCGTCAGGGCGCTTAAAATCCTTGAAATCCTTTGCAGCCCGAACAAGGGTAACTATGTCCTCCGGTTCCATTGAGTTGGGCCTCGTTTTGTTCCTGATCCCCGCGGATTTCAAGAATCTATCTGCGGTTTTCGAGCCAACTCCCTGGAAATGCCCCGTCATGAACTCCTTCATGGATCTAGCCTTAGTAATTGTGACTAGCCTGCGAAAGTTCTCCACATCGATCCCGTGGGGATGAGGCTTCACTGGCTGGGGAAGCGGTGGCATTGTCTCGGTCCCCCTTTCGAATCGGAATAGTCTCCCCATTGGATCCACGAAGGTAATATCCGCATAGGGGCTTACCATTGCAGTCTGCTTCAGATAGTCCAATAGGCGACGCTTGATCCTGCTATAGTCGCCCTCCATTTGGAGGTGGACAACAGTGCCCCTCCAGCCCTTCTTATTTTCCATTACCTTATGCTTGAGGATCATGGGCTCATTGCGCTCGATGTCGATCATCATCGTGAATTCATGGATGTCACCGCCGGTGCTCGAGGTGATTACGACGGGTTGATGGGTGGTGATCTGCCCGTAGAGGATCGTTATAGTGCCCCCGAGGCCGAAGGTTCCTCTAGCCTGTTGAAGGGTATACTTTGAGCCGTAGAATACCCGGCAGAACGCTGATGGGATTTGCTTCGGCGGGAGGCCTGTGCCGTTATCCTCGATCCTCATAATGTAGATGTTTGTGCCTCCCTCTGATGTGGAGACCTCAGTGAGTCTCAGGAAGATGTCAGGTGGGACTCTCTGCCTCTCACAGGCATCTAGCGCATTCTCGAGAAGTTCCCTAACCGACGCGTATATTGCCCTACTAGGGTTGCTAAACCCCGCGATCTCCCTATTCCTGTAGAAAAAGTCCGAGGGGCTAATTGACTGGTAAATTATCTCTGTCATCTTTTTCTCAAGTCCGCTTTTTGCCCTGGTTTTTCATACCATAGTTCCCCCTTGTCTTTTTTCATCTTCCTTCGCCACGCGTAAAGGTAGTTCCACACGGTCTTGTGGAACGAGCCCTTGATGAGCCGCATGATGGCTTCCCGGGCCGCCTCAAGGCCCTCGGGGCTCCCGATGTAGGCAATAGTGCCCCCGTATACGCTTATCCGGGTTTCCGTGATCTCCTCAATGAGCTCCCGGGAACGACCATTCTTTCCTATAATTCTACCTTTCACCCTTTTTATGGTATTTTTTGAATCGCCGACGAACTCGTCAAGATAGATAATATGAAGGTCAAAATCCTCTTTAGCCAGGATCTCTGCGCGCTGGGGACTAAAGCCCCTCCCGATGGCTTTGACGACGTTCCGGACCGTGAAGCTAGATGTAACATTACTGTTTTCTGGGTTGACAGTGATCTCGACGGCCCCAGACTCACTATCGATTTCCAGGGTGACGCCGAAGTAGCGCTCTATTCTCCTCTTGGCCTTCCCCTTGGGGCCGATGAGAGCGCCGACCCGATCTCGGGGGATCTTAAGATAGGTCTTCTGATTCACCCTTCACCCACCTCTCCACTTCCTCGGAATTGATTACATCCACTCCGAGGCGGTTGAAATATGTGTTTATGTTGGATATATCTCGCTTCAGGAGGGGCTCCGCCAAGGCGTGCTCAATGAGTAGGGCTTGAGAAACATCAAAGATTATAGGGGCCTCCTTCCAGATCATGATATTGTACTCGCTCAGATCGCCGTGGACCACACCGGCTTTGGTATAGAGCAGTTTGGCCTCTGCGAGGAGCTTTAAGTAGAATGTGTTAGGGTCCTCGGGAGCGATCTCCCTAAGCAAGGGAGCTGGGACACCGTCCTCCCCAATGAACGACATGACGAGGATGTTCCTATTGAACGCCTTAGGCTTTGGGCTGTTTACCCCCGCTTTCTCCGCGAGCTGGAGGTTCTTGAACTCCTTTTGAGTCCAGGCATATACTAACCCTCGTGGAGTTCTCTTCACCCGCTTAAACCTTCGATCACCCTCTATATATTTCAGCATCCCTTTTCGGAAGTCGGCCGTAGTGGTATAGTAGATTTTAATGGCTATCTCATTATCCTCGGGGTCGATACCCCAATAGACCCGTGCCTCCTTGCCTGCTTTGATCACACCCTCGAGGTCCTTGATTGTTCCACGGCGCATGAGCTTGTCGATACCCTCAACAGTAAGGAGGTCGAAGACCTCCTCGATAACCTTATAGTCTTCCTGTCGTTTAGTGAGCATTCGATCTCTCTCCTCCATTCTCCTCTCGGCAGCTTCGGCCTTATCGATCCACCTACCGTCTGACATTTGTATTTGCCTGTCTTGTCTCCGTTCTGTTTCCATCTTGAACTTTGAAAGAGGCAAGGACGATATCCCCAGATGCCTACATCAGGAGTTGGTTTTCCTCCCTGTCCTATCTTTTCTCTTAAAGACTTGATACGAATCTTAAAAATCGTTTCCATGCCGATTTCTCAATAAAACAGTTTTTTACCTCAATATCCCTAAATCCGTTCGGAAATTCACCTTATTTCGTGGATAAAAGAGGGAATCCATTTTCCTTAGGATTTCATTATTCTCAAGTCGATAGGAACCCTGCACCCAAGGAACACTCCATCAAAATCTACCTGGGAAGAATACGCGTATACTTCGACTCCCTTTTCCTTTGCCTCTTTAAGACTAGCTGCGAAATCGGGGTCAGTTTCCACGTTAGGCCTGAAGCTGCTTACATCAGGCCGCTGGATAAGGAATAACACTGCTGACCTACCCTGTCCGAGGCCTTCGGTTAGAGTCCGGAGATGGCGGTGCCCTCTTTTTGTGGGTGCGTCTGGGAATAGCGCTATTCTGTCTCTAATCAGGGTGCACGACTTTACCTCAAGGAGTAGCTTTCCAGAATCACTTTTGAGGAGAAAGTCGAGGCGTGACTCCCCAAAAGTATACTCCGCTTTTTCGACATGGAACTCTTTGAATGGTTCGATGATACCTCTGTCAACTGCTTCTCCAATAATCTTGTTCGGGACACTGGAGTCAACGCTCACCAGGATCCCATGATGGTCAACAAGAGTGAGGTTGTAATGGGTTTTCCTTGTATCCGATTTTACTGGGAGGATATAGACCCTGGCTCCACGAAAGAGGAGCTCTTTCATCCTGCCTGGATTTGGAACAAAGCAGAGGGTCTCAACGCCTTCCACGAGGACTACTCCCAGGAACCTGTTAGGTCGAGACTGGAAAACTGCTGGTACAAGACGTCTGCTGAACCTCAAAGTGTTAGTCCTGCTCCAGGGTCTTAAGGATCTCCTCAAGAGTCCAACGGCTATTAGCAGCTATGAGTCTTAATGTAGTCTCCCTTTTGAGCTCCAAGTCGTCTTCCCCGGAGCTCTCGGTGATATATGCTCCCCCAGCCTCCCCGAGGATGAGGAGCCCAGCAGCGACATCCGTGATCCTGAGCTTCTCCCTTAGGTCGACGTGGGCATCAATGATTCCTGAAGCAAGATGGCAAAGGCTGAGGGCGGAGCACCCCGTCTGGCGGAGGTGTCTTGAGCTCACTATTAGCTGTCTGATCCTGTCGACGGAGGTGCCCTTGCTGATATCCAAGGAAACAAGGGCCTCTTTAACGAGCTTCGATTTTGATGGAGTGATATGTTGCCCTGCTCTCCATGCCCCTTTGCTCCTTTCGGCCCTATAGACATCCCCGGAGTATAGATCTTTGATCAATCCCAACTTTACTCCGGACATATGAGGTGTCGTCGATAGTGCCATGCTTGTGCAAGCTAAGGGGATGCCCCGCGCTAGGTTTGTGGTCCCATCGACGGGGTCGAGGACAAGAACGGGGCCATTCTCTCCGATGTCGTAATCACCCTCCTCACTCACGACCCGGACTGGAAATTCGGCGTTGCTAAGGGTTTCCCTTACCGCCTCCTGAGCCTCTGAGTCTAGGAGTTGTTTAAGGCTGTTGACGTCGAGGGAGGCCTTTCTCAGGAGGGCATTCCTAACCTTGGTTCGGACATTCTCCGCGGCCTCAAGCAGAACTGGTGTCCATCGGGCGCTTACAATGGGTTGAGCCATACTATGTCATCATATGGTATCCTTATGGTTAACTTTTTTCAGTCAAGGAGATCCAAAGTAACCAACTGATTCATAGAGAAATACTGATAACCAAAGAACCAAGTCCGTTAAAAAGAGACCATTGATTTATAGAAATTGTAACGTCTCTCAATATCCTTGATGGTTAGAGGAATGAACCTGTTGATGCTGAACTCCTCAACCGCGAATGAGCCCATCACATTACCGTACACCACAGCCTCCCTCATGGCTGGTTCGTTCAGGCTCCCGCTTCGGGCTAGATGGCCCATAAATCCCCCTGCAAAGCAATCCCCTGCCCCTGTAGGATCCCTAATCTTTTCCAAGGGATAGCCGCAAGTGGGAAAGATCTTTTTTCGGGTGAAGAGGATGGCGCCATGTTCTCCCTTCTTGACGATGACAAACCTCGGGCCCCAATCAAGGATCTCCTTAGCCCCCATGATCAGGTTTGAGGTCTGGCATAACTGCCTCACCTCATTGTCATTGAGAACCATACCGTTGACCCTAGAGATAACCTCGATGAGCCCAGCCCTGTCGGTGTTGATCCAGTACTCTATGGTATCCGCTACAGTAAGGCGGGGTCTGTCCACCTGCTCTAAGACACTGAGCTGCTGGTGGGGGCCCACATTGCCTAGGTATAAGAACTCTGCATTCCTGTACTCCTCGGGTACGATGGGATCCCAGTCCCCAAAGACGTTTAGCTCCGTGGCTATTGTTGTCCGGGCCCCCAGATCATATCCGAAGCTCGAGACGAAATGGAAGCTCTTTCCTTCCCCGATCACGAGGCCTGCGAGGTCGAGCTTTTCTCTAAAGAGGTTTATGTATTCCTCCGGGAAATCGTCCCCTATGATGCCGATCAGCCCCGACTCGGCGAAGAAGCTTGCAGCAATGCTGGAATAGGTACCCGAGCCCCCGACTAGTCTGGATACGCTCTTAAAGGGGGTCTCGGTTGTATCGAGGGCTACACTACCTAGGTTGACGATCATTCATCAATCAGGAGAAAAGATAGGGGATTCCCTTTATTATTTTACCCAATTTTCAATAAGTCTAATAATCAATCACGGGCATAACGGAATTCGTCTGACTTGCATGTTATCTTGAGGGTGTTGCCCTCCTCACTTTTTTCGCAGCGCCCGATGACCTGGACGCCTATGCCAAAGTTCTCTGCGATCCTAATCACTTCCTCGGCTACTCCAGGCTCAACGATGAACTCGAAACCTATCCCCATGTTAAAGTCCTCATACATCTCCCTCCACTCCACATGTCCCTCCCCTTGGATAAGGTGGAAAATTGGATCAGGCTCCGGTAGGGTGTTCTTGATATAATCTACCCCATTCCCGAGGCTCAAGCACTTTGTCTGGCCTCCACCCGTGTTATGGACCATGCCGTGAACTGAGTCTCCCACACTCTCCAAAACCTTTGCTGCGATTGGGGCGAATATTCTGGTGGGTGACGTCAAGGCTTCACCGACGGTCATGCCGAGCCCAACCGGGTTATCGTCGATGTTATAACTCCCCGTGAACCTTGCCCTGTCCGGGTGTGCGAGCTCTGGATATTTCTCGAGGTATTCTCCACTCATAAGGCAGTTTCTCGCGAGGGTGTGGCCATTGCACATAATCCCACTGTTAACTTCATTCTCATAGCTGACTTTTCCGCCACTCCGTAGGCCCACTATCACATCCCCGGGGGAGATCTGGTAACCCGTTACTGCTTTCTCTAGGTCCACTCTAGCAAAGAGAGCCCCGCAGACATCTAAGGTCTTCATCTGATCAGGGAGGTCAGCGGTCTCCCCGCCCCCGAATAAAACGGGTAGCCCAATCTCCTCTAGTTTTTTAAACGTTCCCTCAAATCCCTGGGAGAGGGCTGCCAGCATCTCAACCCTTTCGATGAGAATCGGGTTATATGCTATGTAGTCGATGAATGAAATGGCTTCAGCTCCGACGCAGATGGTGTCATCGATGTTCATCGCGACGGCGTCCTGGGCCAACCCTTTAAACCATGAGGGATCCCCTGACTCTTTGTAACCTAGGTAGCTTATGATGGGCTTGCTCCCAGCAGAGTCAGTGTGGGCTACAAGACCCCTCTCAGGGTTCTCTGGATCCCGGGTGATAACACAGAAGGCTCCTGGGTAAAGGTTGTTTACGACACCTTTGAAGACGTGGATGCCCTCCTTTTTCACGTCAACCCCAAGGGCCTTGTATCGGGACATCTTGGCGAGAATATAGCGTCTGTTATCTTAAGGTTATTGACGAGTGCGGTTAGGCCTAGGGCTGGGAGATGGAACCTATGTGATCAATGATGGCCTCCTGGAGCCGGATATAGTCTCCATCATTTATCCATCCTCCCCGCCGGAGCCTCACGAGCCCGAGCATAATCTGATCCACCGCCTCCCTGCTTCGGAAAAGGTTCAGTCTCTCTGCCTCCTGACGGTATGCCCGTCCCACAGGGTTATCCCTACCCAGGCTCTTCACCGCCCTCTCTAGGAACCTATTCGAGAACCCGCCCCTGGGCCTGATGAGCTTGCTCACCTTACTCTCTAAGCCATCCGTTAGCATCAGTCTGAACCTTGAAAGGAGGCTGGGGCTATCCACCACCTCTACCGGGGGATGGAAGTCGAACCTCTTCTGACCGAAGTGGAAGACATAGAAAGGTATAGAAATCTCTAGGTCTCCCTCATCCAGCTCAATTTTATATTTATCGACGGCCTTAAGCTTTTTTTTCTTTCTCCGGTTGAGGGAATCTATTTGACCAGAGATCGCTTTTGCCTCAGCCAGTATTTCTACTTCAATGGATTTGATCTCCTCGAGCCTGTCTAACGTCTGGCTTCGTTCATCAGCCAGCTTCTCCTCGTCGCCTTTTAACTCATCTTTGAACTGGCCCGTCAGGGCCTTGATCTCAGCGTCTCTCTCCTCCTGAAGGCTTTTTACCGCCCTCTCAAGCTCCCCGAACTTTTTCTTCTGCTCTATCAGGGACTTTTTCTCTGAATCAAGCTTCTCTCTACTATCTTCTGACTTAAGTCGGGAAATACGTTTCTCTGCCCGGGTGAGTTTTCTCTTGCGTTTTGTTCGCTCCTCCCTTAGTGGACCTACCTTTCGTTTGTATGCCTCACGGACACGGGCAGTCTCTCTGTTCATCTTCTTTTTGAGCCTGGCCCTCTTCTTCTCAATGGCCCTTTTCAATTGTTCCTGGATCTTCGCGCTGCTATCGTTGATGTTTAATTTCTCCTCTCTCAATACCTTCCGGGCTATATCTTGGGACTCTTGAAGACTCTTCTTAGTCTTTTCTAGGGTTTTCTGGTCTTGTTCAAGTGTTTTATTGTGCTTTTTAAGAGAGTTCACGACAGATTTGACTTCTTTATTCCCTAGGATCGGGCTAAAGATTGCTGAAATAACCTTTGTCTCCTGCGTCTTGGCCCTCTCTAGAAGACAGTTTATTTCCCTTGGGTTTGGAGGATGGGCCACAAGCCCTTTGAACGTCAGTGTTTCTTGTCCTGTAAAATCTTTAAAATGACCTGAGAGACCCTTTAGCGTTTTTAGATATTTCTTGGGCTCCACTGAGAACTTGTTAATGGCTTTGATGAATGCCTCCACGTCAGGAATGATATCGTATTTGAGGCTGGTCTTATGAAGTCCAAGGAGATCGACCATTAATGATCCCCCGTCGTATAGCTTGAAAAGGATCGGGTAAGTCGCGAAGGAGGCGGCCTCCAGAGCTTCTGTCCCTCTCCGTGTATCCCCCACTATGTAAAGTGATGCGAGTTCTAGTTCCCTGGTGAAAGGTTGACCTCTACTACGATCATCAAGAACATATGGTATGGTCAATCTCTTCAATCCCATGGTACTCTCCTTAACTAAATTATACTCTCTCCTAAAAAAATACAGTATGGAACCCCAACCACGGAATCACCAATATTCCACGCGGTGTATTCCTCGACGTTCCTGATGATTCTCTCGGTTCCTTGAAAACGGCCTTGAAGCTTCTTGGATGCGAAAACAGCTCCAAAAAATGATTCTAAGCGATCATCTCTACTATGAGGAGATCGATTACCTCTTCAGCGACAGCGATCCAAGTATAACTGCTCCAGAAAAGGTCTGCAACACCGCAATCTATCGCCTCAGCATCCTGGGATAGAGACTTTCCAACGGCACAGACCCCCTAAAAGATTAATTTAAGTCTCCTGAGGCTATCAAAAACATCAGGGTCGTATGTTCCGTCTCTAGCAATTGCTTGAGACTTAGATTTCCCTCTGAGTAGTTTGACATCCTCCTCAAGGGATAGGCTCCCGCGCCGCTATAAACAGGTGGAGGGAGAGGTGTCCCTCTATAGCTGGATACACTTTTTCCTTTATCTCCTATCTCCGTTACATGGGCTTTTAGATGGATTTATCCCCGAAGTTAATCTCCGGATAGTTTGAGCTCAGAGAAGCGCACGATTTAGAGAAACGCCGAAGAGGTATTTGGTTTTGACTATTAGGAAATGATCTCTTTAATGGCTTCTGTTGTCTCGTTGGGGAAGTCCCTCATGAGGCTAGATATCACGGTCTGTGCAACATACTTTTTGAAAGAGGCCTCATTGAGCTTTGGCCTATAAACCCTATGATACCCTCCTTTACCTGTTTTCTCATTATAGTCTAGGACGCCCTCTTCCACCATGGCGTTGAGGAAGTTGATTATTGATGCACGGCTGATCGTTTTACCAACAAGCTTTTCGTTAACACGGGTCCAGACCTCTCTCGAGATGGCGCCCTCCTCTTTTCTTTCCCAAACGAACCTCAAGGCTTCTTCTTGATAGTCGCGAAAAACCTTTGCAAGGCCGTTGCTTGCCGGATTAAATATCAGTGTCATTTTTAACTCACCGCACCTTTCCCCTAGTTAAAATATAAGTCTATTGCACCAAAAAAAATGGATTTTATGATTATTTGAAAAACGTTGTCTTGCGCGCCTCAGAGACCATGATCTTTCCGGTGAATTTTGAGAAGAGCTGCAGCTTAAACTAGAAAAAAGAAGGGAAGAGAGATAGCCTGCTCAGCGTCGCTCAGCACCACTCGCCAGATAGAAGATGCCGTTGAGCCCGCGATACGCCGTCGGGTAGTCATCGAAGACCGCCGCCACTGTTCTTCCATCAAGCCTTTCTATATAAGGCAGGATAGAGGCAGCATCGGCACTCGTTGCAGATACCAGTTCAACCTGAAGTTTCACGGGGGTTTCCAATCTGAAAGGTTCAATTTCCTCATAGCTTATGAGAGCCTCTGAGACCATTTTCCTGATAATTGGGCCCGTCTTATCTGGGTGGATACATTCAGCCGCGTACCTTCCCATGCCTTTCTTGAGGACGGCAGTTTTGATTTCAGGGATAAGGGCCTTAGCCTCTGTGGCGACTGCGGCGTCCCCGGAGATGAAAATGGATGGGACTCCATAGTGCCCAGCAAGAGCCGCGTTGAGCCCGAACTCCCCTAATTCGATGCCGTTGATATATACTGCTATGACCCCTAGGGTGTAGGTATGGCAGAGAACCGCGTTAGGGGTCCCCCTTCGGGCATGGTATCCCACAAATAGAGCTGCGTCAAACTCGTCGCTTATTCCCGCCATCATACTGAAGGGCTTCGGGGAGCCTCTGATCAGTGTTGCGGCCTCGTTGACCTCCCATGGATGTAGGTTCTTCATTCTACCGTGGGAGTCGGAGATGGTGATCTCCTTAACTCCAGAGGCAAGGGCTCCGTCGATCGCCGCATTCAGGTCTCCGACCATGAGCTTACGGTATTTTTCGTACTCCAATTGATCGCTGCCCACTTGGCTCCAGTCCACAACGCCGGTAGTCCCCTCCATGTCGTTTGTTATAAAAACTCGTTTAGGCTTGGTTGACAATCTGATCAGAATAATTCCTGACTTAGGAACTATAAACCAGTTGCCACCCTCAATCCTTTGCGGGAATTAAGGCGCCGCAATAGAGGCAAACCACAGTCTTGGGTACGACGTGGTCGCAAGTTTCACATAGATAGAGTGCTTTGTGAATAGGCTTCATCACAATGATATTTTCTATGCGAGTCTCTTTGGCCATGGATATTGGGTGAAATCCTCCTCTATTATTATAAGATGTTCGTATGTTCTTGTTCTGGAGAGGGTGTTGAAAGTATATAGTTGGACTCAAATGTGATTGGGGTTGAATGAAAACCCCTCAGCCAATTCTTATATGGAAAATCGAGTTAATTTGGGAGTATGAGGCCCCCGTTAATCTACGCTCCTAAAGGAGACACGTTAATGCGGGTGGCTTCCTTCGTTTCCGGTTCTGGAACCAACGCGAGGAGGATAATAGAGAGGTCCTATGAGGAGGACTCTCGTTTCGAGGTCTCCCTAATCTTCTCTGATGTCCGAGATGGTTGCCTTCTGAGGAACGGGAAGAAAAGGTGTAGGGCTAAGGATATCGCGGATGAGTATGGTATACCCTATGAGTATGAGGACATCCGGGACTTTTACAGGGAGAAAGGGGAAAAGAGGTCCGACCTCAGCCTCCGTCCTGAATATGACCGTCTAGTTGTAGAGAAATTGGCACCTCATAGGATAGATCTCATTGCCCTCGCTGGCTACATGAGCATCACCACATGGCCCCTCCTGGAGGCCTATAGAGGGAGGATAGTAAATGTCCATCCCGCTGATCTCTCACTCCTTGACGGAAACGAACGGAAATACGTAGGAATTCACGTGATAAGGGACGCCATCCTAGCAGGGGAATCCGAGCTCAGGGCAAGCACCCATGTGGTCCGAGATAAAGTGGATCATGGGGAGATCTTGGTCGTCTCCAGGCCCATCCCAGTCAGGTTACCAGAGGGGATCGTCTTAAGGGAGCTGGCTCTGGATAAACACCTTCTCAGTGTTACTGTGGATGAGCATCAGGAAGAGCTGAAGAGACAGGGAGATTGGGTGATCTTCCCCCTGACGATCCAGATGATAGCCGCGGGATTTTTCGCCTTAGACGGAGAGGGAGGGGTGTATGTTAACGGGGTGCTCTCCCCAGGAGGATACAGGTTTTAGATCAACTGGAGGAATCACCCTGGCGAGGGCGTTATCCCCAGTTCCTAGTGGAATTCCATAGATGAAAGACTTCCCAGCTTCGTTTAACACCTATGAGAAATAGCTAAGACCTTGCACCTTTGGTTGATCGCGGAAGGTGTATGGGATCTTTGAATACGTGCTCTCAGAGGTTCGGTTATATAATCATTTTCTGGAAAAAAACTCTAATTGATACGAGTTTTCGTCTATAATCCCGAGCCTTTTCATTGTATGCCTAAGGGTTGCCGAGTTCTTTTTTCCGAGCTCCTGAAGGGGCTTTCGGGGTTTCCCCACATTAGCTCCCACCATGTTCAGGGCTGCCTTAAGGGGCACAGGATTCGTCTCTACATACATCATCCGCATCAATGGGAAGAATCTAAAGAAGGTCTCCTTGGAGCGCACCACGTCCTCATAGTTATCCCATGGCTTCGAAAGAACCGCAAGTTCTCGAGGGGCGATAGAGCCCGTTACGTTACTAGTGCCCTTCCCCCCAGATGCGAGCACAGGGAAGATGAGGGCGTAGCTAGGGCAATCGCAGCATAATACGTTCAGCCTCCCTCGTGTGAGTTCAACAACCCTGAGGACCCCGTATGGGTTGGGTCCCGCCTCCTTTAGTGCCACGATGTTCTCCAAGCGGGCTAGTCGGGCCACTGTCTCTGCCTCCACATTAACCCCCGTTCTCGAGGGGTTATTGTAGATTACTAGGGGCAGGTCCACAGCCTCGGCGACATCCTTGAAGTAGCCGTAGATGGCCTCCTGACTCGGCTTGATGTATCCGGGCTGGACAATGAGCCCCCCATCGGCCCCGGCGTCCTTGGCGTAGCGGGCGTTTTCAATGGTAAGTTTTGTAGTGGATGCTGAGACTCCTACCAGGGCGGAGACCCTATTCTTCGATGCAGCAAGTGATTCGTCTATGATCTTGATCCTCTCGCTTTGGCTTAGGAGAGTAGCCTCACTTGTGGAGCCGAGGAGGAGTATCCCGTTGCTCCCGTTCTCCACTTGGAAGTCAATCAGGTTACGGAGGATGTCGTAGTCGACCTCATTGTTATCGTTGAAGGGGGTGACCAGTGCTGGCCAGGATCCCACTATATTGAGTTTCTCCATAGCAGTCTATTATGTGTTAGAACGAATTAGGATTTTCCTTTTCGGAATCTCTGTTAGTGCGCGCGACGTGCCCACCACAACGAGATCGATTTCCCCCTCGGCCTTGACCATATTGTTGTTGAAAAAATACGCGGCCAAGTATGACCTAAAAATCCTCTAATTTAATCTCACTCCTTGCCTTTCAAGGTTTTGAGCTCGCGTAGTATATGATCTAAAGATATTTCCAAATCTTTGTTAGATACGACAAATAACCCGCGCGCGCAAATATAGAAGTCTCAAATGTCTATGACAGATCTAACCATGAAACCTTTGTAATCTACGTTGAGATCTCTGCCACGATTGCGCCTGTCAAACGCTTTATATCGTTGACCCTGACTTCAAGCAGTCTATTATTAGAACCACCACCGCAGTAGAACGTCTTAAAGCCCGCCAGCTCCTTATCCAAAACCACCCTCATCAAGGTTTTGTGGAAGATGGTCGGGGTCCCCCCAGGGGGGTATCCACTAATGGTTTCTGCCTCTAAAAAGGGTATAAGTCTCACTTTCTTCGCACCCAATGCCTTGGCCGCGGCTTTGAGATCGACTCTCCTATCCCCTGGGACAACCAGCAAGACGTATTCCCCTTTCCGGGTTTTGGAGACAAGATTCTTGGTGATCCTGTGGAGATCGATTCCCGTGGCCTCGGAGGCGTCAGCCGTGTGTACCGTCTCTGATTTTTCAATGAATTTGTGCCAGATCCCTTTCTCTTGTAGGTAGACTTCGATATCCATGGTGCTACGTCTCCCAGTGGATGGGCGTAGTCACACAGTGGGAGCCTTCCCATCCCATGATAAGCCTGCTCCCCGGGATCCAGATGACGTTGAAGCAATATTCCGCAAGGACATGGTGATTACAGCACTTGATCTGAACACAGAAATCCATTATTGATCCCTAAAGCTAAGGACAATGCTAATTAAATCGTTTTCCGGGAGGCTCAATCCTAATAAAATTGCGGGGGAAGGCGGTCCCCCCCCCTCATCTGTCACCATTCTTGTTATTTCGCTACGCATAGGCTTTTTATGTCATGTGTCTGCTGTAAAATTCTAATACTTTAGAAGAGAGCCTTATCTACCTCGTCACAGTATCCTTCTCCTTCATTATGATGTTCTATATGCGCGAGTCCTTATGTACACGCATGCGGGAGGCAGGATACCAGTTACGAGGCCGAAGAGCTTGAACCACTCCTTAGTTACTTCATGGCTTCGGGTTCCAGCGATGATGTGATCCCTTACTACGTGACTACTGCCCTCAATATAGTGGGGGACAACCAGAGATCTAAGAAGAGATAACCTTGGAGTTCTATGGACTTTGAAGAGGTCCAGAGGATGGTCAATAAGAACGTTATCTAGGACGCCAAGACCATCATATACCTCCTTTTCCCATGGCGCGCAGCTAGGCTATAGGTAGGCTTCGACCAGTCTCTTTTTATAAAATGATCCATTCATCCTTTCTGAAATTATTCTAGGGAGAACTATACTATGAAGATCGGAGTCACCTGTTATCCCACCGTAGGGGGCAGTGGGATCTTGGCAACCCGCCTAGGTGTCGAGTTTGCCAAGAGGGGCCACGAGGTCCACTTCGTCACCTATGAGAGGCCCGTTGCCATCCAGGGTGGCGATCCCGAGAATGTCCACGTCCACTTAGTTTCCGTTCTTGAGTATCCTCTGTTTAAGTATCCTCCCTATACTATTGCACTAGCCTCGGAGATGTACCGAGTCTCAGAGCAGCATGATCTTGATGTGTTTCACGTTCATTACTCCATTCCCCATTCTACGGCAGCCCACTTGGCCCGGGAGATGACAGGCGTTCCCTATGTTGTCACGCTTCACGGCTCCGATGTAACCATCTTGGGGAGTGACTCTTCATATCTTCCCGTAAACTCCCACACTATTGATGAGGCAAACGCTATCACCACAGTCTCCCGGTTCATGGTGGATGAAGCCTACTCGAGGCTCGGGATCAACAAAGAGATCCGGGTCATTCCCAACTTCGTCGACACCGATATCTTTGCTCCGAATTCTTGCAAAGAGAACTATTTAGGAAACGGGGAGGACGTTGTTATATCTCATATCTCTAACTTCCGGCCTGTGAAGCGGGTTCATGACCTTGTCTACGCGATGAAGATGGTCTCTAGAAAGGATCCAGGCACTAAGCTTATGCTCATTGGAGACGGCCCTGAGAGGATTAGCGTCGAGCGGCTAGTTAAGCGCCTCGACCTTGAAGAGTACGTGACGCTTACAGGGTTCAGAAGTGACGTCGCGAACCTCCTGAAATGCAGTGACGTAGTGGTCTTGTGCAGCGAGACTGAGAGCGCGCCCCTCACCCTCCTAGAGGGGATGAGCAGCGGGCTTCCTGTGGTCGCGACGAGGGTGGGTGGGATACCAGAGATCATCAAAGATGGTGTTAATGGTCTTCTGGTGCAGTCTAAGAACCCTGAGGCGATCGCAGAAAAGATTCTTGAACTCAACTCGGACCCGGAGATGAGACGTAGCCTTGGGGAGGCAGCACGAGAGACCGTGTTAGAGAAGTATACCGCGGAGAAGATTGTAGGTCAATATCTGGAAACCTATGAGAGCGTGACAATCATCTAGTGTCCCCAATGAACTTGATTTCTTTTGACCTTTGAATACCATTCTGAAACATGGTAGTCTGATTTGCTCAATCTTGGAAAATCAGAGTGTCGACACAGACGGATATATCAAGTTTTCGAACAGCCCTAGCTTGGGAGTAGAGATCAATGAGGAAGAGTGCATTAAACATCTCTATGAATCCCGCCCCTCTAGGGATCTACCTGTAGAGGATTTCTTCACTTCCAAGCCAAGGTGGTTGGATCCTGCCTAAAGGCTCCCGTCGCGGGCAAACATCAGTTAACTTATAGATTCGCATAAAACATCAAAGAGTTGGGGGTGTTCTTGTTGTACTGTCTGAGGAAGACCCCCAGAAGATCCCTGACCCCAGCGACAGTCGCGATGTCAAACCAGGCCCAGCTCACCTCCTGGCCAAATCTCTCGGGGCTAAATCTGCCCATCGCTGATGACATATATCGCTCGATCTCCTGAACTTGCACCTGCTTTCCCCGCATCTCCGTGATTAAGGCTTGCCTGTCCTCCGGATCTCTGAGTTTTGCTTTGATCTCCTCGATCTCCTTCCTGAGGCATACGAGGGTTGCTTCGAGCCGACTTGCTGTCATCTCGATAAAGTCTCGGATGGCCACATGGGCGTTCCTCAGCCCTTCAGGGTCATCTGCATTCCTGGCCTCGACCCAGTCGCCTAATGCTTCAAAGAGCTCCCCGTCTATTAGGTTGCAGTTTCCCCTAGCCCTTAGATCCCAGGCGTATCTGTCGTTCCATGGGGCATTATAAAAGAGTCTAGTGTATCTTACGAAGACCGGAAATGGTAGGTCAAGGGCCCTAGCAGCTGGTATAACCTCTGCGTAGTAACTTGTCTCTCCAGGTCCCCCGATATGGGCCAATATCGGGACAACAAAGTCGACGACAACTTGGCGAGAGTCGACTCTTGGAGAGATATTTTCTGCAATCTCGGTGAGATCGGGGCTTCCGGCATTGAAGGAGAACTGATACATCTCGCCGCACCGCGGGCACTTTCCTGAAATACTAGCAGTGACAGAGCCAGCTTTTCTGCTGTAATTGACCTCGATTCTGGATCTGTTGCATTCTGATTCCTGGCATTCAAGGAAGAACGGCACATAATCGGTCTCCCTGAGACCAATCCCAGCATCATAGCCTGAGGCCTTGACGAGTTCCGCAGCCTGGTTGGTCGCCTTTATAAATCTCTCTCGATTGGTAGCTGAGAGAAGGTTTTCATACCCAGATTGAAACAGTATGCGGGAACCAGGCATCGAAAAGGATAGCATTGGGATACCTAGATCCGTTTCTAGATTGACGAGGGTACCAATGGTTTTAGTGGACCAATCTGAGACGTTTTCTGTTGAGTAATAGGCTCCTTTCAGGATAGTAATTGAATGTTCTAGGTTGAGGAGCCCCCTATCCCTGATCCCGGGGTCGGTGTTCCTGAGGAGACCACGATAGTTTCCCCGGAGGCTCTCTAGGGCCTTCTTAAGCCAAGCCTCTGGTGGGTTAGGTAATTTATAGATGGGAGCGTTCTCTAATTCTTGGCCCGCGGGGTAGCTGAAGAGGAGCCCCCTCGGTGAGGGACTGGGGACACGAGTATTGAGGAGCTCTGCCTGAACTCCGTCGTAGTCGGCGACGAAGAAGAGCGGTACATAGCCCTCCCCCCCAAGGCCGCTCAGACTGGTGATGTAGGCGATCTTGTTGAGGATGAGGCTGGATCCCCCAAGGGCGTAAGGCTGCTGCCCTGTCTCGATAGCTCCCCGGTCAAGGCGGTCGATATTCTCTGAGGCCTTCTTGGTGAGGATTCCGAGACCCCTCATGTTAGTCTTCATCGCCTTTTTGAGGTCCTCAAGCTCATCTGGGATCGAGCCGTAAGCCTCTCTGATGCCCCCCAACAACTTGTAGGCACTCCCCATATTGACGGGTATTTTTCCCCAGAGTTCTGTTGCTGTCTCCCTCTGGGCCCCGCTCTCGACGTAGTCTGTGTAGATCCTATGGACGGGGGCACCTTTAACTTCCTGCGTCAAATCGATCACAAATCTAGTTAACGGCTGATTATCCCTTCCCGGTCTAAAAATCCTTCTGGAATAGACTCAATCAACTCTTAGGAGCCTCGCGGCGTTTCCGTAAAAGATCTTCTCAATGCTCTCATCATCAAGCCCAATGGAGTGGCAGGCCTCAAGTTGCTTCATAAGATAAACCTCACTAAATCCCCGGGGGAAGTAGCTGGAGTCGGTACCGAAGACAAGTCTGTCCGGGCCTACGGTTTCAGTTGCCCTCTTTATCAGTTTCTCCAGGTCAAGTTCATATGGGAGCCACCGCATCCACTGGTTGGATCCCGAGGTGTCGATGAGGATATTAGGGCAGCTCCAGCAGAGCTGGAGGAGCTCCCGGAAATAACCTGAACCGAAGTGGGGGACCACGAAGTTGAGGCGGGGGAACATCTTGGCTGGCTCCCACAAGGTAAGAGGATTCATGTTCCTGAGGTTGTGGGGTGGGCCGCCTCCACCCCCTAGAACCCCAAAGTGGATCACCACAGGGATTCTGAGCCTCTCGCAGGCCTCCCAGACCGGATATCCTGCTTCGTCATCGATGGGTCTCGTTTGTCCCGAGGCGATAACTTTGTACCCTTTGAGGCCGAGCTCCTTGACTGCGCTTTTTACCTTCTCCTCAGCTCCCTCCTCAAAGAGGGCGTTATGAGCGAATCCGGTGAACCTACGGGGGTTCATCTTTATGACTTTGGCGAGGTTCTCGTTCCCCCCGCCTGTGACAAAGTTGACCATTTTGATGCCTTTGGAGTCCATGTCAGCAACCCATCGTTCGGCCAGCTGCTTGTCAGAGCAGCCCCGGGGCTCGGGGGGCTCAAACCCCCAACGTTTCCGCCACTCAGCCCTGTATTTCCTAGACTGTGTGCTGAATATTCCCATCCTTTCCTCACCGTATTTATCTAGGAGCCGTTTCCTCCGATCTCCCCTACTTTGCCAGTTGGCCGTAGGGAAGTGGGCGTGGAAATCTATGACATTTATACCGTGCTTCGTTTCGTTCACCAATTATGGTGTATTTCACGCTGAGCTGGACCTTAAACATTATCTCTTGAGCATCATCCCAATCAAAACAGAGACCTGGTCGCCTTCTTCAAGAAGAAGGGGCTGCTGATCGCGAGGGGCTCCATGAGGAACGCCTCTGCGTAACCGCAGCCTCCTTGGACGCCTCTGAGTTCCGCTTTCTTCACCATGAAATCCTGGTAATACCCCCATTGGAATTTAGCGAGCTGCGATACATATGCCTCAATGGCAGCCTCCTTTCTTTGCCAGACATCGGAGATGTCGACCACGATGTGAGGGCTGGAGATAAGGGTGTTCACCTCCATGAGCAGCAACCTTCCCACAACCCAGGGGTCGTCATAGATCGTTTCGTGGCCTGCCCACTCCAGTGCCTCTTTAACAAGCCCGTGGGCGGCCCGGTGCTCCCGGTGATAGTCGAAGGGGAGATGGGTGATGACAACCCAGGGGCGCCTTTTAACGATGACGTCCGAGACCTTCCGGATGAGCTCCGGCGTTGGCTTAAGGCTCTCCTCGGGGAATATTATGGGCTTTCTGATCCCTAAGGCCTCAGCGGCCCGATTCAGCTCAGGGCCTCGCTCAAGGTCTGAGCATGTGAGGCATAGGGCTCCTACGTTATGCCCCGCCTCGGCGTGGTGGGCGAGAGTGCCCCCACACCCGAATGTCTCGTCGTCAGGATGGGCGAAGATCGCCAGAATTCCTCCGGATAATGTAGTCATCGGTATTCGGGTCTACCCAGAGTTTAAAGGGGTTTCCAAGCTTCGTGGGACCGTCTGGATGATCATCTCAGGAAATTGTACCATTGATGACTCCTATTATGATGCGACCCATATCCCCTTTGGCTCCTCTCTACCTCCCTGGAGCCTCTAATCTGGGAAACAACCCCTGCCATATTCTTGACGCGATTGTCTCAATTACTTAGCTTTCTAATTCGTCCCTAATTCCTGAGACTGTGTCCTCAAATCCGGGGTCGCCTTCTAGGTCCAATATCCTTAGGGAGATCCCTTCAAGCCCATGAGGTCCCAGGTCACGAATTTTTGCGATTTTGAACTGCTCGTGCTCCCAGACGGCTCTTTCTATAACTTTGTCAGCCCCATTGAGGCGCATAAGCGCAACTGATGCTGCGTCTGATGCTACTCTGTTGCCACTCGCGATAATTATCCCTGGCTCGGCGGCGCGCCTTGAGTTGCGTTTGTTGGAGACCAAAATCTTGCTAGCGTCGGCAATTATGAGGTCGGCGGAATATGCGAGATTGAGGTCCACGACTTTCGCGTGGTGGGCGTGGCCGTCGTGGAGCCACTCCCGGCCCACTGAGTCGAGCATGCCCACAACGAGCTTTAAACTGATGGTGAATGTTGCAGTGCTATGAGGTCTCATAATTGGGGTGAGGATCACCCTCTCGGCGTCGTAAACCCGCTTGGGAATTTTGATGCCCTCCGGCCATGAGGGCGCCCCTGGTGGCTTAACTGTTACCCACTCTTCTTCCTCCTCGAAGAAGCAGACGCCGATGCCAAGGTCCTCGGCTACCGCAAGCATTCCTAGGTTCTCCATGGTTTGACGGGTGGGGAGTCCCCTCGCTCTCCCGGAGGTCTCCCCAAGGACGATCTTATCCGGCTGCACTCCAGCACCCATCAGGCTCTCGACAATTGCCCTAACTGTCCCAGGATGTGAGTCTATGGGGTATGGGTTGTCTGTGTTGCAGTTTGGCTTAATGAGAAACTCACCCTGGACCCCCTCGACAATAGGTGCCAGCCCCCCGAGGAGGGAGATGGCCTCGCGTATCCCGTTAGCACGGTCGTCCGATCTGACAATTGCAACAACATGCTTGCCGTTCTCATTATACGCGTTAGATCTCAATCGTTTTACTGGCGCCGTCGGTCCCAGCGGTGGATCTTTGAGGAGCCGGTTATAGAGGGCCATTGATCCCTCGTGAGTAATCTCCATTTCAGGCCTTAGATCTCGATGATACCGGATATAGTTTCCTAGTCAGGCGGCGTTCATCCCGAGGGTCTTCCAATTTAAGACCTCTCGGTATTATCGTTGATACAACGCCTTTGATTACTAGTTCGTAACCTATCCTAGTCGGCCAGAATTACGTCGAAAACTGTTAATGTTCATTGTTGAATTATTTATACTGGATAAAATAAGGAGGGAGGATGAAGTCCTACTTCAGGTACCTGTTGAACCAGCGGACGATGTGCTGAAGCCGTTCTATCCTATGTTTTGGCTTCCCATCCCTGGATAGACCATGGGGCTCGTCTGGAAACCTGATGAACTCGGTGGTCCGCCCCAGCTTCTTGAGCGCAATGTAGAGCTGTTCCCCCTGCTCTATGGGGCAGCGGTGGTCCTCCTCGCTGTGGATGATGAGCATAGGCGTCGTCATGTTCGTGACGTACGTGATAGGGGATTTCGCTAAGCAGAGCTCCGGGTCGTCCCAGGGTTCCTTCCCGTTAACGAGTTCGTGGGTGGGCAGGGTCATCCAGCCGATGTCACTTGTCCCATGGAAGCTGTACCAGTTACTGATGCATCGCATTGTCACCGCTGCCTTGTACCGATCGGTGTGGCCCACGATCCAATTGGTCATAAAGCCTCCGTAACTCCCCCCTAATACCCCTAATCTCTCTGGATCTACGTAGTTATAGTTCATGATGACGTGGTCCGTAGCCTCCATGATGTCCATATAGTCCCTTTCCCCCCAGGACCCGGAAATGAGCCTGGCGAATTGCTCACCGTAACCGATGCTTGCCCTGGGGTTGGTGTACACGACAGCGTATCCGTGGTCGGCGAGGACTTGGAATTCGTGGCATGTGGAGTCCAGTTTGAACCCGTAAGCCCCTCGGGGACCCCCGTGGATTTGGATACACGTGGGATATTTCTCCCCCTCTTGGAACTCCCGTGGCTTCACAATCCATCCTTGAACTGAGATGCCGTCACTCGCCGTGAACCAGAACTCTTCGGGTGCGATAATTCTGAGCTTCCTCAAAAGTCCCTTATTCATCTCGGTTAGCCTCCTTTGCTCTTTATCAAGGATGAATAGTTCAGATGGGGTAACAGCGTCGGACATATTGAAAGCAAATTTCGTACCCGAGCCGTCTAGGCTGAAGGAACCAATATTCATCTCACCTTTCGTCAACTGCCTCACTTCTCCGTTAATTCCTATTCTGTGGACGTGGGTAGTACCATTTTTAGGAAACAGGGCGTAGAGATGACAAGAGTCCGGGGACCATTTCAGGCCTGATGACCTGGCTACGGTTCTATCAAATTTGCTGGTGAGGCATTTCACGCCCTTCCCCTCCAAGTCGAGGATATAAATCTCAGTATTCTTATGCCAGACGAGGTCCGGGTCTTTTAGCTCCCTCCCCGTGAAGGCGATGTATCGCCCGTTGGGAGACCATTCTAGGATCCCAATGGGGCCCTTTCCTTCCCAGATGAGCGTGGGTTTCCCGCCTTTCACGGGGACGGTGTAGATGTTTCTGTGGAATGATTTGTCTGCGTCCTCTCCCCTGATGGTGACAAAGGCTATTCTTGTGGAATCGGGGGCCCATGTAGCGGTCTCGATATCAAAGAGTCCGTCAGTGAGCTGCTTGGCCTTCCCCCCTTTGGCCTGTACTACAAAGATATGAGGATACATCCCTACGCGATAGCCTTTCCCGTCGCGCTTGTACTTAATGCGGCGAATGATCTTTACATCACTTCCCTCGGCTTTCTCACCTTTGAAGACATCGGAGAGGAATAAGATGCTCTTACCGTCGGGGGACCATGCAGGGTTCTGAACCGCTTCATCTACCTTGGTGACCTGCCGCGCTTCCCCACCATCAGTGGGGAGTATAAAGAGCTGGGGCTTCTTCTTGTCTTCTTCAGGGTCACCAAGGCTGGGGCGATTTGATGTGAATAGAATTCTGTCTCCTTTAGGTGACCACCGGGGATTGGATGCGTTCTTCTCTCCTGAGGTGAACTGGATAGGCTTCTTGGTATCGAGATCGAGGAGCCAGATTTGGGTGTCGTACCTATCCTTTTCAATATTAACCTCAGAGTATGTAAACAGGATTCTTAAGCCGTCGGGGTTGATCTGTGGGTCTCCCACTGGGGTTGCGGGAAACAGGGACATAATCTCGATCTCCTCAAGTCTCTGCATCTCTATCATTTGTTTGTTTGATGTGAGGGCCTTAAAATATTCCTACTTATTCCGGAGCCGTCGGAGTTCAACCAACAATACTTGTTTGAACTAAATTAATAAAGAAAAGTCATTTGGAGAACTACACTTTATCGCGTGCGATTTACTCAATGGTACTGTGCTTCTCTCTCATCGAGGCCTCTGTGACCTCAAGTCGTGTCATTAGTTCAACTATCAGGCCGTCTAGGAAGACGGCGCAGGTGTCCTCGAACAGGGTCCCCATAGGGACTAGGGGCTTGTGTTCTCCCAAGAGCTGGCGGCTCTGGTACTCGCTCTCCTCAGAGACAGAATCCCGTCCGGGAACCACTACGAGATGGTCAGAGACCCGGGCTAGCTCAGATTCGGGGTAGCAGGTGACTGAGAAGATGATCGAACCGAGCCGTTTCGCTACACGGGCTGCCGTTATGGACATGGCACTTTTCCCAGAGCCCGAGATAATTATGACTATGTCTCCCTCCCCAATGGCGGGTGTTATGGTCTCCCCCATCACGTAGACATCAATGCCCACGTGCATTAGGCGCATCGCGAAGGCCTTTCCCACTAGTCCGCTCCTCCCCGCGCCCAGGATAAGGGCCTTTTTCCCACCCCTCTTTACGTTCATCAGGGTGTCTAGCAAGGCCTCCACCTGTCCCAGATCAATGGCGTTGACCGCTCTGCTTATCCCACGCAGGATCTCTCCGGATGCCTCCCACCAGCTCAAAAAGGTTCCCTAATATAATCGTCAAGGCGAATTAAAAACATAAGTCTCTCCACGAGTTTAAATCCCGAAACGGATCATTCTAGAGTGATGGAAAAACGCTCGAAATGATGGACGGGATCCACTTTATCGACTTTTCTGCGTAAAAGAATCGCGGTATAGCGCTGTATTTTAAACTGCTCGGAGGGCATATTCCCTTGGACTTCGGGATGGGGGGCAAGTCTTTGAGATGATCGAGATCGAGCTTGAGTTCCTGAGAAAGGGATAGGGTGACGTCAATGCCCTCTCTATCCTCACAGACACATGGACCCCGCGTGTGTGGTGCTGCTATTGATCTTGGGAGATCTGTTGCTCGCTGTGGCCCTCTATTATCCGCTCAATCTCCTCGAGGACGATGTCCCTATTCGCGGGCTCATCTCGCCAGCGTTTGTCGAGATCCCTTCGCTTTTTAGCAGATACCAAGCCCTTGGCCCGGACAGTATTCAGTAGCTCAACAAACTGCCCGTATCTTAACCGTTCGTTTTCTTGAATTGTATTCATTATTGTCTCCAACATTCACATTTAATCTGGATTGGATATATATCCATGTATATTCTAAAGGGCTTGGCCTTAGAGTTACTTTGCTCCTTCCTCATGCGTCGGACGATCTCCTAGTATTCCCTCTTGGACATTAAGTGGAATGCCCTTAGGCTCTTGGTTTACAAGCTCTAGGTAGATCCGTCTATGACCGGATGGTCTATCACCCTTACATCTATGGGCGGTCAACTGACGAGCTTGTGCAGAACTGTGGAAAGTCCGTGTGTAAGGGGTGGAAGTTCGTGCGTTAGGGGCTGCCTGAAACGGGAGGAGCCCTAGAGTATCGGGTCAAGGAGGGACGTCTTGAGTCTATGAAGTCCATCCGGATCGCTATGGAGCAAATATCCATGGTGAGGGATCCCTTAGTCATGATATTCAGATCTGCCTTGACATCAATACCCTTCTAGACATCGCTTGCACGATCACACTGTGTCAGGCCCTCGAGAAGCATAGGCCCTTTATCCTTGAGGGTTCGCTGAAATCTGATAACCCAGTAAGCTACAGGACTCTGGTGCGCCTCGTCTCAGTTCCCATCATATCGGAGAAGCAGTGGAGCTCCAAATTGAGGGGGTTCATTAAAGTCATCTAGGAGGGGCTCATCAACTACCCCTGCATTACAGGGGGGGCTTAAAGAGTCCCTCATGATCACCCACTGGCGTGAAATCCACTACTTCAATATCTCCCTCAGAACTCCTTAGGCCCTGTAGCCGCAGTAGTGTGTGCTATCTCTACATGACCCCCATCAATGTAGGCGTCCAGTAGATATGTCCCCCCAGCCAAGGAGCTTAGCCATGGGCCTCTTCCCCGAGCAGATTGAGTGGGATGGCGGCTACGCCTTTGCCTCGAACGTGCCCGGGCTGACGTTCGACGGGGCGCTAGCCGAAACTAGACGGATATAGGCCACAGGATGGCCTCCGCTGCTGAGGCACGATGATGGGCCTTCACTAACTGGTCGCCTCCACGGATTGCACTCTTAAATTGGCCTTGAAGTCTACTACTGTTATAACCGCGTTCTAAACGAACCTTAAACCGGATAATCAAGGATTTTTTTTATGGTGGGACCGGTGGGATTTGAACCCACGATCTCGCACACCCCAAGCGCGAATCTTGCCAAGCTGGACCACGGTCCCGAGTACCTAACAACGATCAACCCCCCGCCTAAAACTCTTACCCCCCAGCCTAGCGACATCTAATATCTCTTGAAACGACCCCTCCCCCGGCCGACGTCGGTACGCCGACAAAGCAGTCTTAAGCTTACCCCGGTCAGTTTGCGGCAAACTCTTTTCTAATCTCCCCGCCATCCCTCGGTTGAAGAAGAGATAATGCGCTAATGACGTCACATTGGCACATCTTCTAGATATACTAGCCGACTCGAAATCTACGATCCTCACGACTCCCTTCGATATAATCACATGACGCCGGGCGTTTGAGAGTTCCCCATGATCCAGACCTACGACGTCCATCCTCCGGGCCTGCTCCATGAGGTCCATTAGAACCATTCGCAAAAGTCCAACCTCCCCAGGCCCTAATCCCTCCACCCAGTCCACGAGGTAGTACCCATCTACAAGATCCATGACCAAAGCTTCCTTGGAGACCCTCAGAAGTTGCGGTCCCACCGAGACTCCATTCGCCACACCCAGAAATCTTGCCTCGGCCTCCATAGACGTCCTGTTTGCATCAGTCCGCCTGATCTTGACGGCAACCTCCTCTCCTCCAAGTAGCGCAGCCATCACCACTCCCACATGCCCTTTGCCCATAACTGGTATGCCAATTAGCATATGGCGCCCCCTCAGAACGAGAGCGGAGACACCCATCGCTTCAAGCTCCTTCAGGACAACATGTGCCCTCTCGGCATCATAGGAGGGGTAAGAGAGAAGAAAACTGGCGCGACTCTCCAAGAGCGCTTGGAGGGGGATTACGTCACTCAAACCATCCATGCCGGCCCCTCAGGAAAGCATCAAGGATCACAGCAAAATCGGGTGTCACGACAGATTCGGCCCCCCCTCCGAGGAGAATGCTGAAACCCCTGGACACTCTTTCAGCTATCCCCCCTGAGATGCCTATGCCCCGACCGCCGTCTTTGAGAAGCGATTTAAGCGCGGTTCCGACCTCTCGATTCCCCCGTTTCACCATGACCTGCCATCGATCCCCTTTCACCCAGGGACCTGATACCGTATCATCTGAGCTAGTATAGGTCTCTAGGAACCTACGGCTCCCTTCCACTATCCTCACAGGTGGTCCAGTTTTAACAACGAAAGATGACAAGATTGCAGACTCCAATTCGAAAACAAAGATATGGCGCGATAACTCATCACTCCAGACTTTGGAGCGGACCACGCTGAAACCCGTCTTCCCGAGGGCGGTAACCAAAGCCCTTTCCGACTTGTATAGCTGACCCCAGAGCACGTCCTGGACCTCTACCTCCCCATCCCTCACCACTAGGAAGACTAGGTCGAACCCGTGGCTACGAACTCTTGTCATTAACCCGTCGATATTCACTTCCCTCTCAACAGGATAGAAGAACTCCCAACGTGGCCCCTCAAGAAAAGCCCTAGCAGCGGCCGAGAACTCCCAAAACCGGTTCTCTGATACGGCCGAGGCCACGTTCCTCCTAGGGTCAACTGGGTCTTGAACTATTAGGGGCTCCCTGAACCGTTTCTTGAAATTCCCATGATCTGCATTCTTCAAGGGATCCACAACCTCGCCCTGTCTCCACCCAGAAGCCGTTTCAAGTACCCTCTCAAAGGAACCAATGGCGATCATAAGCAGCTCACAGAGATATCCGGAGAATCCCCCCACCTTTACTTCGGCACCGTAAACACCTATGCCCTTCATGAAACGCTTAAGGAGACGGACTTCATCCTTTGCTGATTCTGCGAGGTGATCTAAAACAAACCTCGTGTGGAGTGGGGTCCTATCTGTGGCTGAGACAAGCCCATTTTTGGGGTTTATATGGAAACATGGTACGAAGTCGACCGTGAAGCCATCAATCTCGGCAATCAGATAGGGGTGCTCGGCATAGGCCTCGATCCATCCCTCCCCAACAAAGTCTTTTACAACATCCAATACTGTTTGGAGGTCCGATCTCCTGTATTCTTCCTCAAGGACGATGAAGACATCAAAATCCCTATCCCCCGAAATCCAGGTCCCCCGGGCGACAGACCCGTGGACCTCTGTAATCCCACTGATCCCGACTTCTGCAAGTCTAATCCCAAGATCCTCTACTACCTTTCGGGCAAACTTCTCAACAGCCTCCACCTCGGCTTGCCCAGGTACCACGGCATCTAGCACTCTATCTCGTATCTCCTCCCAGGATGAGCCTCTCACCGTCTAGTACACCGCAGGGAATAGATCAAATAAGAATCCTATAAGCACACTGTACAGGTCAAGAGTAACCGGCTAACATGGCGTGAAAAGTCGTCACATCTGGAACCTAGAGTCACCGGTTCCCCTGGTTAACCGTGGATACTGAGAACAATCTCAGTATCCTCTCCCTTAGCATGGCGGTCGATCACCATTAAGTTTTGTCCCCGAGACGCGTGCACGCGCTGTCAAAATTCGGGATACACCTCCGGTAACCGTTGTAGCAACGCTCTTTCACCCGCGTAATGTTGAGGAGATGAGCTTATAGTTCATTTAGGCTATAGCCTCCCACCTCCTATGTTAGGGCGCCCCGCTTCTCCCTCCGGAGCCCCGAGATGGTTCTCTCCATCCAGCTCTTGCTTTTCACGATTGAGCTGAAACTGTCGCAGGTAGCTGTGTAGATGCATAGCTCCGTTCTTTCATAGACGTTTGCCAAGACACCCCTGGAATCAACTGCATGCGCAACGCACTAACTCCGATCAGACTCCGCTAGGGTCGAATATAACGGTCCCCTCGGTGTTAAGACGCTCTGCTTCAGCTTAATGCTCCTGACATCGAAACCTCCAAAAACCGCGTCTCTATACTTGAGAACCTCCTCCATGAGCAAATCCCGATTTCTCCCCGACCTCACCCTGGCGATAGTGATATGAGGGTTGAACCGTCGCCCCTCATGTTTGAACCCCAGCCCAACAAACCCCGCCTCCAACTCACGGAAAATAGCCGCCAACTCGTCAATTCCCTCAGAAACACCCATCCATATCACTCTGGGTCTCCTCAGATTTGGGAATGCTCCTATCTCCGTTAGGGTCATTCGGAACGGCTCAAATCTCAAACTAGTCACTATATGCTTCACCTCTTCCAGAAGCCTTTTTTCTATGTCTCCTAGGAATTTTAGGGTTAGATGGACATTTTCCAGCTTCACAAGCTTCAGTTCTCCCCCAGATCCAATCAGACCGGCCTGAAAACCCCTCAAAGCGTCTAAGATGCCTGGATCAGCCACATCGACCGCGACGAAACACCGGATACCCAATTCTCCGCACCCAGCAACAAATTGACCATACAAGATAAAGTAGTTATCATGATCTCGAGCTAAAGGGAAAAATGAATGATAATCTAGGTTCCCCTCACATCAAGCATATTAACGACCCACCTACCCTAGGAGCAATGGAACCCGGCCCCTTCCTCCTCGTTATGATCTCTGCGTGCTCCCATGCCACATGGAACTTCCTCGCGAAGAAAGGTGAAGACAAGGAAGCCTACATGTGGATCATGGTTTCCACCTCCCTCATAACCCTCATCCCCATCTATCTAATCTTCCTCCCCAACTGGACATTCCCCCTTACTGCCCTTCCCTACATGCTCGTAAGCGCCGTAGCTGAGACCCTCTATTTCATAACCCTGAGTAAGGCATACGAACTGGGAGATCTCTCCGTCGTCTACCCACTCGCTCGTTCCTCCCCCCTATTCTTATCTGTCCTGGCGGTTTTACTTTTGAACGAGAGTATATCGGCTTGGGGTGCAGTGGGTATCTTACTAATGGTAATCGGCGTCTACACCATTCATCTTAGAAGCTTTGATCTCAAGGGGCTGTTCCTCCCATTCCGCTCTTTGAAAGGGCGAGCTTCCCAATTCGCGATTTTGACTGCCATCTGGACTACGGTCTACTCCATCGCAGACAAAGTTGCCGTTGGCACAGTGGACCCTTTGCTTTACTCTCTCTGGCTTGAGGTGTTCATTTTTCCTCTATTGACTGTAGTTGTCCTCTGGAGGCGAGGGAAAGAATCAATAAAACGGGAATTGAGGAACTCCTGGGTCAACGCTACCGCAGGAGGCTTCCTAATGAGGATCGGCTATGTTCTCGTCCTTATTGCGATGAGCCGCGTCCAGGTCAGTTACATCCTTGCTCTCCGCCAGGTCAGCGTCGTTCTAGGAGCTGCTGCAGGAGTGTTTTTCTTACAGGAGAAATATGGTCGAGTACGCCTCATTAGCTCCACGCTCATATTCCTAGGTGTTTACATCCTCGCAATCTTATCCTGAGGACAGAACCTCTCGACGACTGGAATAGTAAAATGTATAATGGCCACCTACTCGTTCTGGGAGGAGCGCGCGCGTTCATAGGCCCAATGTTATTTCAGAACCGTTTATGGTTCTCCTTATTTAGTCTGATCGTTAGCTGGGCAACCCTGGAAAATTTGGTTGATGAAAATCAAGCAATTTAAATCCAGGTCTTCTGTGTTTGGTTTGATGCCCGATTATAAAGGGGGCGGGGGGCTAAGGCTGGACGAGTCATGTTTGGAGCAGACTTTAAGAACGTCTATGTTAAGGCCCTGTGATCGGTTCTTGAACGGATTAGATGATATATGGTTAAACAGCTCCTTTTGATCACTGGTATGACTGGGTCTGGGAAGACTACCCTCGTCGCACACTTCAAGAACATGGGGATCGCGTCCGTGACCATGGGGGACGTCATACGGGCTCTCGCCAGGAAAAAAGGTCTCCCCCCCACACCAGAAAATTTTGGACGTCTCTTCACGGAGATAAGGAAAGAGGGGGGTGATGACGCCGTGGCCAAGCTATGCATTGACGAGATCGATAAGATACCCGATGGCCTAATTCTTATAGACGGAATAAAGAATATGGAGGAGGTCGGGGTCTTCAGCAGGAAATTTAAGGTCACTCTAGTGGCTGTTTTTGCCGACCAGAAGACTCGATATGCACGTCTTTTAGCTAGAGGCCGCAGTGACGACCCACCTGACATAGCTACGTTCAAGGCCCGAGATGCCCGTGAGCTTGGTTTCAACCTGGGGCATGCCATCGCCCTCGCCGATTATACTATTCTGAACGAGGGGAATCTCGAGGACCTCAAGGCAGAGTTCGATATCTTGAGAGAACATCTGAGAGGGATATAGCGGAATGAAGGGAGTGGTTAGGGTTAAGGTACATTCTACTGAGAGCGTGGAGAGGGTAAAGCAAGCTGTTAGGAATGTTTTAGGGGAGATCAAACTTCATAAATCCGATGATGGACGGGGGTCCATCCTCAAAGGGGATCTCGAGAAGATGGAGGACCTCCTTCCTATTAGACAACTGATTGCCAGGATGCGGATAAGAGACGCCGCTTTTTCGTTTTTGACCCAATCATCCACTGACGATCGCTTATCCTTCGGTTTAAATAAGCAGGCGGCCTACGCAGGTCGCGCCTCCTTCCATAGCGCTGATGTGTCTGTATTGGGTCCAATCCAGTTCCAAATCACTGGAGAAATTGAAAATATAGTTGGTTTTCTGTGCGGAAAATTCTGAGAATCTCTTGAGTCCGTTTTATATGCAGAGTGTCTATGCTGGGAATGCCCCACCACAAACAATATATAACGCGCATCTAACCATAAGTGATTCCCCGAAATGGTGAGGTTTTCAATTTTCTCCGATGCAAAAAGATATCGCTATTTGTGCCAAATACATTCTCTTTTTACAAAGGGTTTGAGGCTTCAATTCTATTCTACTTAAGGGATGAAAGGTTTCATGATTGAGCTAAACGCAGCATCGCTTTTAGATGAGGGAGTTGCAGAGTTCAGTTGGGATGAGTGCCATCAGTGTGGAAAGTGCACCAGTGGCTGTCCCTCGGCGAAATATTTGGACCTGAATCCGAGACGGATTGTCGCGATGACTCAACGGGATCTCATACGTGAGGTCCTTGACTCTGGTGTCATCTGGACATGCACGGGGTGCCTCCAGTGCATAGAACGGTGTCCTCGGGATATCACCCCCTATGACATCATCGTATCCCTACAGAATCAGGCCGTCCGAGAGGGACTTCCGTACCCGAAGGGGCTTTCAAAGATGATGGGCTCCGTAAAGCGCCATAGTTCCATCCAGCTCCCCCAAGAGGTTGTTGATAGGGAATTCGATTCTTTCGAACGTGATGAGCTTGGTCTTCCGGAGATGAGTAAACCGATGGATATGAAGAAGTTCCTTGAGGCCCTCGAGAAAGTAATGGAGGAAAGAGATGATGCCTGAATACGCCTTTTTTATCGGTTGTACAATTCAGACGGAGCAATATGGCTTTGAGATGTCCGCGCGGGAGACACTTCCCCGGCTAGGGATAGATCTTGTGGATCTCGAAGGTTTCAGCTGCTGCGGCTACCCTTTAAGGAGCATCAACGAAAAAAGCTGGGTATACCTTACCGCAAGAAACATGGCCATAGCGAACGACAAAGGGCTCAATGTTCTTACCTTGTGTAATGGATGCCACCTCTCTATGTGCGAGGTCAAACATCTCCTTAACGAAGACCCAGAGCTCCATGAAGAGATCAACAAGATTCTGGCTATAGAGGGGTTGAAATATTCGGGGGAGGGTAGTTCTCATCACCTCCTCGACGTTTTGAGGAAAGACGCCGGCGCTGATGATATCAAGGGACTTGTGAAGGTACCGCTAGATGGGTTCAAATTTGCGGCTCATTACGGGTGCCATGTCCTAAGACCGAGTGTCATAGGGAGACCCGATGACTCAGAGAATCCCCATCTCATCGAAGATCTCACCATAGCTCTTGGGGCCAAGACCGATCTATATCCTGAGAGGCTCGACTGCTGCGGGGCAAACCTCGTAGTGAACGACCCCGAGACCTCTTTTAAGATGACGGGGGAGAAGCTGAAGGCCGTTCAGGCCCAAGAATTCGACGGGATGGTGACCGTCTGTCCCTTCTGCCACAAAATGTACGATGCGAAGCAGGGCGCGGTCAAGAATATACTCGGTGATGATACCATTGAGCTCCCGGTAATATATTATACCCAGCTCCTTGGCCTCGCCATGGGAATTGGACAGGAGGCGTTAGGAATCAACTTCAACCTAAGCCCCGTTGATGTTCTTCTTGAGAAGCTGGAAGTCGATTGAATTGGCAAAGATTGAATCCGTTGTCGTGATAGGTGGAGGCATAGCAGGGATGCAAGCTTCCCTAGACCTAGCCGACAGGGGTTACCAGGTCCATCTTGTTGAGACGACTCCAAGCATAGGGGGGAAAATGGCGCTCCTCGATAAGACTTTCCCCACCATGGACTGCTCCAACTGCATCCTATCCCCTAAAATGATCGAGGTTTATCGCCACCCTAACATAGAGCTCCTAACCTACTCTGAGGTTAAAGAGATTACGGGGGAAGCTGGGGATTTCACAGTTGAGGTTATAAAGAAACCTAGGTACATCGACGAGGACAAATGTGTGGGTTGCGGGATATGCGCCGAGAAATGCCCTGCGAGAGTCACAGACGAATGGCAGATGGGACTCTCCCGGAGAAAAGCAGTTCATATTCCCTTTACCCAGTCCGTTCCACTTGTCTACAGGATTGATAGGGAGCACTGCCTCTACTTTCAAAAGGGGATCTGCAGAGTCTGCGAAAAGTTCTGCGATCCCAATGCCATCGACTTCGAGCAGAAAGGGGAGATCATCAAGATCAAAGCCAGTGCCACAATAGTGGCCACAGGCCTCGAACTCCATGATCCCTCAGCCCTGAAGGAATACGGCTATGGGCGGTATGAGGATGTCATCACGGCTATGGAGTTGGAGCGGCTCGTTTCGGCCAGCGGCCCGACGAAGGGGGATCTGACTCGCCCCTCCAACCAGGATCACCCTCATGACGTCGCTTTTATACAGTGCGTAGGTTCAAGAGACCTCGTCGAAGGCAAGCCATACTGCTCCGCGGTCTGCTGCATGCATGCAACAAAAGAGGCTGTTCTGGTCAAGGAACATGCTCCTGATGCTGATGTTACAATATTCTACACAGACATCAGGGCATTCGGAAAGGGCTTCAGAGAGTTTGTGAACAGAGCCCGAGAAGAGTATGGGATAAAATATGTCCGGGCCAAGCCCAGCGAGATAAGGAAGAATCACGAATCCGGAAGACTATATTTCTGGTACGAGGAGACCCATACTGGTGAGATGAAAGAGGGGGTCTTCGATTTAGTCGTTCTCTGCACGGCTTTGACCCCCAGTGAGGGAAACCCCGAGCTATCTGAGATCTTGGGCGTAGAGCTTGACGAGCATGGTTTCTTTGTCAAACCGAGCCCTATACTGGCCCCCTTTGACACAACTAGAGAGGGTGTCCTGATGTGCGGTTTTTGTCGAGGACCCAAGGACATTCCAGACACTATTATAGAAGCAAGCGGTGCGGCCGCAAGGACCGCAGAGATAATTGAATCCATGGGAAAGGCGAAATAGTTTGAGCGAAAATAATACAAACGAACCTAGGATAGGTGTTTTCCTATGCCATTGTGGCTCAAATATCGCCGGCGTCGTCGGCATGAAGGAGGTTGCGGAGCATGTAAAGGGTCTCCCCTCGGTTGATTACGTTGAAGAGAACCTATTCACCTGTTCCTCTGACGGGATTCAGTGCATCCAGGATGCTATCGCCGAGGAGAAGCTTGAAAGGGTCGTGGTGGCCTCCTGTACCCCTAGGACCCACCAGCCCCTCTTCAGGAATGCCTGTGAGGAAGCTGGCCTCAACCAGTACCTCTTCCAGATGGTCAATATCCGGGAGCATGATTCTTGGGTCCATAAGGATCAGGCAGCGGCCACGGAGAAAGCAAAGTACCTGGTCCAGATGGGTGTGGCAAAGGCCCAGTTCTTGGAGCCCGAGAAGGAGCCCGAGATTGATATTCTTCCTGTTTCCCTTGTGATTGGTGGAGGCGTCTCCGGACTTTCAGCTGCCCTCTCTGTTGCTAAACAGGGCTTCGACGTCTACTTGGTGGAGAAAGAGACTGAGTTGGGAGGGATCGTCAAAGATCTCCATAAGATATATCCCACTGGAGATGATGCGAAAAAAATACTAGAAACTATTATTGAGGCTGTCAAAAATCACGAAAGGATCACCGTGTTCACTTCATCTGAGGTGAGTTCTATCAGTGGTTTCGTTGGAAGCTTTTCCGCCCAGATCACGTCACGTACTGGTAAGGTTAAACGTGTTGATGTAGGTACCATTATCGTAGCTACAGGTGCTGAGGTCTTTGAGCCCCAGGGATATTACAGCTATGGAATCAATGAGAAGATCTTGACCCAACTTGAGCTCGAAAAGTTCTTGGGATCGGGCTCTCCGAGCCTTCCAGAGCGGGTTGTTATGATCCAGTGCGTCGGGGCGATGGAGGAGAACGGAAGGACCTACTGTTCCCGGATCTGCTGTGGGGTCGCTATCAAGAATGCTCTCCATATAAAAGAACTGAGCCCCGATACGGACGTCTACATACTCTATAGGGATCTGCTGGCATACGGCATCGAACTGGAGGAGTATTATAGGGAGGCCCTGAGGGCGGGGATTAAATTCGTGAACTTTGTTCCCGAGCAGCCTCCGAATGTGTCTATCCTTCCAGCGGGTGGCTTCGGGGTCAACATCTATGACACGCTGGTTGGGTTGGAGACTACACTGAATGCCGATATGATCATCCTCTCAACCCCTCTTATTCAGAGAGAGGGCGCTATTGACCTCGCCATGATGCTCCGGGTCCCAATAGGCACTGACCAATTCTTCTTGGAAGCTCACCCTAAGATGAGGCCTGTGGACTTCTCATCTGAGGGAATCTACCTATGTGGGACGGCCCACGGGCCCAAAGGCATCATGGAGAGCATTGCCCAGGCCTACGCTGCAGCATCGAGGGCGGCAATTCCCATGGCCAAGGGGAAGGTCTACGGGGAAGCAGTAAAAGCAGTATTTGATCCGGCGTTTTGTGTGGGATGTGCAGCATGCGCTGAAGCGTGTCCCTTTGAAGCTATAACTATGAGCTCTTTTAGCGAGCCCAATGTGAACGAGGCGGAATGTAAAGGATGCGGCATCTGTGCAGTGGAGTGCCCCATGGGAACTATGCAGTTAAAATATTTCAAGGATAGCCAGCTGATCCCTGCTGTCGAGGCCCTCCTCTCCCCCGGAAAGTGGATGAACCCGGACAAAAGTGCGGAACCTGCGATCGTTTGCTTTGCATGTAAGTGGTGTAGCTACGCGGCCGCCGACTTTGCAGGAGTTATGCGTTTACAATACCCTGACAACCTCAGGATAATCCTCGTTCCGTGCACGGGCAGGGTAGATTTCAGCCACATTTACAAGGCATTTGAGAAGGGAGCTGACGGTGTTATCGTGGCGGGATGCCTTAAGGAGCAGTGTCACTATATCGATGGAAACCTCAAAGCGGAGAGGCGGATCGATGTGGCAAAAAAGGCTCTTGACGTGCTGGAGATAGGTGGCGATCGGCTCGAGATGCTCTTTAATAGCGCAGGCATGCCTAGAGAGTTCGCTGAATTTATATCTGATTTTACCGAAAAGTTGAGAGGCATGAACCCCTCCATATCAACGAAGGAGACAACGTTAGAACTGGAAACGTTCAGTAAGGATTGACATCTAGGTATAGTTATGACAAAATTTCCATGATCAAGATAATCACTATTTATCTAAACCATTTTGTAGTATTTGTATAACAAATATTGGATTCCATCTAACCGGAAAAAACATATATAGTAAACGTGGGCTTCCCTATCCTATTTACGATGTGATGAACTTTGAACAGTTACGCTGAGAAAGTTTACAATAGCGTGGTCGAGAATGACCCCGGTCAAAGGGTCTTTCATCAAGCAGTCTATGAGGTTCTTGATACTATTTCGCCTGCAATTAAAAAATATCCCCATTACGAGAAATATAAGATCCTAGAGAGAATAGTCGAGCCGGAGAGGGTAGTTCAGTTCCGCGTCACCTGGGAGGACAAGGAGGGCGAAATCCAGGTTAATAGGGGCTTTAGGGTCCAATATAATTCCGCTATAGGACCTTACAAGGGTGGTCTCAGGTTCCACCCAACAGTCGTTCTTGGTCTCATCAAGTTCCTGGGCTTCGAGCAGAGCTTTAAGAACAGCCTCACCGGCCTCCCTATGGGTGGTGGAAAGGGTGGCTCAGACTTTGACCCAAAGGATAAGACCGATGCGGAGGTTGAACGTTTTTGCCACAGTTTTATGCTTGAGATGCACCGGCACATCGGCCAGTTCGTTGACGTCCCCGCGGGTGACATCGGCGTAGGGGGGCGCGAGATCGGCTACTTATACGGTTCCTTTAGGAAGATCACAAACATCCACGGCACTGCTGCCTTCACCGGTAAAGGATCTAACTACGGAGGGAGCCTCATCAGGCCAGAGGCTACTGGCTATGGTGACGTCTACTTCGTTCAGGAAATGCTCAAGACGAAAGGCGAAGATATGAAGGGCAAGGTTGTCACTATCTCTGGCTCAGGTAACGTCGCTCAGTACGCTGCTGACAAGTGTCTTCAGATCGGAGCCCGGGTCGTTACGCTGAGCGACTCCAGCGGTTGCGTCTACGTGCCTGAAGGGATCACGCGTGACCAGTGGGACTATATCATGGAGCTTAAGAACGTCAAGAGAGGAAGGATTAAAGATTTCGCCGAAAAGTACAACGAAGAGTACATCGCAGGGGGAAACCCATGGGTATACAAGTGTGATATCGCATTGCCTTGCGCCACCCAGAACGAACTGGATGAAAAGGACGCCCAGACCCTTGTGGATTGCGGGGTGCTAGCCGTGGGCGAGGGAGCCAACATGCCTACCACCCTAAAGGGTATCAATATCTTCCTCGAGAACAATGTCCTCTACAGCCCTGGAAAAGCCTCCAACGCTGGAGGCGTCGCGACCTCCGGTCTCGAGATGGCCCAAAACAGCCAGAGATACTTTTGGAGCAGGGAGGAGGTCGATGCTAGGCTTCACCAGATAATGGTGAACATCCACACGGCTGCATACGAGACTTCCAAGATCTTTGGTGAATCGGGTAACTATGTTCTCGGCGCAAATATCACGGGCTTCCTTAAGATCGCCAATGCTATGGTCTCCCAAGGATACCTATCCTAGATGGCGATATGATTGTGAGAGGGGAATGACTCTACTTTTTTGTACTCTATGGGGTAATGAGGACGAGATCTCCCCGCTTCGAGTTTTTTCCTCCCGAATCTCCAAAATATTCGGCTTTTCCCAAGTATAAGGTTATATCCCCTTTTCAGGGGAAATATCCATAGGCCTCACAGGCCATCATTTTCTGACCTCAATTTTATTAATAACCCTTTCAATTGATTTAGGATTCATCAAGGGCTTCAAAAATGTCAAAGATTGTCTCAAAGGTGGTTCTCACCTCTAATGTAAAGCTGTTTGAGGTGGAAGCCCCAGCAGTTGCCAAAAAGGCCCGCCCGGGGCAGTTCGCGATTCTCAGGACCCACGAGAAGGGCGAGAGGGTCCCTATCACGCTAGCCGGGAGTGATCCAAAGAAAGGGACGGTTTCCCTCGTCTTCGCGGAGGTCGGAAAGTCCTCAATTCAGTTGGGGAGACTAGAGGAAGGGGATGAGATCCTCAATTTCGCGGCGCCCTTGGGAAAACCGGCCCCGATGGAGAACTTCGGCAAGGTTATGTGCGTGGGTGGAGGCACCTTTATCGGAGCCCTCCTCTATCACGCTATGGATCTTAAAGCGCTCGGGAACGAGGTCGTTATCGTCCTTGGGGCTAGGAGCGAGGATCATCTCTTCTTCGTTGAGGAGGCCAGAAAGATCGCTGATGAGCTGTATGTGTCCACCGACGACGGGAGATTAGAGTACACGGGCCTAGGCTTCTTGGAGGGCCTCTTTGAGGAGTCTTCATACAATCACGTGTTCACTATAGGCCCCACATCGATGCAAAGGATGATTGCGGACATGACTAAACCCTTTGGTATACCAACTTCGGTGAACCTCTTTCCCATCATGGTAGACGGCATGGGGATGTGCGGGGCTTGCAGGGTTACCGTTGGAGGCGAGACCAAATTCGCTTGTGTTGACGGCCCTGACTTCGACGGCCATCAGGTTGACTACAACCAGCTTTCCTCACGGATGAAGGTCTATACCCCTCACGAGAAGATCTGCATGGTCCTAAGCGAGGAGGCTTAACACTGGCGAACTTGAAGCCTGAGGTCAGGATGCCTAAGCAGCCTCTAGAGGAGAGGATTCGAAACTTCGAGGAGGTGGCGATTGGCTACACCGAGAAGATGGCTGTCGAGGAGGCGAAGCGGTGCCTCACCTGCCCCAATCCCCAGTGCGTTAAGGGATGTCCCGTAGGCATCGACATCGCTGGGTTCATTGCGTTCGTCAAGGAGAAAAAGTTCGATGAGGCCATTAAGAGGATCAAGGAAAGGAATGCACTCCCTGCAGTCTGTGGGCGGGTCTGCCCTCAAGAGGATCAGTGCCAGTTTAAATGTATCCTGAAATACCGTGGAGATCCTGTCTCTATTGGTCGTCTAGAGAGGTTCGTTGCCGACTGGGAGAGACAGAATGGCACGGATATACCCCCCATAGTCGAGAACTCCGGGGGGAGAGTGGCCGTTGTAGGAGGAGGCCCCGCTGGCCTTACATTAGCCGCGGAACTAGTAAAAAAAGGACATGGGGTCGAGATCTTTGAGGCTCTTCACACTGCCGGTGGTGTGCTGATGTACGGTATCCCCCAATTCAGGCTGCCCAAGGAGATTGTGCAGGCCGAAGTTGAGTACGTAAAAAAGCTCGGTGTTAAGATCCATCTTGATTCCATGATCGGAATGCTCCACACCGTCTCAGAGCTGTTTGAACTCGGCTTTGACGCGATCTTCATCGGGAGCGGCGCTGGTTTACCCCGGTTTATGCAAATCCCTGGGGAGAACTTGAACGGAATCTATTCCGCGAACGAATTCCTCATTCGGATCAACCTCATGAAGGCCTACCGTTTCCCCGAGTACGACACTCCGCTTGATATGGGGAAGGTCGTGGCGGTTATAGGAGGGGGCAACGTTGCGATGGATGCTATCCGCTCGGCTTTAAGGATGGGGACAGAGAAAGTCTACATCGTCTACCGGAGGGGTATGGAGGAGCTCCCTGCAAGGCATGAGGAAATAGAGAACGCCGAGGAGGAGGGAGTCGAGTTCAAATTACTGACCAACCCCGTTAGGTTCATCGGCGACGACAAGAACCAGGTTAAACAAATTGAGCTCATCCGGATGGAGCTTGGGGAGCCTGACGAGTCCGGCAGAAGGAGGCCGGTGCCAATAGAAGGCTCTGAGTTCCTTCTTAATGTTGACACAGTAGTCATCGCCATCGGCCAGACACCAAACCCCATCATCCAGCAGACCACGGAGGGGCTCGCGACAACCCGGCGGAACACATTGGTCGTCGATGAGGATACGATGCAGACCAATATAGAGGGCATCTACGCGGGAGGTGACGTCGTTAGCGGGGCAGCCACTGTCATCAGCGCGATGGGAGCCGGCAAAAATGCGGCGAACGCAATACACGAATATATCATGTCTAAGCGTGATGGTTGACCCATCCCACGAAAAAAGACCATTGGCGGGGTTTTCAACATTTTACTATCCTAGAAGAATAATCTTGAACATATAATTGACTAAGTGGACTGTTGAGATCGTCTTTAGCATCGCAGTGATAATAGCTGAACAGCTTATCCAGCCATACCTACCACGATAAACGAGCTTCAGAACCCAAGTTCAAAGGTGGTCCTCAAGGAACTATTGGAGATCGAGGAGTGCCCCCAAGAGGAACTCGCCGAGGCTAGGACCAACCGGAGAAGATTGCCAGGATAGGGTCCTTGCACTACAGGGTCATTGACATGGAAACAGCGGAAACCTAAAGCGGTGCTTACCTCTCTCCTGGAGCAGACTATGAGCAGTTCCTACGCTTCAAGGCACAACTGGAGAAAGAAACCCCCAACTATTGCTTAAGGCAATTAGGAGACTTTGAGGGAAAGCTGATAGGTGGGATGTTTGAGGCCTCCCGCCAGGAAAAAAGGAAGCATCAGTACTGGCTCGAACGGGTGTGCGACGAGTTCGACCCCTAACTTACAAACCAATCTATTCACGTTTTCAAAAAAGGAAAAGAGGCTAATCAGCCTAGACTTAATGGGGCTACAGGTCCATCTTGATTGTGAGTTTCTGGGTGAGTTCCTTGTACCTGTTCCTGATGGTGACCTCAGTTACCTGGGCGCCCCTGGCGATCTCACCCTGAGTGCGGCGCTCATCCGTAAGGAGACTAGCGATATAGGTTGCGGCCGCTGCGATCCCAGCCGGCCCTCTGCCGCTCGTTAGTCTCATCTCCGAAGCCTGCGTCAATATTTTCATCGCGAGGTTCTCGACACTCCCAGAGAGAATAAGCTGGTTCACAAATTTGGAGACATAACTCTTTGCTTCCACTGGGGGAACTCGGGTCTCAAGCTTTCGAAGGAGAAATCTATAGTTGCGACCGCTCTCTTTCTTCGAGATGTTCGAGGCTTTTCCTACTTCCTCGAGGGTACGGATCACCTTGCATTGACGGCATGCCATGTAAATAGATGCTGCTGCCACTCCCTGGATTGAGCGTCCCCTTATGAGTCGTTTCCCTACGACTTGGCGGTAGATCACTGAAGCAGTTTCGAGGACGTTTTTAGGCAAATTAAGCTTGTACGATATCTTTGTCAACTCTGAGAGGGCATACGCGAGGTTCCTCTCGCTGGCCCCAGACACCTTGGACCGTCGGTTCCATTTCCTGAGGCGATACGCTTGTGCCCTCTGCTCAGGCCTAAGCCCTCGACCGTAAATGTCTCTCCCTGTCCAGTCTATGATGGTTGAGAGACCCTTATCGTGGATCGTCCATGTTAAGGGTGCACCCACCCTGGTCCTTTTCTCCCGTTGCTCGAGGTTGAAGGCTCTCCACTCTGGCCCGTGGTCGAATAGTTCGGATGAAACGACCATGCCACAACTTTGACAGATAAGCTCCCCCGCCTCATTGTCCTGGAACAGATTACTTTTGCCGCACTCTTGGCAACCCGTTATTTTCTCACTTTTGATCAAGTCATTACTCCCATCCTCTGCTTGCCTTAGGGTCATATCTGGGAACCCTTGACTTACTATCCTAAGTATATCTCACGAAGGGGCTACGGTGATAATTTTTTCATCCAGTCCGGCAAATTTCATAGAACCCCTTCAGAACCAATGATCTAAAACGAGGGCTTCTTTATATGTGTTTATTGTCTCTAGCTGATACACCCTTAATCTCTGGTTCTAAGTTATGGTCTTAATTATTCTCTTTTTGACCTCCTTTTCATGTATGGTGGCATGAATAAGGGTAATTAGAGGCATTCACTTTGATAGTGATTTAACTTATCTTCACTCTTAAACATTGATCTAAGCGAATTATTTACCTAATTGAGTCACGTTTAATTCTGCAATTTCTAGAATCCCTTGCAGATGGTTCTGGACGCGCACATCCAGCAGGTTCTCATTATGGAAATCGACCCGGAGAAGATATGAACGATAAGAGGACAAGCAGCTAGTACGATCTAAACAAGAATAGAGAAGACGTACTTAGCTACTTCAAAAAGACGGGAGCCCTTATGGAGTTAGAGGCCGCCTCAAGCTGCTCCTACTGAAATTTAAGTGGATGCCCTGTTCTTCTCTTTTGAGCCTAACACCCTTTAGATATTTACAGTCACCTGAATGGGTGTCCTGTTGAACCTTTGAAAAATATTGGAGCGAAAAAACGGCTCCTACAAAAATTTCTATATCAGTAGGAGGTTCTAAGACGTCCTTGGAGCGCATCCTCGATGACATAAGGAATTTTTTCTATTAAATCTCTGGGCTCTATACGGTAACCCTTCTCTCTCACGGCAATGTCTCCTGCCACCCCATTGATGAAAGCAGCGGCAACTGCCGATTCTAGAGGCGGTATTCTCTGGGCTAAGAATGCACCCGAGATCCCAGAGAGGACATCGCCTGTTCCACCGATTGTCATTCCGGGATTCCCCGTCCTATTGAACCGCGTACATGATCCGTTGCTCACAATATCGATGTTTCCCTTGAGAAGTATCGTGGCACCTAGCCTCTCCGCCTCTTTCCTCACCATCTCTCCTCTCTCTTCAAGAGTCCCTGAGGGGGACTTTTTAGTTAGGATCCAGAACTCTTTAGAGTGTGGGGTGAAGACTGCATCCGTTTTAATCTCTCTCCTAAACGGATAACTTTTCAAAGCGTCCGCATCGATAAGAACTGGAATCTTCTCCCTCTCAAGCTCTGTAACTATCTCCATTACGGCTTCCTTGGTTTCTGTGTGGAGTCCCAGGCCAGGACCGATGATTGCTGCATTGATTTTAGTATAGAGGGCGCCTATCTTCTCAGCGTTCCTAGAGTTTAGTCTAGACCCCTTCAGCTTAACTGTGATTAAGCTTGGAGAGAAACCAGCTATGACAGACGCAACGGATTCGGGGGCTGCAATGTAGACAATGTCTACTCCTGTCGCATACGCAGCCATCGCGGCCAGTGAAGGGGCCCCGGAATAGGTCTCACTCCCGCCGATTACGAGGAGGATGCCGTGGTCTCCCTTGTGGGAGTTTGGAGAACGTTTGTTCGTGGCAATGAATGCATCTCCTGGTCCTGCAAAGAGTTCCGCTTCAGGGGGGATCCCAATAGGCGCAGTTTCAAGTTCTCCTATATATTCTTGGGCGATCATGAGCCCCTTTTTCTTTCTGTGGAACGTGATGGTCAAGTCAGCTTTAACTGCACTACCCGTGACTTCTCCGGTGTCCGCATTGATGCCTGTGGGGATGTCCACTGCTATCGTGTATCCCTTTGATGCATTGATGGCTTCAACCATTTCCATGTAAGGCGATGCCAGTGTTCCTATCCCCCCTGTCCCGATTAGCGCATCAACAATCACGTCTCCTTTGAGATCACTAATCTCCGCTGAGTCTCTTACCTGTATTATGCTGATTGTTTCACTCATTCCTTGGAGAGCGTCCCAGTTTACCTGAGCTTCTAGGGAGCCAATATTTTTAGCTTGGCCTAGGAGGACGACCCGGGGGATATATCCTGCACCTGCAAGATGCCGTGCGGCAACGAATCCGTCGCCCCCGTTCCCCCCGAGGCCACAGATGATGTCAATGCTGGTTTCCCTCCTGTAGCGCATCATAATCGCGGAGGCAACCGCACTTCCAGCGTTTTCCATGAGTTGGAGCTTAGAGACCTGGAGGTAGTCTGAGTTCATCTCCACGGCCTTCATCTCACGGGAGGTAAACGTTCCGTTTGGGTGCATTGCCTTTCCCGTCTGTCATCAAGTCTTGCCGGTTCTTAAGATTCGCGTAAGGCTAGGCCTTTAATTTCCCCGGTTTATTCGGTATACTCCCTCTGAACAACGAACATCTGTTGTGTTTTTTCACGGAAATAAGGGAAAACTCTAGTTAACTTCGATGCTAGCAAACGTTAAGTATTCCTGTTAGATTAAAATAATTGAGGTAAACTTATGGCGACTGCTTTTGTACTAATAAACGCCGAGATCGGCTCGGAGACCGAGGTGCTAAAGGATTTAAAGGCGATCGAGGAGGTCAAAGAGGCCCACATGGTTTATGGCGTCTACGACATTATAGCCAGGATCGGGACCGAGACGATGCAAGAGCTCAAGGACACAATCAGCTGGAAGATCCGCCGTCTGGATAAGGTCCGCTCAACTCTCACGATGATCGTCGTCTAATGCAAAGACCGATCAACTCACTGTTTTTAATCTGATAATCTGTGTTGACCTTTTCAGTCCTTGTGCGAGTTTGAATGTTTAAGACTGAGTTCTTACGCGTGTAAATTATATGCCATCACTCCCAGCCTTTCATTTTACTGTATTTAGTCTGCAGTGACCCTAATGTTAGGGATTTTTATTAAAATATCTTCCAAAGTCTGATGCAAAAAACGTGCACGAATTGATATGTAATCATCAAAACCGATTATTTGAATACCTGTTGAGTTAAGCGGTCAGTTTATAGTGTCTTCAGGAGATCTGCCTTGGTGATTATCCCTGTGATTTTATCTCGTCGTTGGACTATGATAGCCGGGTAGTTTCTCAGGAGTTCGGCGATGATGGAAATTGGGGCGGCCTCTCCGACTTGGGGAAATGGTTCGTCCATGATTGTCGAGATGGATTGCTCCCCCATGGGGATCTCAATGCGCCCATTCCTCATGGTGTCGATGATTGTCCTCTCGGTTATGCTCCCTACAGGCCTCTCGCCGTCCATCACCGGGATCTGGGAGAAACCAGTGTCCCACATTATGTCCATTGTCTTTCGAATTAGGTCGTCCATCTGGATGTTCACGATCTCCTTGGACATGATCTCTTCCGCCTTCTTCTCATTTCCTCTCTCCAATCCATTAAGGACCTTCAGGATCGACCTTATCCTGGTGTAGGAGGGCTCGATTTTCCTGGCCTCGAGCTTGGCTATGTAGGACTGGCTTACCTCGGCCTTCTTTGCGAGTTGGGTCTGGGTGAGTCCAAGGGCCCGTCGCCTGTGAGAGATCGAGTCTATTTCTGGGAGCATGAGTTAAATTTCATCTCAATTACGATATATTCTTTTCGGAATTTTTTTTGGGAGTCGACATTCATTTTGGAATAGAATCCATAGGATCCTCTGGGAAAGTTTTGATGCTTCCAAGGTTCAGACATCCTTTTTAATGGAGGTGTCTCACCAATTTGAGAGGTTTCAAGCTGTGCTCCTTCACATAGGGATCGATGATACCGACTCCCTCAGCGGAGGCTGTACAACTTACATTGCAGCCCGGCTTATTGATGTGCTCAACGGTCTCGGAGCCCGGTTCGTTGATTATCCTAACCTCCTGAGACTGAATCCTAATGTCCCTTGGAAGACTCGGGGAAACGGGTCCATATGCCTCCGTGTGGAGATAAACCAATCCCGTGAGGAAAAATTACATAGGATGATCCTAGAGCTAGTAGAATCCTACGCGGATTTCCATTGTGACCACACCAATCCTGGTGTTGTCTTTCTGGAAGGTACGGTTCCGGCGGATATCATCAAGTTCTCTGAAAGAGTGGTGAAAACCGTTGTATCCCTCGATAATGCGCTAAAGTTGGTCGATGATAACGGGGCTTCAGCTATAGGCTTTAAGAACATGAGGGGGATCATCGGGGCACTGGCTGCAGTCGGAGGGCTCCAAAGAGGCGATCACACATACGAGTTCCTAGCTTACAGATTGCCCGGGAACTGGGGGATCCCTAGACAAGTTGACCGTGACTCAGTGGTACGCATGAACAAGGCAACCGCCGGAGCCACATTTAATAACCTGGATCCGGAGACGGGCCAAGCTCTTATCGCGCCAAATGGGCCGGACCCTGTTCTATATGGGATCCGTGGTGAGGGTCCGTTAGCGGTGAGGAAGGCGGGGCTAATGGTGGATTCTGAGCCTTTGGAAAGTTGGGTGATCTTCAGGACCAATCAGGGCACAGACGCTCATTTTGATACTCGTATCCCCGTATCATCTTTAAAACCATATAGTCCTGGCGTCCTTGAGGGTCTTATTTTAGGTCTCCCAAAGACAGTTCAGGGGGGGCATGTATTTGTTGGGCTCATGGACGAGACGGGGAGTGTTGATTGTGCTGCCTATGAGCCCACAGGCGCTTTAAGGGATATCGTTCGGAAACTGATCTCCGGGGACCGAGTCCGCGTGTATGGAGGAGTTCGAGGTAGTTCTTTTGGTGATCGGGTTACATTCAATTTGGAGAAGCTCGAAATATTGGCACTTGTTAGGGACCTTCGCAAGGTGAACCCAAGATGTCCGGAGTGTAGCGGGAGCATGGAGTCGATGGGACGGGGAAAAGGATTCCGATGCAAGAGCTGTAGTTTCAGAGGAGCCAAGCTAGAGAAGCAAACAGTGGAGGAGGCGAGGCAGATTGGAGAGGGGCTATTTATGCCTCCTCCGAGGGCTCAGAGGCATCTTTTGAAACCCAAGGTCCGATACAATAAGGAGAAGACGGGGGCTTTCCGTTTAGAGCTGGAAGCTCCGTGGCACTGGCCATAAAAAACTTTTCTTAAAGCATTCAGTTAAAATAATATCATAGGATCGTGCAGGTTATTTGTGTACTTGTATAGGTGATTTGAATGGAGTTTGATGATGTTATTAAAACGAGGCGGAGCATCCGCAAGTACAAGGGAACCCCCGTGCCCAGGGAATCTCTGATGACGATACTTGAGGCGGCGAGAATCGCCCCCTCCTCAGGCCACCGTCAACCTTGGCACTTTATAGTTGTGGAAGACAAGGGAGTCAGGGTGAAGCTGGCGGGTCGCCGGGCGTGGGTAGCTGATGCTCCGGTGATTATAGTGTTTCTCGCAGATCCTGTGGCTTCACCTAACTGGCACCTGAATGACGTGGGGATTGCAGGGGAGCATATCGTCCTCGCGGCGAGGGATCTAGGTCTCGGGACCTGTTGGGTTAGTTGTACCAAGAGAGATGCGGAGATTAAGGAGATTCTAGGGATCCCCGACGAGCTGAAAGTGATAGCTTTGACACCATTAGGAGAGCCCGATGAGGTCAAAGTTCCCAAGGAGCGTAAGAGCCTTGAAGAGATCGTAAGCTGGGGCGAGTATGCAGGCAAGCCGAGTTAAGGGGCACAATTTGACCTAGATCGAACTCAAAGGATGCGGGAGATTTCAGTTAGGGTCACCGCGTGTGAAGTATTGCTAGTGTGGAGTAATTCTACATGTAGTGCTTATCGGTTGGCTGAGATATAAAATCGCTATGTCAATTTCCAATTTCATGAACTTTTGTGATCTACTATTTGTCATATATCCCAAGTTTATGCCGAACTCAATCAATAATTCATAAATACTTTTATTTTTAATTAGATTTTTATAGATTAATGTGCAAAGATACTTTATAATTAAGATAAAGATCTGTTTTCTTTTCTTATTATTAACCACGATATCGGGGACCTGCTCTGTATACGCTGATCATGAAATCACAAGCATTACTGAGTCTAGTGATGTTATTGAGGTTTTAAGCCATAGTTACTATGTTTCTGTAGGTTATTCCTCTGTCGTAGGCGAAGTTCAGAATATTGGAAGTCAAAACTTGGAGTATGTTGAACTAACTGTAACCTTCTATGATGCCAGTAACAACGTAATCTCCACCTCGTTCACATTCGTTGGGGCAACATTCGGCATCCTAAAACCAGGTGACAAAGCCCCCTTTACGCTTTCTTCATTTCCCGATGAGAACCTGGCTGTAGATCATTACAAAGTGGTTGTAGCCGATCACATGGTTACCTCAGTGTCTCCTTATCGGGAACTTGAGGTCAAAGGAGTGACTGCAGGAACTGAGTTAGGATATTACAACATTCAGGGAGAAGTAGAAAACACTGGATCGGTTGATGCGACGTAAGTACAAGTTATTGCTACTTACTATGATTCAGATGGAACGGTTATTGGGACAAGTTTCACATTTACGAATCCGGAAGATATCAATTCGGGAAGAACCGCTCCCTTTGAGATATCTTCGTTTCCGTTGGAGATTCCCCCGACAGTTATTCCTTGATAGTTGAGCCTATGGAAACAGTTAGTGAATCTACACCATCACCTGAAGCAACGCAGGGTATCCCCGGATTCCCGATAGCGTCCATATTCCTTGGTCTTCTAATTGCGATATTTGGACTCTTAATCAATAATCGTAATATTTGATAGCCTGAATTTCATTTCAAGACATTTTTTTCCCGCAAGAGACCGGGAATCGCAATAACCTGTTATAATAGAGTAGCGGAGTTTTGACAGGTGTCAACCCATGCCGTTCAACCAGGACGAAGATCCCCACCTCTGGCTCGAAAATCTGGAAAACCCAAAGGTGATCGATTGGGCAACCGTCCGAGACGCTGAAACTAGAAGCGCGTTAGCCCCGATCTCGAATAGTCTCAGATCCCGTATCGCAGCCTACTACAGCATCCCCGTGGTCATCTCCCTCAAGGCATCAAGACGGGGGGTCTTCGCCCTCACCCGGGAGGAGGGTGCTTACAAGGTCAAGCTCATTCATCGAGACGGATCGTTCCAAGGTCTCATGGACTCGAGGGACCTCGGCGATGATATCCTTATCAAATACGTTCACCCAGACCCAGATGGCGACCGATACGCTCTCAACTACTCTTACGCAGGGTCCGATAAGGGATACACTGATCTCATGGACACCGACTCTGGTGAGCAGTTTGATCGGCTCGAGGGGGTCACAAATGACGTGACCTGGTTAGATGATGACCGTTTCTACTACGTTAGGTCCTATAGGGAGACCGCTACTCCAGATGGTGTCAAACCCCCAACCAGCCGGGTCTTCCTTAGGGATGGTGGCCAGGATGAGATGGTGTACGGCTCAGGGGTTCCCACCTCCCACGGGTTGAGCATGGGAGAGAGTCTCCATAGCGAGAAGGCTCTCCTCGTGATGAGCTACGGCTGGCACAGGAGCACCGCCATCGCGGGCGAGCTCGCGAGCCCCGACTCCTGGGAGAAGATCTACGGAGGCAATGATTTCCTAGCTTACCCGATCGACCGCGTTCGGGGCAAGTATCTCGTGGCATCATTCGAGGGGAACGGATGGGGGCAGGTCCTCTCCATCGACGATGCCGGGTCCGTGGAGACCGTCCTAGGAGAAGGAAAGGAGGTCCTCCAAGGCGTCATATCCACGGCGGATAACCTCGTTTCCATCTACATGGTGGATGCATCATCAATTGTCAGGCGCCACGACCTCGAGGGACACCTCATCGACCAGTTTGATTTCGAGGCCCCCGGCTCTGTATCCTCACTGACGACAGACGGCTCCGACTTCTTCTTCAAATACCAGTCGTTTACCACCCCTCATAGAGTCTACCGCCTAGGAGAGGATGGGCTAAACCTTCTCACATCTGAAGATGCGCCCGGCGATTTTGACATTAATGACCTCTGGTCCACCTCCAAAGATGGGACTCGGGTCCATTCGTTTCTTGTTAAGAAAAAAGGCGTCAAACCTGTTAAGGCTCTCCTATACGGATATGGGGGCTTCTCGATCCCGTTAACCCCAGTTTACTTCCCCAGCGCCATTCCCCTCCTTGAGGACGGTGGGGCATTCATCTACGCCAATCTCCGAGGTGGAACCGAGAACGGTGAAGAGTGGCATCGGGCCGGGATGAGGGATAGGAAGCAGAACGTCTTCGACGATTTCATCTCGGTCATTGAGAAGCTCCGGGAGGAGGGGTCCACAGTCGTAGTCACAGGCAGGAGCAACGGGGGGCTCTTAGTCGGGGCGACCATGACGCAACGCCCCGAGATCCTCGACGGTGCAGTAATCGGCTACCCCGTACTTGATATGGCGAGGTTCCATGAGCTCTTGATAGGCAAAGCCTGGGTCCCCGAGTACGGTAACCCAGAGGACCCGAAGGATGTCGAGTTCCTCTCTCGCTACTCCCCCTACCATAACGTCAGGAGAGGCACGGGGTATCCCCCAACACTTCTGTTTACCGGGCTCCATGACGACAGGGTTCACCCAGCTCACGCCCTCAAGTTCGCCGCCCTTTTAGAAGATCACGGCCACAAGAGCTTCCTCCGGGTTGAGACCAAAAGCGGCCACGCAGGAGCGACCCCAGAGACCAAGATTTCAGAAGAGGCGGATGTCTTGGCTTTCGTCTACCAGTCCCTCAGTTTATCTAAAGACGTCTAGCTCCTAATAAAATTGCATATATTCCTTGTTTTCATGATGCAGGGATTAATCTAGCTGATACGAAACTGGGAAATCAGCCTTCTATCTCCTATTCCATCTCTGCGGGTACGTAGAGTTCTTAGGTGAGGCTCTTCCTGAGCCCCAGATATAGGGCGGTATTAGCGTCAGGAGCTAGCTTCGTAACTAGGCGCCCTTCCTTGGTGCTGAGAAGAGGATTGACTCCGGGGCCGTGACCGGCGTAGTCACTGGCTCCGTGGATGATAACTCCGATTGTGATGGCGCCTTTGTAATAACCCCTTCCGTTGATACAGAGTTGGTCCTTGAGGGCGACGATATCCCCAAGTCTCAGAGACTCAAGGCCGTACTTTTTTATAGCATTGGGATCGTTGGTCTGGATATCGTAGTCCACGGGCTCGGTGTTCCGAGAGAACCCGACGCCAGAGCCCATGAGGTATCCTGGGATCTCCTTCACGACTGGAGCGACCAGCTTTCCGTTGACCTCCCCGATATCCATTGACTGTAGGAGCCTTGGGCTGCACTTGTTTACCCTTACGTCGTCGTATCCTTCGATTTTAAGCCCCACGCCGTAGGCCTTAATTTGGACCTTATCACCTATGGCCAGCTTCTCGATGTCATCTTCGCTGAACCAGACCATATCATCTGAGCCAGCGTGGCGCCCCGTGAAGACCCCCCTGACCCCTTTCCCCTCTTCACTGGTCACCACTTTCGCCTCATTCCCGATACACGCGAAGTGGGCTAGGGCGCAGTCGCTGGGAATTGGCTTATCCTTTCCCCGGATGGTGACTCCGGGCTCCACGTGGTCCCCTGAGGCCCATCCAAAAGCAGGGTCCCCCACCCTGAGGTTGTATTTGATGCCTCCCATTCCAACGGAAAGCTTTGGCTGACCGTCCCACTGAGCCCTGTAGCCAATGCTTACTGGGGAGACGATCTCCCCCTGGACGGCGACCTTGATGAGTCTATCGCAATTTGTTAGGATCATCATACGTTTCCCCCTAGGTTCAGGTATTTCGTAAGATTCGCCCATTGATCAATCTTTGGCTGGAGCTCTCCGCCCTTGCCTGTTAGGAGGGCCGTGACCCCTATGCCCTGACCCATGGAGTTGCTGGCGCCACACGATACGACGCCAATAGTGGCTGCCCCACCAAAGTAGCCCCGGCCCCAGGCAGTGAGGATGTCCTTAAGATAGACGAGGTCCCCCAGCTTCAGGTCCCTGAGATGCTTGACTGCATCAGGCGATTGGGTCATGACGTCCCAGTTCCGGCTCTCCGTTGGCGAACCCCCAGAGCCCTGCCCCACGTACTCTGGTGGGATAACCTTAGTCACAGGCACGCAGAGCTTCCCGTTTCTCTCTTCAATCCCCCATGCATTTAGCAGCTTGGGGGATGTACTCACTGCCCTCACGTTAGGATACTCCGTGAGCTGCAAGCCCATGCCTCTGGCCCGGATCTGAATCTTATCCTCTATGGCGAGGTTCTGAAGAGTCTTCTCGCTGAAGCTGATAAGGACGTGGTGGGCTCCCCCAGGGAGATAGCCTACCTTGCCGACGACTATCCCTTTATCACCCTTTGCTTCTCCCTTTATTATCTTAACCTTGTTGCCAACGTTGGAGAGGTTCCGAAAGGAGCCTTTCTCCCGCTCGTTGCCGATCCCATCTGCAGATGCCCCTGGCTCTACCTTTTCTCCCCATGCCCAGCCGAAGCAGGGGTCGCCCACCTTGACATTGTAGACTATGCCTCCCCGGCCAAGGCCTACTTGGGGGGTCCCGTCCCATCCCGTCATATAGGCCCCCTCAACTGCTGGGTGGGTGATCTTTCCCACTAGGGCCACCTCGAGGAGGCTTCCTTCATTGATTTTCACCATCTGTTCTCAACACTTGTTTTAGCCCGTAGATCCTATTTGACTGTTGTCCGACTTTTTTCAAAGACGTTTATATATTTCATCCCCATTCATTATCGAAGTTATTAATCTGAGATGATCGTCTATGATGCGTTCTAACCAATACGATGCTGCCATCACCATATTTTCTCCTGAGGGCCGGTTATACCAGGTTGAGTATGCTTTGGAGCTCGTGAAACGAGGTGCCCCCATTGTGGGCATCTACTCCCCCTTTGGTGTGGTCCTTGCTGCAAACGAGGCCGTCGACAGCCCCCTCGAAGACGCCACTTTTTTCAGGAAGATTTTTCAGTTTGACAACCATATCGGAGCGGCAATTGCAGGCCTTAGCAGTGATGCCAGGGTCCTCCTGGATCAGGGCCGCGTCTACTGCCAGAGCAACAGGCTTCTTTATGATGAGGCACCTGATGTCGAGGGGCTCGTGGGGAACCTGAGCGGGAGGATTCAGGTTTATACCCAACACGGGGGGATCAGGCCTTTTGGGGTTAGCATGATCATTGCTGGTGTCGACGTAAACGGCCCTGCCCTTCTCACTACGGACCCTAGCGGCTCCTATAGGGGTTACAAAGCTCGGGCTCTTGGGCGGAGCGCGGATGAAGCGAACCAACTTTTGGACGAAAAATACTTAGATGGCCTCTCTCTTGATGATGCCATAAAGCTTGCTATTGAGGTGGTAAATGTTGCCTCTGGCGGGGAGCTCCAAGCGGCGAGCGTCAAGGTAGCAGTCATTCCTACAGAGACCAAGACTCTAAAGAGACTCCCCGAAGAAGACATAGTAAACTATATGTAGTATTTGCAGGCTTTTTGAATCATTTTTACAGATCCGTTAGAACGAAAAGTCTCAATAAATCCCTAAAACTAAATAATGCCGCTAGTCGTCATCCGAGTCCACGACCCCGGCTGCGGTGATTGCAAACCTGATCTTCTCCTCTGGGAGACTAGGGGAGTCGATGACCCTAGCAAGTCTGGTGTTTTTGCGCCCTTTCCTGAGGAAAACTCTGTGGGTGCAGGCATGAGCCATGACGTGACCCCCTGTCGGCTTGTTGGGATCTCCATACATGGTGTCAGGGGTGGACATCACCTGATTGGTGAGGACTACAGAGACGTTGAAGGCCTCTGCAACCCTGAGGAGCTTGCTGAGGCAGCTGCCCAGCTTCTGTTGACGCTCTGCAAGGGTGCCTCTTCCGATGTACTCTCCCCTAAAGTGGCCGATCATGCTGTCCATAATGACCAGTTTGATGCCACTCTTTTCCACGAGCTCCGGAAGGCTGTTAATGAGGATGATCTGATGCTCGCTGTTATATGCTCTGGCAATGAGGATCCCCTCCAGAGTCTTGGTAGCATCTAATCCTCTTTCCTCGGCGACTTGCATTATTCTTTCCGGCATGAAAGTGCCCTCGGTGTCTATGACACATACATTGCCCTCGAAACCCCCCTCCGTAATAAGCTGTTGAGCAGTAACCGCGAGGGTGAAGCAGATCTGGGTCTTCCCCGAACCAAACTCCCCGATGAGTTCGGTGATAGCTCCGGTCTCAATACCTCCGCCTAGAATCCTATCGAGCTCCTCAGAACCTGTGGTGCACTTTATCATGTGTTTGCGCATCTCCAGAACCTCGATCGCCGGGACGAAGCCAGGGTCTATGTGCATCCGAGCCAGGCGACAGACCTTAACGGCTGTGTCACTCCCCATCCCCGCCAGATCAGCGATCTCCCTTGCTGGTGTGACCGCCACAGCCTGTACAGTGGTGAACCCAGCTTTCAGAAGCTTTTTCACCGTCGTGCTGGCCACGCCCTTCAACATTCCTGACTCAAGTATCTCGGTCAATCTAATTCTCCTCAGGCGCAGAGTCAGTTCCGCCTCATATAAGAAGAACGTAGCTTCCGGTAGAGGGGAGAGGCGGGTGAAAGTAGCCCCGATGCAGTTTTAACAGGAGGGGCTCTACAGATGTTTTGTGGACCTAATCAATGCTCTAGTCTTGGGGCTTCTCCAGGGCATTCTGGAGTGGCTCCCCGTCTCAAGCCAGGGGAACCTCGTCCTTCTGGCTATTACTCTACTAAGACTCGAGCCAAGTTATGCCCTGAACTTCTCGGTTTATCTCCACCTAGGTACGGGGCTCGCTGCACTGGTATATTTTCGGCGAGAGGTTATCCGAATAATCAAGCGGGGATCTGAGGATGATCGAAGGCTCTTCCAGTTCTTAGTTGTAGCGACATTGTTGACTGGGCTCGTTGGTTTTCCACTTTTTATATTCGTAGAGCTAACCAGCCTTTACGGGGAGGCATTGCTTGCATTGACTGGTGTGGCGCTCCTCTTGACCGCGTGGATTCAGAAGGATAGGGGAACCCTCAGTATACCCCTCCCGAATGGCCTCAGGCTTAAAAACGGTCTTATCTTGGGTATTATTCAGGGTCTGGCAGTTATCCCTGGACTGTCTCGCTCAGGGGTGACCACTACGGCCCTCCTGATTAAGGGGTTTCCAGGTAAGGAGGCATTCCGCCTTTCCTTCTTGATGAGTATTCCAGCTGTATTTGCGGCCGCAACGGGGCTAGCAGTCGTTAAGGGGGTGCCCCCTCTTGATAGGGGCATCCTTGTGGCTATTTCAGCGGCTTTCATATCTGCTCTCGTGTCGATTGATATTCTCATCAAGCTGGCTCAGAGAACCCGGTTTTGGAAGCTCTGTATTCTCTTTGGTTTAATTGCGATCCTCGCTGTCCTCCCGTCCTTCTTTTAGTAATACTTTGTTTATCGAGAGGAACTGATATGATTAATGAATCGCAGAAATAACGCCCGGAAATCAGAGAAAATCCAATTGATGTGTTTATTACCTACTCTGAATTAAAAATCTCTTATCCTCTCTGTTCGATATCGATGACTGCTCTCAGAGGAAAAGATCCATCTCCCTGAGCCGAACAAGTTCTAACGCTGACGAAGATTCAGTGGGCTCGTACGGATATCCCCTAATTACTGCTGCGGGGATTCCCTCATCCGCCTGACCCATGATCAGCTCAGCGGCCCCCGCGAGTTCATCCGCTACCGCTGTCCGTTTCACTTTAAGCTCATACCCAAAGAGGTCGTACTCTCCCCGCCTATCCCGAATGACGCTTAAACCTGAGGCCCCTACTGCCACGTTCACCTCGCCGTCTCTGTGTCCCCTTCCATGGGTATCGCAGACGATCACCGCAATGTCAACTCCCGCCAGCTCTTTGATCCGGTGGCGGAACGCCCGGGCAGATGCATCAGGGTCCTCCGGGAGGAGGGCCACCACATCCTCCCCTGGGACGTTAGACTTGTCAACACCGGAGTTGGCGCAGACGAACCCCTGCCAGGTCTCGGTAATTAGGATTCCCGGGGCCATCCTCCGTATCGACCTAGAGTTGTCTAAGACGACTTCCACGAGCCGAGGGTCCTTCTGTGTGAATTCTGCATATCGGACAGCTATTTCCGAGGGTTCGACGGAGCCTAGGTTCACGGTCCTCCCCTCCGCCCTGGAGACGATAATGTGGGACAGGACTACAATATCCATGCTCCAGAGGGGGTTCCCTTGGGTCTTCAAATCCTCCAGGATGAGGGCTGCAAGGTCATCTCCCTCCCTGATTATAGGTAAGCCCTTGACGCCAATAATCTCAATACCCATGAAAATCTCATGTGACAACCAAACTTCAATCTGTTAAAAGGGAGCCGGTTAGAAAATGCCATTAGACTGGGATCTTACAATGAGAGAAAGACTTTGCGCAAAGGATTTTAATCGTGTTGAACGTCTATTCATTCGCATTTGACTTAATTCATCATCAAGATGGACAACCTCCCGGGTGTTTTTCAGATCGATAACCTTTTCGAGACTAAGATCAAGGGTAGCGGTATCAAGCAGTACCCTCACGTGGTGACGAGAATGCGTGAGGGTGACGAGGTCTGCGTTGTGATCTTCGATCCATGATTTTAGAAGGGCACACGGCTCTCAACAGCGATGATTTGTTAGGTTGCGAGGGCCTCAATAGCACCTAATACAGGACGGTAAAGGGCGAATCAGGTCCCAATCACCAACATGCACAATTCCCTGGTTATTACAGGCGTAAAGAAATACCTAGAGATGTCCAATGCCAAGTTCATAATGTTTTTATAATGACCCCCTTGCTAGGTAGATACCTACTAGGTTGATATCTACTATGTTGAGGATTGGACCCCTAGCCTCTGGGGCTGTAAGCCCCCTACAGTTCCTCCTACTCCTACAACTGAATAAAGGTCCAAAATATGGCTATGAGATGCTCACCTTCCTAAGAGCGGAGTTCCATGGAGTTTGGGACGTCAAAACGGGGAGCTTCTACCCCGCCTTAAGGAGCCTTGAATCCAGAGGATTTGTAGAGACCTCCATGATAGATGAAACGGAGTTTTATACTTTGACTCCCAGTGGGGAGTTGCTCCTCAGCAGCTTTAGCGAGCGGATCGAGCTCCGGAGCAAGTTTACTAACAGGTACTTTAAGGCCATGTTCAAGCTCATGCCTCCAAATATTACGACCAAAGTTCTCGGGATCTTTAGGAAGCTCAGCGAGGACAATATTGAGTTTTACTCCACCCAGATGCTCCTCCTCAATGATTCCATGGACAAGGATGCTCTTATTGAATTTCTAGACGAATCAAAGTCTATAATGGAGGCCCGCCTCGAGAAAATTAAGAGTGTGCGGCAGAAGATCAGGGAGGAGATATGATGTCCGTAATCATGGAGACCGTGGGACTCATAAAGGAGTTTCCCCAGGCCGATGGGATCCTTAGGGTTCTAAAGGGCATCGACCTTAAAGTCATTGAGGGAGAGTTCATGGCCATAATGGGGCCATCCGGCAGCGGCAAGTCGACCCTTCTCAACATGCTGGGGGCCCTCGATAAACCGTCGGCCGGGAAAGTCTTCATCCAGGGAACAGACCTTTCCACCTTTAATGACAATGAGCTCGCGGATCTCAGGAATAAGGAAATAGGGTTCGTGTTCCAGTTCTTTAACCTAATCCAACGCCTCAACGCCCTGAGCAACGTCGAGCTTCCCATGGCAATTGCCGGGCTCCCCTACAAGGAGAGGCGTGATAAGGCCCGGAATCTACTCACGCTCGTGGGCCTCGGGGAGAGAATGGACCACAAGCCATCTGAGCTGAGCGGCGGGGAGCAGCAGAGGGTCGCAATCGCGAGGGCTCTCGTAAATGATCCCTCGGTATTGCTTTGCGACGAGGTAACTGGGAACCTCGACTCGAAGACGGGCTTTGAGGTAATGGAGCTGCTCCTGTCTTTTAATAAGGAACAGGGGAAGACGTTCATCCTGATCACCCACGACCCTAACGTTGCCAAGATGGCGCAGCGCCTAGTTCAGATCCAAGATGGAGAAATCATTGGAGAGAAACAGCTATGGTGAGAATTCTAAAACGTGAAAAAGCATCAATATTGATAATGGTTATCGCAATAGCGATGGCCTTCCAGATCATAATGGTCGAGGCACCTGACTACCTGCCCGTCCTCCGGATATCAACTGACGACGTCTACCTCACCGCAGGAGAAGTGAGTGAGATCAAGTTTAACCTGACCAACATGGGCACATGGGATATCTATGAGGCTAAGATCTCTATCTCTGTCCCGTCAACCACGCCAGGGGTATCACTATTGGAGGACTACCACAAAGTCTACAACAAGATAAAGGGCGGTGCTTTGAAGTCCTTTGTCACCCAGGTATACGTCGACCAGGACACGCCAATCGGTGCTTACAGCCTCACCCTCCAAGCCACGTATATGCAAAAAGTCAAGTACGGGGTCGAGATGCTGGAGTCGTCTACTATCCAGATAGGAATTGTGGTCGACAGTGTTTCTAGGCTTAGTTATAGGATGAGTGCAGAGGCCGAAGACCCTGTGTTCACTGCTGGTGCCGACAACCAACTAAACGTTGTTCTCGGGAACCTCGGGGATGCTACCGTTCACAAGATCGATGCGACTGTCTCATCTACCTCTCCTTACATCGTGGTGCTTGAAGGATCGAGGTTCACCCATGGTAGCCTAGACGCCAACCTGAGCGTGATGCACCCCGCGACAGTGAGAGTGTCCAAGAATACGCCTCTAGGGGTCTACACGCTGTCGGAGACAGTGGTTTACGAAGACGAGTCGGGGCAGAGTTATTCCGAGAGTTTCGTTGTGGGGATAACAGTTGACAGCTCAACGCTTTCTAATCCCCTGCTAAGCGTCAGCGTCAAATATCCTCAATTAATCGCTGGAGCAGATAATCCTATCACAGTTAACTTGCTCAACATCGGCAGTGAGAGGCTCCTTGATATCGAGGTCACTCTGGTTTCCGCATCGCCGTACCTCGTGATCTTGGAGGGGGGAAGGATCAACATTGATGAACTTGAACTCGAAGAGGGGTTCTCAGCAGATGTTGTTATCGCCGTCTCCAGAAGCGCGCTCGTTGGAGTCTACACTCTATCAACATCATCCTCCTACCAGGGACCCGACGGCCAGGGCTACATAGAGGCCTCGACCCTTGGTGTTAGCGTCGAGTCAGTTGAGGTCCCCGTCCAGACCTCGGTCGTGATGAGCGGCTATAACTTATCGATCGACCCGGTAAGGCCTGGGGATAGGTTTAGTCTTGTACTGGAGCTGGATTCCCTTGGATCTGACGCCCACGACGTAAAGGTGGCCCTCTCTCTCGATCCCCTCACAGGGATATCGACGATGAGTCCTACCCTGGTCTCCTTAGATGGCATGGATCCCGGGGAACGGTCCGAGGCCAAGTTCGATCTCCTTGTGAGCGGTGACGTACGGGCGGGCCAGTACCCCGGCATAGTCACCATCACCTATCTGGACGCCGATGGGCTGCCCAGGAGCTTCATGGAGACCGTGACGCTGAGCGTCAGGGGGATAGTTGAATTCAAGCTTATAAATATCGGTACCGTGACGGTGGGCATTGGGGACTCCATAGAGTTCGAGGCTGACATGCTCCTGGTGGGCACAGAGAGCGTCCAATTTGTGAACATCGAAGTGGTCGAGGACTCAGTCTTCCAGCGCACTGTCGAGAGCGAGGAGTACATAGGGGCAGTCGATCCCGACAGCCCCATCCCCTTTGAGGTCCAGTTTAGGGTTGCAGAGGGTGCAGACGCAGGGAAGCACAACTTGATCCTGAGGATCACCTATCAGGATGATTTGAACCAGCAGCACGTCGAGACCTTGGAGCTCACGTTGGATGTGGAGGAGGTTCGCTCTCAGGGCAACATTGAAACAAGTTCCATAGGCGGTTTCTGGGTCTGGCTTCGTAAAATCTTGGGATTGGGACCTTAGGGGGTAGACTTTGAGGATCTTAGATATCTTGCGGATGTCTCTTGAGAGCCTAAAGGAGAGGAAGTTCAGGTTCGCCCTTAATCTGATAGGCATCCTCATTGGGTGCACCGCGGTTACGGGGCTCGTTTCCATCACCCAAGGGCTGAGTAACAACATCAACACCCAGCTAGAAGTCTTCGGACCCCAGAATATCATGGTGATCCCAGGTCAGATCCAGCAAGGTAGAGGCATCGTGGGTTCTACGTTGAATTGGAGAGATCTCGAACTTATCTCAAAGGTTGAGGACGTCAATGTCGCTACCCCTATAATCGCAAACAAGATAGTTAGCTTCAGCGTGAGGGGTCGATCTTTTATGGTGGAGATGTTTGGTGTCACCAGCAAGTACTTCGAGATCAATAAGGCCAACGAGGTCGATGACGGCCGACAACTACTTAGGACTGATACATCGGCAGTTGTGATCGGGGCTAACATTGCTGATCCTCTCGATGAAGATGAGCCTATCCTCGGGGTAGGAGACAGATTAAAGGTCAAGGCAAAGGTGAACGGTAATGAGAAAGAGCTTGCCCTCCGGGTCGTCGGCATTTATGGAAGAACTGGGGGGAGCTTCGGGGCCGACCTAGACAACTCCATTGCGATACCTCTGAGAACTGCCCAGCAATTCTGGGAGATCGGGGGAGAGTTCGACTATTTCATAGTCCAGGCCGAAACCCTTGAGGTGATCAGCGATGTTGTTGAGAGGATCGAGGATAAACTGGGTGAAGCAGTCACGGTCATAAGCTTCGAATCCGCCCAAGAGCTCGTGGGAGAGGTCATGGGCACCATTGAGGCGGTGCTTGGGGGCATCGCGGCGATCTCCCTCATCGTGGCAGGCGTTGGCATCATCAACACCATGACTGTGTCTGTAATGGAACGGACTCGGGAGATCGGGGTTCTCAAGGCTGTAGGCGCAAAGAGCAGGGATGTTCTCCTGATGTTTATCTCTGAGGCCGTCGTCACAGGCATCTTCGGCGGCGTCACAGGATCTCTACTGGGAGTCCTCCTGGCCCAGGTCATCGGGGGCTACATCAATATGCCCCCCGACCCCAGCCTTGGTCTCGTGGTCTTTGTAGTGGGCTATGCCGTAGCGACAAGCGTTATATCCGGGCTCTACCCTGCGTGGAGAGCATCGAATCTGCACCCGGTGGAGGCATTGAGATATGAGTAATAGTAAACGTGGATTCTTTGGAACATTCATAGATTTAGCGTCATCGCCGAGGACCGTTTTCTCAGGTATTGAAGAGAGCGACCTCAAAAGCGGCATCATCTTGATCATGACCATCGCGCTCCTTTCTGGATGGGCGGGGATGGCCTATTTCACAAAGTCTGAGCTGCAGCTCCCCAACATGGACTCAGGCTCCAGGCGAGGAAGCCCCATGTTCAACCCAGGGGTTCAGGACTCAGGGGAGATCGATATCGAAACGATCCGCAGTCGCCTCACCCCCTTCATCGCGCTCGGCGGCATGCTAGGCGCAGTGACCAGATGGATCATACCCAGCATACTCATACTGTTTACAGCGAACATATGGGTAGGTAAGGGGAGCTCCAAAAGGATGCTCGCGATGACCAGCTTCGCATCGGTACCCCGAATTATCCAGCAGCTCCTAAGGATCATTGACTCATATACCCTCAACTCAACCGACATTGCATCCCTAACAGCAATGCAGGTGCCTTCCCCGGGCCTGTATGGAAAACTCGTTAACGAGGTGTTCACGGTGTTCAATCTGTTTGGGGTACTTACAATAATCTTGACCGTTGTCGCTGTCTCGGTTAACTACGAGGCTAATCCCAGGAAAGCAGCTTACGTTACTATCTTGGCATACATAGTGTATATGATCCTCCGAGTCTATTTGCCTATACTCTGATAGTCTCCCAGGGTTTATTGCTGGCTTACGAACCAGCACCTGGTGTGAATATTGATCTGACTGATTTCCATCTGAAGGTTTTTGACCTCTAGACCTTAATCCGCATCCCGTCGAAAGCAGTTTCGAAACCCCTCTTCTCGAGGATTGATGTGGCCGGGTGCCCAGGGTCCATCAACGGGTTCGTATGGTTGAGATGGGTGTAGATGACTCTCCCGATTCCCTTCCCCCTGAGTATCTCCACGCTTTCCTCCACGGGGACGTGGCCCAGATCGTACGAGGTCTTCGCCAATCCGCTGATCCTCGACAGCTCATCATTCCACCAGAATGATGCGTCAAGCATGAAGAGGTCTGCACCCTCTATCCGTGTTAGGACCTCGTCTGAGAGGCTCCCTATATCGGGGGTGTATACGAACCTCGCTTCGTCGGTTTGGATCTCATAGCCATAAGTACTGCTAGGGAAGTGGGAACCATCATCAAGCCTGTCTGTATGCTCGATCTTGAACCCTGAGATCTTCAGGCCTGGCAGGGGCTCCACGATCTTCTCTTCCTTAAGCCCAATGGGATCTACGTAGTCCATAGCCAGCCGCCCGATGTTCCCGAAGAAGTTACTCCTGTCCCGGGAGCCAAACATGAACTCAATAAGATCCGGGGGAGCGTAGACAGGGATGGCAAAGCCCTTCCCCGTTGAGAACTCCGAGACGCCAATAATGTGATCACCATGTCCGTGGGTAAGGAAGACGGCCTCTATCCTACACTGACGGCCGTTCTTGGCCTCATCCGGCTTAGGTGTGAGCCTGTTCATCTCTAGCTGGAACTTGATGTCTGGAGTAGCATCGAAGAGAACAAGTTGTGTCCCTCCTACGGAGACGGAGACGGACGAGCGGGTCCGGCTCTGTCCCGGGATCGTACGCGCCTGAGTGCAGTTCTTACAGCAGCAGTCCCATTGGGGAACTCCTCCATTGGACCCAGAACCGAGGACCGTGACGATCATCATGGGTTTGGTCTTAGTGGGTTCTTAAAAGCTGAGTGGGCAGGTTGGGCTACCTTTTTACTAGAATAAGGGGTATATGGGTTTGATGGCGGAGGTTTACAAGTCGGCTGAGGACACCTTTCTCCTGCTGAAGCACGCGGAGAAATTGGTTGAGGGTAATATCCTCGAGATGGGCACAGGAAGCGGATACATTGCCATTCAGCTCTCCAAAATGTCCCGGGTGGGGCGGGTTGTAGCGGTGGATGTCAACCCTAAAGCTGTTGAGACCGCCCGGAACAACGCCCTCATGGCAGGTGTCTCGGAGGCGGTCATGTTTATGGAGAGTGACCTTTTCCAGAGACTAGGTGATTCAAGGTTCAATTGGGTTCTTTTCAACCCGCCTTATCTGCCTAGCGAGGGCATCATCGATGAGCCCTCCTGGGCTGGGGGGAGAAATGGAGGAGAGCTGATCACGAGGTTTCTGAGCAAGGCCCCACTACATCTCTCACCTGGTGGTAGAATCCTTGCTATTATCTCCTCGAAAACAAACTTTGATTTTAGGAAGGTCGAAAAACAGTATGAAATAAAGGTCTTGGAAGAGATCCCCCTTTTCTTTGAGACCTTATCGTGCGTTATGTTTGTCCCATTAGCCCTTCTGGAGTCCGATGTAAAATCCCCCGACGAACGCCACGCCGAAAGGGGCATGGACGACAAAGTTTGTCATCCAAGTCTGAACTCCCGAGGTTTGGCCTAATATTTCATTGGCGTATAACTGGAGCGCGCCGTAGTCGATAGTTATGATGTTTTTATAGGCGAGGTATTGTAGACTGAGAAAGAATAACCCTATAATGAGAGCCATGATCTTCGCGGCTTTCTTGATCGCAAAACCCACCAGGAAGCCACCCACCCCACCGATGCCGAACTCCCCTATCAAGGGAGTCAAGAGGTTCGATAGCTCAATCATCTCGAAAATATACTTTTGTAGACTAATATTTAATGTATTAGGACAGCAGGTACAAAATCTTATTCACAAACAGATTTCCTTTTCTAGTAGGAGACTCGCGCGTGTGAATATAGGAAATTGAGTTATTATCTACTGTTATAGGATATCCCGCGCCCCATAGGTTCTTGTATCCATGGCCCTCCGAGCATTCCCTCATATAACGGGGTTCGCGCGCGCGGTATTTTGCTTAAATATCTCGTCTAAAGTTTAGCTTACGTAGGCCTTTATACAGTTTATATAAAAAAAAGATATAAAAACCTATAAGTGAGGTTGTCCCAGACTGCTGAGTACTCTGTTTCGTATATGCCTGGGTGATCGAGATCATGGTGCGAATAATACCAGGGTCGTTTCGTCTCCTTCTTGTGTTATCTCTGATGACTTTAATTTTGGTTGTTCCGGCTTTTGCCCAGATACATGATCGGGCGTTGTTAGTTGGGTCAATCTCTTCGGGGGGTCTTCCCGTGGAGGGTATGACGATTATAGCTAATATGGTGATGGGTGAAACCTATATTCCAGTATCCAACGTCACCACTGACTCTAAAGGGAGGTTTGAGGTATTCGAGGATCTATTCGGTCACCCGTTCCTGCTGGAGTTCGAATATGGTGGAATAACTCATTTCAAGACTTTCGTATCTGGGAACGGGACCTATACGATTGATCTTGATCTCTCGGGAACTCTGGACTTTAAGGTGCTTGACTTGGATGGAAGGGGTGTCGAGGGGATTGAGGTGGCGATCGTTAACAAGGTAGGCTATATCATGGGGTACACAGAAACTGACTCCGCAGGATCGGGTCATTTTGAAGCCCTCAATATTGGAGATCCCTTCAGTCTTATGTTCGACTCTGATGGTGTACCCTACTCTCAGGTCTTCGATTTCGCTAATGAAACCACAGCGAGTGTCGAGGTGCAGCTTCTTGAAACGACTTCCAGCGATGGGGGCCTAGAGATGTATATGCACCACGTGATTGTGGAGATGGAAGGAGAGTATCTCAACGTCTGGGAGGCTATTACCTTCCGCAATCTCGGTGACCGGATCTTCAACAACAGCTGGCTTAAAATATTTCTCCCCTCCGAGGCTGAGGAGATAACCAGTGATGTTATGGACTGCTGCGTCCAGATCACTGCAGAGGGAATTGTTATCGACCCAATGGACCCTATTTTTCCCAATGGCACCTTCGAGACCACCATTGAGTACAAGATCGAGGCGAAGTTGGGCACTCAGATATTATCTAAGAGAATGGCGTATGACACTACCTACTTCTATTATTTTATAGAGAACGTCCCAGGAGTCACGGTAGAGAGCCCAGTGGGGCTCAGTTACGAGGGGGAGAGGATCCTTGCTGGAACCAACTATCTCATTTATATGGGCCCTGCACTTCAAGCAGGCGAGACCGCCAGCGTCCAGTTCAAGGGGCTTATCAGCTGGACAGATGCCCTCATGAAAAACCCCCTAATGTGGGCTGGAGGGCTTCTCGTTGCCCCCATAGCCCTCTTAGTGTATTTTTTCGTTTTGAAAATCGACGATGAGCCGAAAGATCTTGAACTTATGCCGATTGCACCATTAGGTAAGATCACGGTTTCTTCAGGGTCAATAGAGGAGGAATCTCTGTTGGCGGGTAAAGGCTCAAGAGTGGACTTCAAAGTGGAACTGAATGAGTTGAGGCCTGTCCTGTATAAAGTTGAGGAAGAATACATGAACGGCGGGACATCTGAAAAGACACATAGCCCGTTGATATCAAGGTGCGGCGAAAACCTCAAAGAAATCGAAGCTGAGCTTCAGAGTCCCCGGGAAGATGACGAAATGGATGATCTCGCAGCCGAAGAGTCCGCTATTGGAGCAGTGCTTGGGACGATCACATCGAATCACAATATGGGGATGCTCTCTGAAAGGGAGTTTTATCTGCTAAAGGAAAGGTACGAGGCGCGCCTAGCCGAGGTTAAGTCGAAGTTAGAGAAGAACGGTTAAACGTTGTATCGATGTGCTAAGCTATGATTGGATTCGCGAGTCTTGTAGTCGCCGCAGTCGTCATGGAGTTAACAGTGGTTTTCTATGTCGTAGGGTTATATAGAAAGCGATCTGATCTGGAGAGGTTTGGGGACCACGGCGTTAAGGCGTCATTTGCCCTCTTCACTTTAGCATCCATATACCTGCTCTATCTCCTCCTCACCAAAGATTTCAACAACCTCTATGTTTCCACTCACACTAATCGGAATCTCCCTACCGTGTATGTGGTCTCTGCGTTCTGGGCAGGGCAGGAGGGATCCCTCCTACTCTGGGGCTGGCTAACTTCCCTTACGGCTCTTATAGTGGCGAGGAAACAAATATCGGTTGATAAGTTCAAACCCTATGTCGCTACCATCCTCATTATCGTTCAGTTATTCTTCGTGCTAACTATGATCTTCGCATCAAACCCCTTTGAGAGACAGAGATCCACGCCGGCTGATGGACAGGGGCTTAACCCTCTACTCCAGGACCCTGGCATGGTTTTGCACCCGCCGACTTTGTTTGTCGGGTATGCTCTAATTGCTGTTCCATTCGCTTACGCTATGGCGGGGCTTATGACCAAGGATGAGGAGTGGCTTTCTAAAATTAGGACTTGGACCCTTCTATCTTGGTTGTTCTTGTCCTTGGGAATTGCCTTAGGCGGATGGTGGTCTTATCACGTTCTTGGATGGGGTGGTTACTGGGCGTGGGACCCTGTTGAGAACGCTTCCCTTATGCCATGGCTCATCATCACAGCTTTTCTCCACTCTGTTGTGATTCAAGAGGGTAAAAAGGGGATGAAGCTCTGGAATATGCTACTTATCACATTCAGTTTCCTCTTAGTCATCTACGCCGCTTTCCTCACTAGAAGTGGCATCATCCAATCGATCCACTCTTTTTCCGGGTCGTCTTTAGGCCAATACTTTGGGATCTTTCTTGGGATCTCGACCATCGCCACCGTTGCTCTCATCGCGAAACGATATGTATGGCTGAAGAGTAGGAACATCTTTGAGGCCTACCTCTCAAAGGAATCGGCGTTCCTGTTCAACAACCTCCTGTTCACCGTACTTACCCTCCTTATCATGCTGGGTACCATCTTCCCCCTTCTCTCCGAGGCCGTCCGGGGATACCAAGTCAGGGTAGGTCCTGGCTACTTCCAGCAGACTGCTTCACCCCTATCGGTGATGCTGATATTCCTCATGGGGCTGTGTCCCTTGATCGCTTGGAGGCAGGCATCAGTTGCAAGTCTCAAGAGGAATCTTACCTTCCCCTTCCTCATCACCATAGCCACGACAATTGTCCTCTATTCTTTAGGAGTGACTCAGCTGGGAGGGATGGTCGTCTCGGCTTCTATCGGCTTTTCCCTGGGATCTATCTTACAGGAGTTCTATAGGGCAACCGACCCCGAAGACTCTATGCCCTTAGGAAAGCGGTTTTTGACGCTGTTTAGTGCAGCGAAACAGCATCAGAGGAGATATGGAGGATACATCATCCATCTCTCGATGATCCTGATCATTGGGGGTATCGCAGGCTCTACTTTCTACGAGAACTCCAGCATGGTTACATTGGGTATTGATGAGCCTTTCGTTCTGGGGCCCTATACAATAGAGATGACTGATCTCTACTCGACTCAGGAAGCCGAGAGACAATTATACTTCGTTCTGCTCGACATCTACAAAGGAGGATCTAAGATCTATGAGGCGGACCCCTCCGTCGCGTATTTCTTTGATAGAGAGATGACGATTCGATATCCCTGGGTGAAATCGCAAGGTCTGTCTGACCTCTACCTTATTTACGAGAGCTCCGCTGAGGGCAGGGCCACTTTTACGTTCAAGATAATTCCCCAAGTAACGTTAATATGGATCGGCACAATTTTGGGCATCCTGGGATCTATTGTGACCATTTGGAAATTTAAACGGAAGTAACAAAAAGATGAAGATAAAAGTAGGAAAAGCCGCTTTTCTAACGCTCGTGATACTGAGCTGCTTATTCCTCGTAGGTGGGACTACTTCATACGCGAGGGACCCCGTTTCCAGCGTTACGAAGGAGCTTATCTGTACTTGCGGATGTGGAAAGGTAGCATACGATTGTTACTGTGACCTCGCGAAAGAGTGGAAAGAGCAGATTGCCGTGGATCTGGCTGCAGGGAAGACCAAGACCCCGATCATTGCCAGCTACGTGGAGGTTTACGGGGACGGTGTCCTAGCTACCCCGAAAAAATCTGGGCTCGAGCTTTCGATCTGGACGTTGCCGGTGATTGCCATTATTTTAGGCACTGCTGTAATCTACACTTATGCCCAGAGAAAGTCTCCCATCCCTGACTCTGAGGTTGACTCGGAGATTCTGGACTCTGGACATTCGAGTGGGAGGAAGAAAAAGAAAGACAATGATATTTCAAAATCCGTGGAACACTACGATAATCTACTCTGGAAGGATTACCAGAAAAAGAAAAATAAGAAAAAGTGTTAGATCCAGTGAACACCTTTGCTTTTCAGCTGTGACTTCCCCATGAAAGAAGTTTATTCGTTTTTCGATGATTAAGAGCGTCATTCCTGAGAGAACATCAAAACGCTGCAGCCAGGTGTCTCCGAGTTTTACGGTTATTACTTCTAAATCCGTTATATACAGCTCTCGCGCGCCCTAATGATGCTTCTCTTTTTCTTTTGTTACGCCATCTCCATCCTCGAGCTCAAAATCAACAAAAGCGGAAGGGCTTTTGTCATTCTTGGAAGACGTGCTCAAATAACAGGAACGATACACCACCGATCGCTAGTAGGAACGCTAGGAGGAGCTGGATCTCCGGTAAAACCTCTATTAACGTATAGCCCGAAAGTATCCGCCCAGCCGCTTGGGTGCTGGGAATCAGGACCGGGACAGAGACCGGGAAGAAGAGGAAAGAGAGTAGCAATGTCTTGCCCTCTGAGTACATAACAAGGGCCGAGACCAACGAACCTACCAGAGCTAGGTCCATCACCCCCATCACGAACAGAACTAGGATCGCAGGAATCACGGCAACATCTAGGTTAAGGAATATAATTGAGGATATAATGGTGGTCAGCAGAACTAGGAGAAGGACCACGAAGCTGTAGAGCACCTTCCCCATTAGCACCACGAAGGGTGACGTTGGAAGGCTCCGGAGCCCCGCGATAGTCCCCCTATCCACCTCCCTGGAGAAGCTCGTTGTAAGGGCGAGAATATTTGAGAAGTAGATCACGATCCAGAGGGCTGCCGAGAGGACCGCGGGATTCCGGATGAATAAGCCCCCCCAAGCAAAGCTGCTCATCAGGATGGAGGTCAGCGCGAAGGCGATTATGCTCAGGAGTTCGTGGGCACGCCTCAGCTCTACAGTGAGGTCCTTCACAGCTAAGGCAATGGCGAACCTCAGGTTTTCTCCCTCCCCCATCAGAATTTTACCTCTCTTTCGATTCTTCCATTCCTCAGGAAAATCCCTCTCCCGCAAAGTCTTTTTGCCCAGTCCAAGGAGTGGGATGAGATGAGGATCGAGGCGTCCCGATTCGACTTTAAATGCTTAACCAGGAGCTCGGAGGCGTCAATGTCCAGACCCGAGAAGAGCTCGTCGAGGATTAGGACCTTAGGATGACCTAGCATAGCCCTGGCTATATCTGCCCTTTTTCTCAGCCCAAAGGACAGGTGTCGAGCCTTGGTGTTCTTCCATCTTTGCATGTCTGTCATCTCGAGAACCCTTCCTAAATCCTCTGGGGAAGCGGAAAAGAACTTGCCGTAGAACCTAAGGTTCTCGTTCACGGTGAGCTCATCATACATAAAACTCCGGTGCCCCACGAGTCCCACTAAGCGTTTTACCCTCTCACGATTTTTTCGGACATCGCTACCCATTACCTGGACCCGGCCAGAGGAGGGGGAGATCTGCCCTGCAACGATTTTCAGAAGCGTTGATTTTCCTGCTCCGTTGGGTCCTAGGAACGCCACGAAGTCACCTAGGCCAACCTCGAGATCAATGCCCCGAAGGGCGGGTAGAAGATCGTAGGTTTTGGTCACCCCTCGAAGTTGCACAGCCTGGGACATCGTAGAACAAGCGGTGGGGGGTTATTTATCAACTTTATTTCGAGAACCAGGTAACTCCGATGTAACCTACCCCCACCACGCATAGAAGCATCGCTGCTATGAAGAAATTACTAATCTGAGGCGCCTTCTCCTCTGCAGACTCGTATTTAGACGGGCACTTTACGAGGAGTTGGTCTGACTCTATGTGACCGTCATTAGTGACACTTCCTATCACTACCACCTGCGTGCTATGGTCGAAGTTCTGAGGAAGGGACCCTTGGAAAACAACTGAGAGACGCTGACTTTGGTCGAAGATATCAAACTTGACGATGCCTCCCTCCTCCTGAACTAATGAGTCTAAATCAGCCACTCCAATCACCTGAATATCCCTTCCGACGTACCTTTCCGGGTTCGTCAGGATCTGAACCACTGAGATATATGGGTTCACATAGGTGTTCAATCCGTTGTAGGCGAGGAACGCGCTAGCGACAAGGAAGACCGCGACGACGCCGTACTTTGTGAGTACGTTCAATTTATCAATCCTCAATCTCTTCAAGGCTTTTTTCTATATCAATGCCCCGCTTTCGGAGCCACAGAGCTGTTACTATTAGGCTGACCCATGTGAGAGTCAGGACGAAAATAGGCTCAATCGGCATTCTGAATCGCCTCCACCCGTTTGAGTTGTAGCTCGTCGTTGCGCAATTGGACTTTGTAAGCCTTTCTCATTAACCAACCTGTGAAGAGTATCCCCGCGAATATATTCATGATCAGTGCCTGAATCATGGTACTCGTGAGCCCGAACTCGCCATCCGCAGAGAGTCTCGGGTGAAGTGATGGCCACAGGATAAAAGACAGGTAGCTGAGGGGAACTGTGAGCACTGCAAGAATGTTATAGACCGCGGATACCGATGCCCGCCTCTCCAAGTTCTCTACCGACATCCTGAGGAAGCAATAGCCCAAGTAGGCTAGCCATAGTATGAGAGTAGTCGTTTCCCTCGGGTCCCAGTTCCAGTAAACCCCCCAGGTTGCTTTAGCCCAGATAGACCCTCCAATGAGGGTGATCATCCCATAAACCAGCCCAAGGATGGCGCATGACTGGGAGAAAGCGTCTAGCCTACGGTCCTTCTTAATCAGATAAGCGATTGCCGTTGCTGCAGAAAGGACAAGCATAATATATGTCGTGATGGCTCCCGGCAGGTGGAAATAGAATACCCTTACAAGTTCTCCCAATTCAACCTCCGCCGGAGCGATAAACAAGGCAAAATATATTGCTAATAGGTTAGCTACTGCAGTGATCCAAATATAGATGTCGTCCCTAAACTTCACGTCACTACCTCACGAACCCTGAATTGTTAGTCGTTCCGTTCATTTTGGCTTTCCTTTCCATGCTCACGTTGACAGTCTTTTTCGTTGGCTCGAACAAACATAAAAGGATATCTCATTCGTTCCGGATGGTATTTATTCCTGCGATACTTTCAATATCGACATCCCCTCAGGATGGTAAACCTTTGGACGCATGGAGCTACGTAGAGATATCCAAGCTGAAGCTGGTCTTCCTCCTGGTAATAACATCACTGGGGGCAATGTTTGTGGCATCCATTAAAACTGATATCCCCCTCACATTATCCCAGATCGTGTTAGGGAGCCTTACGGCTATCCTTGGCAGCGCGGGATGCAATGTTCTTACCTCCTACATTGACAGGGACATTGATGCGATAATGGATAGAACCCGAAAGCGACCCCTACCATCCAAGAGAATAGACCCAGCAAGTAACGCTTTGATCTTTGGGATATTTCTATCAGGCGCTTCAATTGCTTTAGCTGCCTTTCAGAACGTCCTCGCTTTCGTGTTCATCCTCCTCGGTATCCTTGACAATGTCCTAGTCTACAGTTTATTGACAAAGAGGCGGAGTTCATGGAATATTATCCTCGGAAGCTTAAGCGGGGGATTTGCCCCTCTCTACGGCTGGGTCTTCGTCACTGGCACAATTGATATCACTGCATTCATCCTTGGATGCATTGTTGTCCTTTGGGTACCCAGCCATATCTGGTCCTTAGCGCTCTACTATCGATCTGACTACGAAAAAGCAGGTATCCCGATGCTTCCCGTAATCGTGGGGACAAAGACGGCTATCCGATGTATCGCCTTTACGGTAATCCTGATGATGGTGGCCTCATTCGCTCTATATCTATACGGGGGCTTTGGCATCATCTATCTATCGGTAGCGGTTATTACCGGCGCAGTTGTGCTGGGGGCATATCTGTACCTCTTTTTACGCCCAACCCAAAAGCTTGCGTGGACCCTGTTTAAGGTCTCGAGCCCCCAACTGTTTCTACTCTTCACCGCAGCCGTTCTTGATCTCTATTTGGCTTAGAACACCATCTGGCTAATCTGATGATGATTTATTAGAATCGCCAGATAACATCATAATGCCCAGATTGAAAGTGACTTTCTATACAAAGAACGAGTGCACTCTCTGCAACTTAGTCCTTGATATGTTAAGAGACCTCAGGGAAGAGCTCTCCTTCGAATTCTATATAGTAGATATCACCAGGTCATTAGATGCCTGGAGGCTTTACTGGGATAAGGTACCCGTGATCGAGGCCGGAGAGGAGTTTCTCTCAGGTAGGATCGATGAAAGCGAACTCAGGGGCTTTTTGTTGAGAAAAACATAAGAAAAAGGGAGTGTCTGACCTGAACAAATGGAGCAGGCTTCTCAGGACATAGACCCTGTTCTCGCAAGCATCAAAACCGATATATATTTCGGGTTGGAAGCTACTCTAATCTTCAGATGCACTTCGGGGAGATATTCAATGAATCTAATGGATAATATGCTGTCGAGAACCATCAAAGAACTTATGTTAAGTGTCGTGACCCGAGGAGCTGATAGCGCCCTCGAAACCGCGTTGGCGCGCATGATCGATTGACAAGGAGTACGTTAAAGATGTCTATTGTTGGAGACTCAAAAGAGAATACGAAGGAAAAGGCGATCGAAGAGGGATTTACCCGCAGGGTTTTTCTCACTTTCCTAATGGGAGTTTCCACGGTAATGACAGTCACTCCCTTTGCACCTATGATAGAGTACTTTTTCAAGAAACCGGAGAAGAGGGGGGAGAAAAAGAAAGTTGCCAACGTGAGTGATTTAGAGGAGGGTTCCACCACGATCGTCTTCTTTCCGGGGGAAGAGACTGAAGACCGCACGTTTCTGGTCCACTTGACCCCTGAAGAGGTGGATCAAGCGATCTCAGAGGGACGGGATGAGTTCATAACCGAAGGGTTTGTTGCTTTCAATAGCATATGTCCCCATCTCCAATGCCCAGTGGGACCCCCAGAAGGGACCCCTGAGGAAGAGGAGTTCGTCTGCCCCTGCCATGGTGGGGTATACAATAAATTCGATGGCACCGTTTTAGGAGGGCCCCCGCCCGCACCTCTCCCTGCCGTGACTCTTGAGGTTGATAAGACAACAGGTGATATCTACGCCACTGGGATGATCGGCAAAGTCGGAAGGGGAAGAGTATAGTCCAAGAAGGTTCATGAGTTGAATAAAACTGAATTCCTTGTAGAGAAATTAAAGGAAATTTTTCGGTGGATAGAAGACAGATACAAAGCCACCGTTTTGTCAAGCGTCAGGCTCAACTTCCCACTCACATTCTCTTCCATTCTCTCTAACTTGGGGATGGCGACTTTCATCAGCTTTATGATAGCATGTGGAACCGGTCTTTTCCTCCTTCTATATTACACACCGACCCCGTGGAACCTCGCGTATGATTCGATTAAATTCATCACGGAGGAGGTCATTTTCGGGCACCTTATTCGAGGCCTCCATTACCACGGTTCAAACGCTATGGTCCTGTTTTCTATCATCCATATCATCTACGTCTTCTTCAAGAGAATGTACAAAGGGAGATTCGACTTCCTATGGATTACCGGTGTCCTCTTAGGGGTTATCACGGTAATGGTGGCGTTTACGGGATACACTTTAATCTTCAACGAGTTGGCTGTTGAAGCACAGAATATAATGATGGGCATTGCTGAGGCTGTCCACCCCCTTGCGAAGCTTCTTATGGCGGGGACTAACCTCACGGACAGGTCCTTAAGGCTCTACGCTTTCCATATTGGTCTCATTCCCGCAATGATGCTCGCGCTTATGGGACTGCATTTTCCCAGGGCCCTCAAGATAAGCATACCTATGATCATTGGGATCCTCGCGGTTATCTTCCTCGCCACAGCAGTGTACCCCGCTGAGGTGGGCATAAAATTCGATCCGTCGATCTCGACGGAGTTTAAACCTCCTGAATGGTACTTACTCTGGGTGTTGACCCTCCTCAGGACCTGGGCTCCCGTGATCATCGTGGGGGTCCTAATCCCAGGAGCTCTGGTTATGGTCACTATGGGGGTTCCCTGGATCGACCGGGGACGTAAGCCCAAGCTTACTGACAGGCCGGCGTTTGCGGTGATGGGTATGACCTCTATTATCTACTGGATATACCTTACCTTGAGAGCGGGCTATGGGGTAGGCCCTCCAGCTCTCCAAATTCCAGTTCATGAAGTCGTAGGAGTCTTTCTGCTTTTCCTTGGCGGATCCGCATTCATCTTCAGATTGCTGACCCCCTGGCTCAAGAGTAGACCCAGGGCGAAAAGGAGACCGGCAACTGGTTATCTCAAGGGTAACCTATCCCTCGGGATATTGTCCCTAATTGTTCTTATCCAGGCAGCTCTCCTATGGGTTTTCTCCTCGGCATATATCCATAGCAACACGGAAATGATGGCCTTCTCCCTAGGATTCGTCATCCTGGGCTTTGGTATAGCACAACATGTCTATGCTGTGGCAAATCCAAAAACGTGATTCTACTTTTTCAACTTTTGAACATTTGGCGTAATCTTATAGTTATGTAGTATTGGATAGCGTTTCTTAGTTATCCCTAAAAATAAATTGATATTTCTTTAGCTCCACGTTGGGGACTACATTAAACTAGTTAATCTCTACGTGCTAATCATCATTTGATCTTGTAGTAATAGACCGCCACGATCACTGCTACAAGAACTATAAGTGCTCCTCCCCCGTATGCAACGTAGGTAATCAGTGTGGCCTTCCCCTTATCCTCTTCGAGCCCCTCTTGGAGCTCCTCTAAATCCGCTAGAATTTCTTGGTGCTTGTCCGCGGCCTCAAGTTTTTCGCCTTGGAGCGTGAGGATCATCCGTCTGTCGTGGATATCATCCTCTGTGTGACAGACTGCGCAGGCTTTCGACTCAATCTCAAAAGTATGACTCTTTTCGTATAGATGACAATCGCTACATTTGACTCCTGAGCTGGCATGAGTCCCATTCAGGAACCCCTCGTACCTATGTTCACCTTCTGAGCCCGTGTGGCATCCCCCACACAGCTCAGGGGATGTGTTCACCGTCATCGTCAATCCCGCCTCATGGCAGGCCTCACAGGTGACTCCCTCTGAGGCGTACTTCCCTGATGCGGCGTCGAATCCCGTGGTATGACACTCGAGGCATTCTGATGGGCTACCCTGTGATTGCCACTCACTTTGAAATGCCTCATTCGCGAAGGCATTAGCCATGGGCGAATCCTTCCACTGCTCGTATTCGACCTCGTGACACTCTTTGCAAGTCTCAGAGCCGACATACTCATCTATGCTCTGAGCTATCACTGTAAAATTCGCCCCCAGCAATAGGATACCTGAGAGCGATATTGCAATTAGACAGGCGCTGACCATGAATCTCATACGGTTTCTCTTGGTGCGCGCAGACATGAACATTAGATGTCATCCTCTGAATTCTAAGGAGTTATCGTGTTTCAGCATTTATGTATTTCTTTCCTTTCCCTTGTTTTTTTTTACTAAGATGAAAGAAATACTTCCTTAACCTTTCTTAAAATGAGATTTGATCCTTTGAATGATTTACAGATTGATCATAATTCATATCTTGACTAGAAGAAAAGGCATAACATCCCTAGTTCTCCTAAATCCCATGTTAACAGATAGATTCAAAAACTTGGGGTAATGTTCAAGGTATCGATCCGAATGCTGGAAACAAAAGGCAAACAGACTACCATTTATCTACTATTCTCACTTATGATTTTTATGTTAGTTACCAACTCATCTTCAACTACCGAGAGTAGAGCTATACCTGAATATGTGAGAGAACTCCCGAAGGCGTTAAAGGGGGTCTGTAAGGTCTGTCACGTAAGAGCCTCCGGGGGACCTTTGAACAGCTATGGGGACGATTTCGAATCGTCCGGTAGGCGCACCAGTGCTTTAAACGATCTTGACTCCGACGCCGATGGTTTCAGCAACGCGGAAGAGCTGGCGGCGGGGTCCCTTCCAGGAGATCAGGATTCTACGCCAACGAGTAAGAATAAAGGAATCAACTTATACCTGCTGATGGGCGGGGCAAGTGTGCTCCTCATAATAGCCAGTGTGGCGTTTAGGGCGAGAAACCCCCCTGACTCCTAGCCGAGAATACCACATAATGGACATTTTGTCTTAAGCAATCTTATTATTCTACTTCTCCGGGCTAGATAGTGGAATCCCCCCCTGAAAATAATCCCAACCTCGGTGAGTCATCTGGTTAAAACTAAAGGATTGGCGCTCCTCTCGGGCGGTCTCGACAGCACCCTCGCAGTCAAGGCAATGGTGGACCAGGGATTAGAGATCGAGGCGGTCCACTTTACGACCCCATTCTGTAACTGCGATAAATGCTCCGTGGATGATGTAAGCGAGCAGTTTGATGTCCCCGTTCACCACATCTTTATGGGGCAGGAGTTCCTGGACTTGGTGGCTGATCCCCCCCACGGATACGGGAGCCACATGAACATTTGCATCGACTGCCGGATCAACATGTTTCGGGGAGCTAAAAAGCTGGGGGATGAGATCGGGGCCGAGTTCTACGTGACCGGGGAGGTCCTAGGCCAGCGCCCCTTTAGCCAGAGGAGGAAGGCAATGGAGCTCATCGAAACTGAAGCTGGGCTCGACAGAAAGATCCTGAGACCCCTATCGGCCAAGCTCATGGGGAAAACCGAGGTAGAGGAGGAGGGGATCGTCGACCGGGACTCGCTCTATGCAATCCAGGGGCGTCGGAGGATCCCCCAAATGGAACTCGCAGAGGAACTTGGAGTCTACGATTATCCGTGCCCCAGCGGCGGTTGCCTTCTCACCGATCCCCAGTTCGCGATAAAGCTCAGGGATTATCTTCACTACAAAGGGAAGCTGAAGCTGGATGACATGATTCTTCTTCGCATCGGCAGATATTTCAGGATCGGCAAGGCCAGGGCCATCGTGGGACGGAATGAGAAGGAGAACAACGTTCTCAGCGCCCTAGCCGAGAGACGGGGATTCCTTCGTTTCGAGGTTAAAGGGCACATGGGACCAGTCTCGATCCTTCTTGGGGACGCCGAGGTGGGAGTTGTCGAGAAGGTTTCCGCCCTCACCGCGCGATACTCCGATGCTCCCAGGGATAAGGTCGTAGAAGTCGAGTGCATAGGTGGTGACACCGGTGTTCTAAGGGTCTCCTCTATGGGAGACGAGGAAATCAAGACCCTTAGGATTAAGGAGTAAACCCATTCGCGCGTGTAATCCAATGCATGGGGCCCTCAGCTTTTTTATTATCCTCTGACCCGAATTTTTCCAATTCTTGTAAATGATGAAAAGATAACCTGTTTGGCTGCAGGATCCCTCAAAAATGGGAATTGAACAGGCTACTTTGATCATTGGTTTTTTCTCTGACATAACGGGTTAATCTCATGATACCCGCCTACAGGGAGCCGAACATTATCTTTTTCTATCCACATAATCTCACTGAGCTCTGGAATAGGATCCCAGTATCTTGATGAAGTTGGTATGCCCCCCCAGCTCTTCGATAGCATCCCGCATCAACGGTTCATCCTTATGCGCCTCAATGTCTATGAAGAAGGTATACTCCCAAGGCCTTCCGGGGATAGGGCGGCTCTCGATCTTTGTTAGGTTGAGTCCTCGGCTTGCAAAGACTCTCAATGACTCGAGGAGGGTCCCCGGTCTGTGATCTACAATATAGGCAATGGTGCTGCAGTCTTTACCGGTAGCATAATTTTCACCGCTTCCGATCACGAAGAACCTTGTGTAGTTTTCGCTGTCGGTTTCTAAGCCCCGTGCAAGGACGGCCATATTGTAGACTTTTGCTGCCCTGGCACTAGCTATTGCAGCGGCATCGTGAAGACCCTTATCCCTGATCATTTTGACGCTCCCGGCAGTATCATACCAGGACACAGGATCAAGGTCGTGGCCTTCCAGGTAGGCCCTGCTCTGACCAAGGGCTTGGGGGTGGGAGTAGACTCGCTTCAGGTCCTCGAGGGTTACTCCCTTATTCGCGATGAGACAGTGAACCACCCTAAGGACCGCTTCTCCCTGGATCTTAAGGCCCCGCTCCAAGAGGAGGTCAAACGTGCGCACGATGCTCCCCTCAAGGGAGTTCTCTGCCGGGACTAGGCCCAAGTCAGCTTCACCGCCCTCCACGGTTTCGAAGACGTCCCTTAGGTATGGTCTGGGGACTGGCTGAGCTTTGTCCCCGAATTGCTGGATAATGGCCTCTTCACTGTAGGCGCCAAGCTCTCCTTGGAAGGCGACTCTCATTACTCCTGCTCCCGTTCAGCCCTAGTGCATAGCGCTATGATCTCCATGAAAACTCTCTCCACGCTCTCGGAGTCGATCCCCGCCTCCTCTGCGAGGCCTCGGACCTGCTGGTGGATTTTCTCCTCCCGGTTTCTATCCTCGATTGGCTTATTATGGCGGTGCTTTACTGCCCCAATCTCCATTGCGACCATAACTCTTTCTGCGATGTTTTTCACGATCTCGACGTTGAGCATATTGATCTTTTCTCGTAGGGCCCCAATCTCCTTTTCATAGGTCATTTTATGTCCCTTCCTAATACCTTAGGGATCATCCCCACCCTGATAGCGTGATCTGCGAGGATGAATGCAACCATCCCCTCTACGACCGGGACGGCCCGGGGTACTATGCAGGGATCATGTCTTCCCTTGATGAGCAGCTCAGTCTCTTCCATCTTGAATATATCTACCGTTTGCTGGGATTTCCTAATCGAGGGTGTAGGTTTGAACGTGACATTGCACGTGATGGGCATCCCTGTACTAATGCCGCCCAGCACCCCCCCGGCATTGTTAGTCTCCATTGTTATCTTACCCCTCTCGAGTTTGTACGCGTCGTTGACTTCATATCCTCTCGCCTTTGAGTAGGCTGTCCCGAGGCCGAACTCGATGGCTTTAACCGCAGGGATCGCGAAAAGAGCCTTAGAGATATCCCCCTCCAACGTGTTAAAGACTGGGCCGCCCACCCCAGGGGGCATATTCAAAGCGATGCACTGGATAGTCCCCCCAAGACTATCCCCCTCTTTGGCGGCCATTTGGATCGCCTCTACCATAAGGGCTACCGCCTCAGTGTCGGCGCATCTTACTGGGTTGCCCTCAGTATTTTCTTTGATCTCCTCAACGGTCCTATCACCCGCTACGACATTGCCTATCTCGATGGTATGGGCAAAGACCTCCACCCCAAGCGTCTTCCTTAGCAAAATTTTAGCGACCGTCCCGGTCATAACCAGTCCTGCAGTGATCCTCCCCGAGAACCGCCCCCCGCCCCGGTAGTCATTAAAGCCCCCATATCTTACGTGGGCTGTCCAGTCTGCATGGCCGGGCCTGGGGGTCCATCTTCTCTCCTCATATCCCGAGGAATCCCTGTCCTTGTTCCAAACCAGCATACAGATGGGCGCCCCCGTTGTGCGGCCCCTATGCATCCCTGAGATCACCTCTAGTCGGTCTCCTTCGTTCCTGCTCGTGGTTAGACCGCTTTGGCCAGGGCGCCTTCTGTCTAGGTCCCTCTGGATCTCCTCTGGATCGACCCTGAGTCCTGCTGGGCATCCGTCCAGCACTACGCCAATGCATCGTCCGTGGCTCTCTCCGAAGCTGGTCATCTTGAGTGTTTTTCCTATGCTGTTATCCATAGTTTCATCTCCCGATTCTTGCGCCGAGAACCTTGAGGTCATCCCAAAAATCCGGGTAGGACTTGGAGACGCATTCGGCGTTCTTGATCGTTGTTTCTCCTCCAGCTACGAGCCCTAGGACCCCAAAAGACATGGCGATTCTATGGTCATTATATGGGTTGATCGCGGCGCCTTGAGGCGACCCCCCGTTGATGGTAACTGCCTCGTCCGAGGTCTCCGTCTTCACACCCATCCGGTTTAATCCCTCCATCATGGATGTTATCCTGTCAGATTCTTTAAACCTGAGACGCCTTAAACCCTCAAGTTTGCTCTTTCCTCTCGCGACGGAGCAAAGGACGGCCACGATTGGGAAAAGATCAGGACTATCAGTGAGGTCCCAGTCAATCCCCTTCAACTCTGCGCACTTTATGGTAATCTCATGTTCATGGAATTGGAGCTCTGCCCCCATCTCTCCTAGGATTTTGGTAATCGTTGAATCTGGTTGCCTGCTCCCTTGGCGGAGGTTCTCAACGGACACTCTCCCTGCAAGAGCCCCTGCCGCCAGCATATAGGCACCAGAAGACCAATCGCCTTCCACCGCGAATGTGGTTGGCGTGTATACTTGTCGTCTGACCGTAATTTCTCTATATCCCTTGGAGACCTCCGCGTGGGCCCCAAAGGCTTCCATTGAGTCAAGTGTCATCCCGACATATGGCGCCGATTCCAATCTCGTAGTAACCTTCACCCTAAGCTGTTCCCGAGCGAATGGGGCTATGAGGAGAAGCGCCGAGACGAATTGTGAGCTAATATCCCCCTTTATGGTAACCTCACTCCCGTCGAATCCTCCCTTTCCATGAACCTTTACGGGGGGATTGCCGCCATGACTCTGGCAGAAAATACCCAGCTGCCTCAGCGCATCCAAGAGAGGCTCCACAGGTCTACCGGAGAGAGAAGGTCCCCCCTTTAGTATTATCTCCGCATTCAGTAGGGCACAAACTGCAGTCATAAGCCTGAGGGTAGTCCCTGATTCTCCGCAGTCCAGGGCCTCTGTAGGAGGGTTGAGTTCTCCCCCTGTGATGAACCAAGATTCTTTTTGCCTCTTGACGCCTGCCCCGAGGGCCTGGACGGCCCTAATGGTTGCCTCTGTGTCATCTGCAGAGAGGGGGTATTTCACCTGGCTCTCTCCCCGGGCGAGTGTGGAACAGATTACCGCTCGGTGAGTCATACTCTTTGATGATGGGGCTATGATCTTTCCATGGAGCTCGCTTCTCCTGATTGTGGCTCTTATTATTCATTTGCCCCCGCGATGTACTCAATGATTTCCCGGGCTACCAGTGCTTGGGTCTTTTCACTGGTATCCACGACTTTGTCGGCAGCCTCATAGTATCTGGTTTTCCTCTGGCGTAGTAGGCGGGTGATGGGCTCCACCTTTTCCTCTCCGCCAAGGAGGGGGCGCGTGTCCCCGTTGATCTCAACCCTTTCCAGTATGGTTTTGGGGTCGGCAGTGAGGAGGATCATCCTACAGTTCCCCCTGAGGGCTTCCAGGTTATCCTCGTCGAGAACGGTTCCCCCACCGCATGCGATCACGACATTCTTCAGAGCTGTTATCCTCCCGGTGACTTCCTTCTCGAGTTCCCTGAATCCTGCCTCACCTCGCTCCCTGAATATGGCAGGTATGCCCTTCCCGACTGCGGCGACAATGGTATCATCTAGGTCCACGAATTTCATGTTCAGAGCCTCAGCCACGAGCCTCCCTACCGAACTCTTCCCCACTCCCATGAATCCAAAGATTGCGATATTCAGGTCACTCCCCTCCAAGGGCCCCCAAGACCGCCGTTTTCATGGTTTCTACCGGGGGATCTATGCCTGTCCACATCTTGAATGCAACCACTCCCTGATAGACCAACATGTTGACTCCCGAGAGTATTGCGGCCCCAACCCGCTCCGCTTCTCTGAGGAGCCTCGTCCTTATGGGATTGTAGACAAGATCGAACACGAGGAGATCTGGGTGAAGCACCTCTATTGGTATGGGAGTTTCATCCGTTTTTGGATGCATCCCTAGGGGGGTCCCGTTGACCAGTATATCCGCATCCTCTATGGCAACTCGAAGGGAATCCCTCTCGAAGGGGATCGATCTCACGGTCCCCCGACACTCGGGGTTCGCTGAGAGGCTAACTGCTAGCTCCTCTGCTCTATCCATGGTCCTGTTGGTGATGGTGAGCTCCTGAACAACCGTTGAGAGCTGATAGCCGACGGCCCTAGCGGCCCCACCAGCACCGGCTATGACGACTCTTGCATCCTTGACATTTCCGTAGACCTCGGTTATCCCCCTTAGGGCTCCAATACCATCGGTGTTATACCCTTTCAGCCAGCCATCCTCGTTGACAATGGTGTTCACAGCCCCTATCCTTAACGCGGAGGAGTCGATTCCGTTGAGATGCTCCATAATGGCAAGCTTGTGGGGAATAGTAATGCTCCCCCCCGCATACTCGTTTCTCCGAAGCTCTGAGGCGACGAGGGCGCCCAGTTCATCCGGGGGCACGGATTTTAACTTGTATCTGTAGTCAAGTTCCAGTTCTTGGAAGGCGGCATTATGCATCACCGCGCTCATAGAGTGGCTCACGGGGTAACCCAAGAGAAAGCAGACTTTCAAATTAGACCCCCATGATCGTGTAGATCTCCCGCATCTCTGCTAGGGTGAGCTGCCCGGGGGCGCTCTCCTCTCCGGCATGGGAACTAGCATAGGTGAATTCTCCTCCGGCAAGAGGTGAGAGAATCCGCGATAGGATGCCATCCCGCCCCATTCCAAAGCAGGTGAGTCCGCACTCCCTTGGTTGTCTGAAAAGACTGAGGTATGTGAGATTGTCTCTAGGTCTCTGGGCTGTTCCTATGATCTTTGAGACATCGGCGCCGCTCTTCGCCATGTATCTCATTGTCTCTCGAAGCTCCTCTAATGATGGTGTATCCTTGAAATCGTGATGCGAGATAACAAGGATTCCCCCGAGGGTTTTCACCCGAGATCCCAGGTCCTTTAGGTCTGGGGTGTTAAGCTCGAGGTCAGCGTAATTAAACCCCGCCTCGACCGCATCGAGGATCAAGGTGGTTCTATCCGGTTCATTCATCCTTGATTGACCTCCCTGATCCCACCTCCGGTTTGTAACGATCAATGGGAGGTCTGTCTTATCCCTGATAATCCCCGGGTCACCCGGGGACTCCATGTAATCGAACCTGATCTCGATGAGATCCGGGCCCTGGTACTCCACCTTTTCGAGCCTCAGTATGGCCTCAGTCATATCCTTTGCCGTGATGACAACGCAGACCTTGGGGCTACTCGTATCCCATCATCTCCATCGTGTCGGTGATGAGGTCATCTGAAATGCTCCGTAGGACGGGGGTGCTCCCTATTCCGGTGGGCAACACAAAGTTGATTGTGCCCCCGACAGCCTTCTTGTCCTTGTGCATGGCAGCCATTATCTTCTCCATAGTCACCTTCGGCGGTTCCAAGTTGAAGCCCAGGGAGCAGAGGACTTCATGCTGTCTCTCAGCATCACCAGCTTTCAAGAGGTCCATACCGTTCGCTATTTCGGCTGCAACCTCCATACCTAGAGCAATGGCCTCGCCGTGCCTGAGCCCCCCTTCTGACTGTATCTCCAGAGCGTGACCAGCCGTGTGACCATAGTTAAGGATAGCCCTTGCGCCCTTTTCCCTTTCATCTTCCTCGATGAGCTTCCCCTTAACGGCAACGGAGCGTACCACAACCTCCGAGAGTGCGTCTGGATCAGCCTTCAGCAGCCTGCTCCCCTCAGCCTCTAACCGCCTGAACAGCTCATGGTCGGCGATTACCCCGTGCTTCACCACCTCCCCTAGCCCGGAGAGGAGTTCCTTCCTCGGTAGGGTCTTGAGTATCCTAGTGTCCGAGATGACGAGGCTAGGCTGGTAGAAGGACCCTATCAGGTTTTTTCCCTTAGGGTGGTTAACTGCCGTCTTGCCTCCGTAGCTGCTGTCCACCTGGGCTAGGAGGGTTGTCGGTGCCTGGACAAGGTGGATGCCCCTCATGTAGATAGCTGCAACAAAGCCGACCAGATCGCCAATAGCGCCCCCTCCCAATGCAATGACGGCTGATCTTCTGTCTAGACCCACATCGATGAGCTCTCCGAGCAGGGCTCCAGCAACATCCCATGACTTGGCTTTTTCCCCGTCCGGTACATTCACCAATTTGGCTTCAAACCCGGCAGATTTCAGGGCCGCCTCAAGTGCTTGAACATGATCACCCGGTATACCCTCACTGGTCACAATCGCACATGTCTTAACCAGGGGTAGCCTCTCCCTAATTAGTCGCCCAGATATTTTGATTACTCCATCACCTACATAGATGGTGTAGCTCCGCTCTTCGAGGTGAATATCCATCGTGCGGGCGCCGGTCCCGGAGCCCTTCAAAGTCATTCTTTCGCTACAGCTCCCTTCCCACTGAACTTGCCACTGATCTTAGCTCCCCCATGAGAGTCCTGAACTCTGGCGGTTGAATCGATTGTGGGCCGTCGCATAACGCCTCCTCAGGGTTCGGGTGAACCTCTACAATAAGGCCATCAGCTCCAACGGCAACCGCTGCCTTGGACATAGGTGAGATTAGGCTCCGTATTCCAGTGCCGTGACTCGGATCTGCAATGATTGGGAGATGACTAACCTCTTTTATGATGGCTATAGCGGAGAGATCCATAGTGAACCGGGTCAGCTTTCCGTGTGTCCTCAATCCCCTCTCGCATAGAATGACATCTGGGTTTCCACCATGGAGAATGTACTCTGCTGCGCTTAGCCATTCCTCTATGGTGTTGGCTAGACCCCGCTTCAGGAGCACGGGCTTTTTGGCCTTTCCCAGTTTCTTAAGGAGGGGGTAGTTCTGTGAGTTTCTGGCACCTACTTGGAGGACGTCGGCGTACGCTTCAACCAGCTCTACCTTGTCGGGTTCCATCACCTCCGTCACAATAGGTAGTCCCGTCTCATCGCGGGCTTCAGCTAGGATCTTCAACCCTTCTTCTCCGAGCCCTTGGAATCCATAGGGTCTAGTACGGGGCTTGAAGGCGCCTCCTCTCAGCATTGATGCCCCCGCAGCCTTGACGGCTCTGGCTGCATCCAGCAACTGCTCTCTGGTCTCGACAGAGCAGGGCCCAGCTATCACTGTCACTTTTCTTCCACCCACCTCTCTTCCTCTTACGTTGACAACGGTGTTGTCTCCGTCCGCAATCTTTACGGCGAGTTTTATTTTTGATGATATCTCTATTCCTACCATTTCTCATTCATTTCCTCTCGATTATTCTGCGGACGGCTTCCGCTATCGTATCTGAGGTTAGCCCCACGTGGGATAGGAGCTCGGGGTAGCTTCTGCTGGACTCCCCAAAATGGTCTTTTATTCCGATCCTTTCCATTGGCGTGGGAATAGTCTCCACGAGGATTTCGGCCACAGCACTCCCTAATCCCCCTATAATACTATGCTCCTCGGCCGTGACGATGGCCCCTGTCTCCCTAGCCGCCCTCTCAATAGCCCCCGCGTCTAGGGGCTTCACAGTGTGCATATCGATCACTCTGACGTCTATTTCTTCCCCTATGAGCCTTTCCGCGGCCGTCAATGCCAGGGAGAGCATGATCCCGTTTGCAACGATAGTCGCGTCGGAGCCATCCCGCAGGACATTGGCTCTCCCCATCTCGAAATCGATGTCTTCACCATATACTGTGGGCGTTAAGCCCCTCATCAGCCTAAGGTAAACTTGGCCCCTGTAATCTATGGCATCCTTGAGGGCCTCGACGGCGGATGGCGCGTCCCCCGGCACTACAACTCGAATGTTGGGGATCGTCCTCATAAGAGCGACGTCTCCGTACATCTGGTGGGACTCCCCGTCTGCGTGAGGGGAGAGGCCCGCATGGGTGCCTACAATTTTTGCGTTAAGCCCCTGGCGGGCGATGCTGTTGGCGATCTGCTCAAATCCCCTTCCGATGATGAACATCGCGAACCCGACGGCTACTGGGGTCTTTCCAGATGCGGCGAGGCCGGCAGCGATCCCTAGCATGTCCTGTTCGCTTATTCCCACCCGGATGAATCTCGAGGGGAAGGTCTCGGCGAAATATGTGGTTTTGGTAGAGGAGGCAACGTCGGGGTCTAGGACCACGATGTCTTCACGCTCCCGACCCAGTTCCACGAGGGTTCTCCCAAAGCTCTCGAGTTGTGACGACTGCTCCATCTGATTCACCTATGCGAGCTCTGCGAGGGCTCTGGCGAGTTCTAAAGCGTCGGGAACGGCCTTGCTGAACTTGTTTCCCTCCATGAATGAGACTCCTTTCCCTTTGGTTGTTCTAGCGATGATGACGTTGGGCTTCCCTTTTGTGAGGGCACAAACGTCGAGGGCGTCCAGGATGCTAGGGGGATCGTTTCCGTCAGCTTCCACGACCTCCCACCCGAAGGACTTCCATTTCTCCCCGACGGGCTCGATGGCCTTGATCTCCTCGGTCCTCCCTGAGAGCTGGAACTTATTTCTATCCACAATAGCAACGAGATTGTCGAGTTTATAGTGCCCACCTGTAAGGGCGGCTTCCCAGATCTGCCCTTCATTGAGTTCCCCGTCCCCGATGATGGTGTAGATCTTGTGGATAGCCCCATCCATCTTAGCCGCGAGAGCCATCCCTACTGCGATGGAGAGTCCCTGACCCAGTGATCCCGTGCTCGCGTCGACCCCTGGGATGGTTTTCTCGGGATGGCCCTGAAGGAGGCCACCTAGCTTCCTAAGAGAGTTCAGCTCATCAGGGGGAAAGTAACCTGCCTCGGCTAGGATGGCGTACAGAGCTGGGGCGGCGTGCCCTTTGCTGAGGACGAGGCGATCCCTCTCCTCCCATTCTGGGTTAGTAGGGTCGTGTCGCATCTTAACAAAATAGAGGACCGCGAGGATGTCGATGGTCGATAGGCTAGCCCCGAGATGTCCCGATCCCGCCTCTGCTACCATCCGGAGAACCTTTTGCCTGAGGCCCTTAAGGACAGAACCTAATGGCCTTAGTCCCGTCGCAGTCTTGACCATGTTCCCCAGAATGGAGGTCTCCTCCCCGTCCGTCAGGTTGGCAATGAATCGCCCGAGCTCCGTGAGCTCCACCCCGGAGAATTCGGACCCCTCCCCGTAGGTTATAAGGTTCATTTCTTTGAGGGTCTGGGCATTCATCCTGAGGGTTGAGAGAGAAATGTTGTATTTCTTGGAGATGTTACGGAGAACCGAAGTGATAGAGGTCGGAACCTGTGGTATGTGGGAGAGTATCAGGACCTGATTTTTGTTAACAGTCTTTAGAATAATTCGACGAAGGGCCTCTAGCTGGCCATTGGATATTGAAATTGGTGAATTTATGCCACCACCGGACATGAAAATCAACTCCAGATATTATTTAAGGTTAATGGGCAGCCGGAAATGACCAAGTCACTTCCAGCCTAAGGGCTCCACGTCAAAGGTAAATATATTGGCCATCTCCTCCGCCTTCTCCCGGAGCTCCTTAAGGGTTCCCACCACGAGGTTCCCATAACTTGTCCAGACGCCAGCAGATTCCTCGTGGTGTAACTCATCGAGGGCGTTGAGGTTCACCTGCGTCCCTATGAGCCCGGCGAGCTTGTTGAGGCTCCCGGGTACATCATTGAGCTTCGCGGTGATCTTCACAAGCTTTTCCCCTTCTGGGTAAAAGTCTATGAACAACGCCTGTATCCTGGGCCAAGCCTTAAGGATAACGTGGGATCTAGGCCCTGTGGTTCTCCCAGAGAGCTCCGGTAGGAGAAGATAGAGTTTCTCCTCCTTGCTCCCCTCGATCCGATACGTCTCAATGAGATCGAAGGCTCTGGGAAAGAGCTCGGTGATCTCTCTGGAGGCAACAAAACCCCCCATCTCTTCGATCTCTTTGGCTACAGAGTCTGGATCGGAGTCGACTCCTTGGAAGTCTGCGATAAACTCCGAGACCCAGATGTTCCCGAATCCAAAGGCCCCCCCGCTCAGAATGTTAACTCTCTTTTCTGAGAAAAGGGAAGTCATGGATGCAAGGGAGCCCCTAATGTCTTCGAGGAAGACCCTGTAGTAGATAGTCCGGGGGGTCAGTTTGAGAGAAGAGATGAATAGACGCTTTGAGCCCTTATCTTCTACACCAAACAATGTCTGTCCAGGGAAGAAGCTCAGGGCGTTGCCAACCCTCTCCTCTATGAGGACTCTCCAGCCCTCTTCGGTTGGCTCAACTGTAGAGTGACCACAAATAATCATAATAATTCCTCTGCGAGATGTATGAAGGATAGGGTTATTGATATTTTAGCGTTCCCAGTCCAGGCTGCAGTCCGATTTTTCTTCAGGGGAGATGGGTTAAAACAAATCTCTATTTTTCCATTTTCCTAAGGCCGTCCGGGGTACCAACATATGCCATGTCCGCAAAGCCCAGAAATAACCCGGTTTCAAGGACCCCTGGGATGGACTTTAACTCCCGCTCAAGCCAAGGCGGATCTTCTATCGGCCCGAAATCTGCATCCAGAAGAAAGTTGCCGTTGTCCGTAGTCATCTTTCCCCGCTTCCCTCTTCTTAGGGTTACTGAGGCCCCAAGTCTTCCGACTCGGTCAGCTGCTGGCGCCGCTGAGAATGGCAGGATTTCGAGGGGTAGCGGAAATCCCGTACCAAGTTGCTCCACGATCTTCCTTTCATCCGCGATGAGGATGTATGTTTTCGAGGCGGAAGCTACAATTTTCTCTCTAAGGAGCGCGCCTCCTCCGCCCTTAATGGCGTTGAGGTTTCCATCGATTAGGTCTGCACCGTCAATGCACAATGAGAGTTCCGGGTGGTCATCCAGGGTTGTCAGAGGGATTCCTACCTCTTTGGCGTCTGCGGACGTCTGAATGCTCGTAGGGACGCCTAGGATATCGGTGAGTCGACCTGAGTTTAGAAATGACCCAATGATCTCGATCATGTATTTGGCCGTGCTGCCTGTCCCAAGACCTATGACTGTTCCGCTTTCGACGTGTTGAGCCGCAGCTTCAGCTGCCCTTCGCTTAGCTCCGGCGATCCAGCTCAAAAAGTCACCTCAGACTTCAAGTTCAAGCCTATCGAGCTCCTCGAGCTCCTTGATAACCTCTCCCCTGAGTTTCTCCAGTCTAGCATCAACATCGGATCGAGGACTTCTGTGCTTGGGTTGATTTTCGTCTCCCGCTTCTCCAGCCTCGTTCTCTCCATCGGGCTCTGTTTCTTCCTTTTCCCTTTCAACAGATGTTCTCTGGATCCGAGTTTTAGCTTTCTCGGCCCTCCCCGTTATCTTGAGCTCCTCCATTATGGAGTCAATGCGGCTCTGAGTGCTGTTGAGTGTGGCCTCAAACTTTTTCACGATATCTTCCCTTATCAACTCGAGCTCATGGAGAGAGACGACGAGCTCTGCCTGCTCCAGCTCCTCGTTTACCTTCTTCAAATCGCCCTCGTATCCCTTTGAGAGGTCCGCTCTCTCATCCGCTGTGATCTCTCCGTCATCCTCTGCCTCGAACAGTCGTTTTAGGGTGAGACTGAGCAGCTCGCTCTGAAGCGTAAGGGTTCTGATTTTGCTCTGGGCGCTGTTGATGTCCCCCCTCTTTAGACTGCGTTTTGGCGTGGGGGTTCTATACCCTCTCGATCCGAGCCGTGGCTCTCTAAGGCTCGTCGACGCATACTCTCTCTTGGGGTGAGTTTGAGATCTCTCCCTTCGCAGGACGCTCTGGCCACCGTTGCTCGCTCTCAAAAAGAGGTAAACCGCTAAAACCGCAACTATTCCAGCTACTATACCCACGGAAATATCCCAGGTGCTGAAGAGCGGCTCCATTCTTACTCATTTTCCTTAAATAGCCGATTATATATAAGCCTGAGCCCGCGATGCCCCCTTTTTGGAGCTGTCTCTCCAGGAGGAAATGTTTTTGGGTACAGTAGAGGAGATCTCCATCGGAGGTTGCAGCCCTTGAGACTCCGGTGGATAAAACGTTATCCCTTCCAAAGATCATTCGTGATCGAGGCACTGATCCTGAGTGACGTTATTGAGTGATGCAGAAGAGAATCGGCCCCTAAGGCTCGGCAAAGTGAGCCGAGAGGTGCTGGAGCGATCGGTATTCCCTTACCTACCCCTGACCAATACCCCACGTCTGGACGGAGGAGTAATACGATGCAAGGACGGAATCGTCATCGCTCACAACCCCGCTATAGGTGTGCCGCTAGACTCCCTAGGTTTCTTTGCATTCCACTACGCTGCATCTAATGTCGCGGCCCGCTTCGCCCGTCCACAGCATCTAGTGACCGGCTTGTACCTTCCAGTGGGATCGGATGAAAAAGATCTTAAGACTATCGCTAGAGGCCTTGGAGACGAGGCGAGGAGATATGGCGTCACGGTTGTTGCAGGGCATACTGCGACCTACTCGGGGATCACGGCGCCTTTTGTGATGTCAACTTGTCTCGGGGAAAGCGTTGTGACTCCTGCTGACCCAGCTCCTGGAGATGCCGTCTATATCGTTGGTGAGATCGGGGGTGAGGCCATATGGCTCAAGGAGGTATCTTTATGTGCCAGCGGCGATGAATGGAAGTCCTTCACGCCGCTTCCAATCATACTAAGATTGCAGGGGGTTGACGGCGTGACTCTAATACATGACATATCAGAAGGCGGGGGGAAGAGAGCCCTGCTGGAGGTCTCCGAGGTCCTCGGCGTGAGGTTGGATTTGACGACCTATGATGTCCGTTTAGCAGAGGGTGTCCTGAGCCTAGGGGAGGACCCCTTGAGGTTACCAACATACGGAGCCCTGGTAGTCCTGAGCAGCTCGGGGGAGGCCGTCGAGGCATCTTGCGAGGCATTTGATGTGCCATGCTCTAAGATTGGTGTAGTTGAGGAGGGGAAGGGACTCGTCGTGAACGGCGAGACAGTTGGGCATTTAGATCGAGTGGGCCTCGATAGGTTATACGGAACCTTCCGGGATCAGTGAGTAGCTCAAGTATCTCGATGCCTTTTCACCTCTATCAGCGAGGGATTAACTTTTAAGTCCTTAACAATGTGAGACCACTTGAAGGGGGAGCTGGATAGTGGCCCGGCTGAGAGGACAGTAAATGTCGACCCTTTGAACCTGACCCGGGTAATACTGGCGGAGGAATGAAGAATGAGTGATAGCTTAAACACGAAGGTCCTCACAGAGGTCGCGATCCTTGTAGCCTTGGCAACTGTCTTGAGTTACATCCGGTTTGTGGTGTTCCCCCAAGGGGGTAGCGTCACTCTTGCGAGCATGGTTCCACTTTTAGTATTATCCTACAGGCGTGGCTGGAGAATAGGGACATTTGCCTGCCTTGTCTATGGCCTAATACAATTCTACCAAGATCCTTGGATGCTAAACTGGGCTCAGTTCATCCTAGAATATCCTATAGCCTTTAGCGTGATCGGTTTAGCTGGTATACTCAAAGGACATGAGCTGATCGGTGCAGTCATCGGCCTTGGATTGAGATTCCTAGCCCACCTCATTGCCGGCGTAGTATTCTGGAGCGAATATGCCCCTCCAGGTATATCTCCCCAACTGTATAGCATCATTTACAACGGCTCCTACATGCTGCCAGAGATCATCATAAGCATGGTCTTTGTATATATGCTGGTGAAACGCGGCATCCTAGAGATGAGCCTCTAATCTCTCTTTTTTCTTTAGATCTCCCAGCAAGTAGGTTTATGACACTCTTTTTATAGAATAACCATTTCCCAATAAATACACTTATGAAGGTATCCTCCGACGGTCCGTTCGACATTAATCTTTGGCTAATGGGTCTAGCTCTGCCGCCGGTCCATGGCATACCTAAGTGCGCTTGATCCTCGGTTAGGGATCAGCCCCCGTGGTGGCTTTCATGAACAAAGAGTACACTAATCGTTCTAGTTCACTGGAGAATACGAAGAGATTCGTCGTCAAGGTAGGCACCAGCAGCCTTACCGACAACAGCTCCAGGCTCGACATAGGGAAAGTGGCGAACTTGGTGAGCATGCTAATGAGAGAGAGGGAACAGGGAAGGACTCCTATCCTAGTCAGCTCGGGGGCCATCGGGGCAGGATTGGGTAAGCTGGGGCGACTGGAAAGGCCTGAGGTGATCCATGAGCTACAGGCAGCAGCAGCTGTGGGCCAGGCGACCCTGATGCAAACCTACGAGATATTTTTCAATAACTACGGACAGACCATTGCCCAGCTCCTCCTCACCATGGAGGATTTCACATTCAAGGAACGCAGGGAGAATCTTTCCAACACCTTGGAGACTCTCCTCAATTGGGGGGTTATACCCATCATCAACGAGAACGATACCGTGGCCACAGAGGAGATCAAGGTGGGGGATAATGATACTCTAGGCTCTTTCGTGGCCCTGGGGGCAAAGGCCGAGCTCATGGTGATCCTCACCGATGTGGACGGGTTATACACAGGCAACCCCTCTGACGATGAGGGTGAGCTCGTAGACATTGTGGAGGAGATCACTGAGGAGGTTGAGGGCTGGGCCAGCCACGCGGGGAAGGGATTCGGTGGCATGTATACTAAGGTTCAGGCAGCGAAGCGTCTCTCCCAGGGCGGAATCGCTACGGTCATTGCTAATACTAACACTCCCAATGCTTTGGCTAAGGTTCTCAAAGGGGAGATAGGCACCCTATTCCTGCCTAACCGAGGAGACAATGATGAGTGATATCACCCAGAAAGCGAAAATGGCACGAGAGGCCTCATATGCCCTCGCGAAGCTCCCGGGAGCCGTCAGGATCAATGAACTTGAAAAAGTGGCCGAAGGAATCTGGAGCCAAAGGGAGACCATCCTGAAGGCCAACGTCCGGGACCTCGAGGCTGCCGAGGAGATGCTTAAGAGAGGGGAGATCACGGGCGCTATGCTCAAGCGCCTCGAGTTAAACCCTGAAAAGATTCGTGGAATAGTCGAGATGGTACGGGGAGTTGCCTCCCAGGAGGACCCCCTGGGTAAGACTGACTATGCCATGGAGCTGGACGAAGGCCTAGAGCTCTTCCGTGTATCCTCCCCTATCGGGGTGATCGCCGTAATCTTCGAGTCTAGGCCTGATGCCTTGGTACAGATCGCAAGCCTCTGCCTAAAGTCCGGGAACTGCGTCCTACTGAAGGGAGGGAGCGAGGCCCAGAACACGAATCTGCGGCTATTCGAGATCATCCGGGAGTCTACTAACGTTGTGCCCGGGGGCTGGATTCACATCGTGGAAGAAAGAAGGGAGGTGGGTGAGATCCTAAAAATGGACGACCAGGTGGACCTTATCGTGCCCCGGGGGAGCAACAAGTTTGTCCGATATATCCAGAACAATACCCGGATACCCGTTATGGGACACGCAGAGGGAGTCTGCCACGTCTACGTGGACTCTGAGGCCGACGTCTCTATGGCCATTGACGTCTGCTACGACGCCAAGGTTCAGTACCCCTCAGTCTGTAATGCTGTGGACGCTATTCTGATCCACAAGGAGGTCGCTCCCCGCTTCCTACCGGGAATGGTGGACCGGTTCCTGCGTAGGGGTGTGGAGGTGAGGGGGGATGCAAGGGTTCGAGAGATCGTGACTGACGGGGTGCTCGATACGACCGACGAGGACTGGGGTGCGGAGTATCTCGATTACGTTGTCGCTATCAAGGTCGTAGATACCATGAAGGAAGCTGTTGACCACGTCAACACCTACGGCTCTCACCACACCGACGCCATCATCACCTCCAACGAGAATACTGCTCTCGAATTCCTAGAGTCCGTGGACTCAGCAGGAGTTTTCTGGAATGCCTCAACCCGGTTCGCCGATGGATACAGGTACGGATTCGGCTCAGAGCTCGGGATAAGCACGGGGAAGATCCACGTCCGGGGGCCAACTGGCCTCGAGGGGCTCACCACCTATAAGTACTACCTCAGGGGCGGGGGACACACCGTAGTTAACTATGCCGCCGGGGGGAACAGAACGTTCACCCATAGGCCCCTGGGTCTTAAATGGAGGAAAAAGTGAGAATACGAGTCTCTACATCAAACTTTCGTCCAGCGACCATCCTTGGTGCATTCGCCGTCCCTGTAGAACTGACAGACCTCGCGGCAATATCTCGCCTCCGAGATGTTGTAGATCTCCTTATTGGTCTGGGCCCTCTCGCAGTCCTTGGCTATAAGCCTTGAAGGATCCATCACCATATTGTTCCCCCCGAGAGATCAACTTGAATGCCTCGCCTGGGGTACTGGAAATATCTGCAAAGGGGATAAAGAAGCTTCGGATAATGGTCTGAAAACGGTAGACGACGGAGTCAGATTATGTTTTTAAGGCCGAGAGTACGAGAAAAAAGGGAGAAAATTGAGTCCGGGGCAATTTGGACTAACCCTATCTACCCCCAAACCGTCTCCGCATCTGTTTTAGCTGTTCCTGGGAGATGTAGTACTTGCCTTGGTTTTCCACGAGGAGCCCCGACTGGCCTATATGATCTTGGAGCATCATCCAAAACTTGGGGGGGAGCCCCAGCTCCTCTGATGTCATCGCTGACTCGGGGGAGGTGGCTCCCTTTTTAATAAAGATATCCACGATCTCCAGTAATCTCTCGTGCCCCCTGACAGACTTTGGCCCATGCCCAATCATCTGGGGTTCGCTTTGATGGATATGGAGTCTCTGGGGCTCCGCGGGGGTGAGTCTGATGGGCTTTAGGTCACCACCATTGGTGCCCTTAAACTGACTCATATAGACTCTGTAGTAAAAACCCCTCATCTTCATGAGCTCTCCGTGGGTGCCCCGCTCGATAATCTCCCCGTCGTCGATGACAAGAACCCTGTCCGCACGGCGGATGGTACTCAGCCTATGGGCGATGACAAAGCTCGTCCTCCCCCTCATGAGGTTGCGGAATGCCTTCTGTATCTGGATCTCGGTACGGGTATCAACGCTGCTGGTGGCCTCATCTAGGATTAGTATCGCGGGGTCGGCGACGAGTGCCCGGGCGATGTTGATGAGTTGCCTCTGGCCCAGGCTCAGGTTACCGGCCCTCTCGTTGAGCTGTGTCTCGTAGCCCTTTGGGAGGCGTCGTATGAAGCTGTCCGCGTTTGCGAGTTCTGCTGCATGGATGCACTCCCCGTCGGAGGCATCTAACCTGCCATACCTAATGTTCTCCATCACCGTGCCGCTGAATAGGAAGACGTCTTGGAGCACGATGCCCAGCTGGCGCCGCAGGTCGCCTTTCCGCATCTCCCTAATATCGGTGCCGTCGATTTTGATGCTTCCACCCTTGATATCGTAGAACCGGGTAAGAAGGTTCACAATCGTGGTCTTTCCCGCCCCCGTGGGGCCCACAAGGGCAATGGTCTGCTCGGGATCAGCCCGGAGGCTAATGTTTTTGATCACAGGAACTCCCTTAACGTACTCGAAATCCACGTCCTGGAACTCGACAAGGCCTTGAAAGTCGTCCACTGTGATGGCATCTGGCGCATCCGTCAGATCTGGCACAGTGTCGATGACCTCGAAGATACGCTCGGCCCCTGCGAGGGCTGACTGGATGCTGTTGTAGATGTTGCTGAACTGGCGAAGGGGATCGGCGAAGCGCCTGCTGTAGGTGATGAATGTCGCGATGAGGCCTACCGTGGCCATCCCCTGGAGGGTCATCCAGGAGCCTATGCCTGCCACGATGGCGATGTTGGCGTTGCTCAGTATGCTCATCAGCGGGAACATAAGCATCGCGTAGGTGTTCGCCTTTACACTGATCTCCTTCACGGTCTCGTTGAATGAGTCGAACTTCCTGTTCACGGACTCTTGCTGCTCGAAGGCGATGACCACCCTCTGCCCTGTGATGGTCTCTTGCATGATGCTGTTGAGGGAGCCCATCTCGGCCATCAGGGCCCGGAACCCTGTACGGGTCCTCTTACCCACCACGGCAGTGAGGGTCACCATCACCGGGAAGACGACGAGGCTCGCTAATGCCAACCAGGCGTTGAGGGCAAACATCATCACAAGGATTCCTACAAGGGTGATGGCGCTGCTGATGAGTGCTGTCACGTTCTGGGAGATGGCCCTCCCGATCGCGTCCACGTCGTTGGTGAGCCGGCTCATAAGGTCCCCGGACATTCTCCCGTCGAAAAAGCTGATGCTTAGGGTCTGCATATGCTCGAAGAGCTCCCTCCTCAGCTTCCTGAGGCTTCTCTGGCTGATGATGGCCATGACCCACCCCGAGGCTATGGATACTAGGGAGCTAAACAGGTAGATCCCAGCGAGCTGTATGGAAATCCTGATAAGCCCCTGGAGGTCACCCGGGATAATTGTGGTATCAATGGCCACCCCGATGAGGTATGGCCCCGCTAGGGCAAGCAACGAGCTCACCGCGGTCAACACTGAGATGATCACCAGAAGGGCCCGGTAGTCACCTAGATATCTTACAAGCCTGTTGAAGGTTCCCCTCGAATCCTTGGCCTTCTCGATGGCGCCCCCTGAATGAGGGCCTCTACCCATCATTGATCTAGGGCGGGTCTGTAGCTTCCCGTCTCTGTCTCCCCGTCTCCCTTGGTCTCTCAATCCTCAGCACCCCCGTCGCCGAGCTGGCTCTCAAATATCTCCTGATATATGGAACTCGTGTCCATGAGCTCTGCGTGTCTCCCCTCGGCGGCGATCTTGCCGTCGTCCAGGACCAGTATCTTGTCGGCCTTGAGGACGGTGCTGATCCTCTGGGCAACTATAAAGCTGGTTGTGTCTCCTAGCAGAGACTCCAAGGCGTTCTCGATCTCAGCCTCCGTCTCGACGTCGACGGCGCTGGTGCTGTCGTCCAATATCAGTATCTTTGGCTTCACGAGGAGTACCCGGGCTATCGCGAGGCGCTGTTTCTGGCCTCCGCTTAGGTTGACCCCCCGCTGTTCCACTATGGTATCGTAGCCCTCGGGAAACGCCATGATGAAATCGTGGGCCTGGGCGATTTTGGCTACCTCGAGCATCTCTTCCTCTGAGGCGTCGGGCTTCCCATACTTTATGTTGTCCCTGATGGTGCCGCTGAAAAGGATTGCCTCCTGGAGGCTGATCCCTATATGGCCTCGGAGATTGTATATCTTAATGTCCTTAACGTCGACCCCGTCTACCGTGACGCGCCCTCCACTAGTATCGTAGAACCTGGGGATCAGATTGATGAGGCTGGATTTCCCAGAGCCAGTCTGGCCGAGGAGGGCCACCTTTTCTCCTGGCTCTGCTGTGAAGCTGATGCCGGTGAGGACGGGATCTCCCCCATCGTCCCTGTAGGAGAATGTCACGTTCTCGAATGCCACTCTCCCCCGGATATCGTCCAAGGACACGGCGTCTGGACTGTCCTGGACCTCCGACACAGAGTTAACGACTTCCATGATCCTGGTCGCCGATGCGCCGGCTCCTGAGAAGTGAGCCGCCATCATGGCGAGCATGAGGACGGGGAACATCGTTGCAAACAGGTAGTTGGTGAAGGCCATGATCTGGCCCACCGAGGTAGTGCCCGTGAATACTTGGAGTCCGCCATAGTAAATGATGGCGACGGTGCCCAAGTTCATCAGTGTTATGATAATGGGGAAGAATGTGCTGATGTACTGGGTCATCTTTAGGGAGATCTCAAAGAGCTCGGTGTTGGCCTTCTCGAACCGCTGGTTCTCATGGTCGCTCCTAACAAAGGCCTTAACAACCCGGATCCCCGTGAGATTCTCCTGGAGAACTTGGTTTAGGTAGTCCAGCCGCTCCTGGACCTTGGAGAAGAGGGGCCTCAAAAGCCTGATGAAAAACAAGAGTAGTACCAAGGTAACCGGCAGCAGGGCGAGGATCACTAATGCGAGGCTGGGGTTGGTGGCGAACATGATCCCGTAGCTCCCCAGGAACATGAGGGGAGCTCTGGTGAACATCCTGAGCCCCATTGAAACCACTGTCTGGATCATGTTAAGGTCGCTGGTGAGTCTCGTGAGGAGTTGCCCCGTGTTGAGGTCGTCCAGGTTGCCGAAGCTGAAGGTCTGAATCTTCTTGAATATCGCCTCCCGGAGGTCCGCCTCGAATCCCCGGGACGCCTTCACAGAGTAATAGGTGTTTGCAATGGATAGGGCTGCGCTAAGGACGCTCGCCCCGATCATGGATAGGCTCGTCCACAGGATGATGTTCATGTCTTGCTGGGCGACGCCGTTATCGATGATGGTTTGAACCATCCAGGGGATGGATAGGTCAGCTATGACGACGAAGGCTAACATTACCGATGCAATGATGGCTTCTTTCTTGTGAGGGTAGAGATACTTGAGAACTTTTCCAAAGTCCCCCATAGTCTAGGAGTCAATCTCCCTGATCTCGTTGACGGCGGAGTCCAGCGCGGCCTTTAACCCTTCGGATGCTTCGTCATTCCCCTTGTGCATCATATAGTTCTCCTCAACTGCGTCCAGCAGGGCTCCAAGGCTCTCGTAGAGTTCTCCAGGCATCCCCATGTGGATCCTCCAGTACATCTTCCGGAGGTTCAAGTTCCTGCTTTTCAGGTGATCTCCATGGGAGAGGACCTCCTTAACATACTCCCTGCCGGCATCAGTTATCTTAAACCGTTTCAGGTTGGGGTCTTCGTCCAGGTGAACCTTGATTAGCCCCTTCTCCTGCATATGGGAAAGCAGGGGATAGATGCTTCCTGGGCTGGGCCTCCAGTCCGCGAACTCCTCAATTTTGTCCGCAATCTCGCTCCCCGATATTGGTCCCTCCTTCAGGAACTGGAAGCTAAGATGTCTCAGGAGCCCCCTGGGTACGCCTATTCGTGGATACTTGCCTCTTGATGTACTGTTTATACAATATCACTTCCGATATCGGATACGTTATTATTCTTGAAATTGTATCTGATAAATCTATAAAAGCATACCTTAGAAGGATGCACCTATCTTTGATGGGAAAAAACCGTCTTCGAACCCCCGAAAAATAGGCTGAAATTTGATAGCCATCGTTGAAAATAACTAGGAGTCTTTCCTTATCAAGCAGCCGCATTTTAGGAGGCCTACAGACTTTTGTCCGTGCCTCCCAAGTTTGCGCTCGCCTTTAACGGCTAGTTTCCATAGATGATATGCCTCAAAGTTCTCTTGAAAGACGCGCGCCCAGGTCCGGCATACCATGAAAGTAAGCCTTTCGGAGTCTATATTCTCTTCAAACATATTCAGAGGGGGCGAGTGGGTCAACCCAAAAAGATAATGTTTTTGTGTGTTCTCGCTGTGAAATTTCAGCAATGGGCATCCCCGAGAAGATCAAGAAGATCGAAGAGGAGATTAGCCGTACCCCTGTCAACAAGGGGACCGAGCGGCATCTTGGGGTGCTCAAAGCGAGGCGGGCGAGGCTCCAGGAAGAGCTGGAGGCGATATCCCTTAGGAAATCCGGTGGGGGAGGGGCGGGATATACTGTTAGGAAGGACGGGGACGCCACCATCGTGCTCCTCGGGTTGCCTAGCGTGGGAAAGTCTACTCTCCTGAATCACCTCACCAATAGTAACTCAAAAGTTGGCGCTTATGACTTCACCACGCTAACAGTTATTCCTGGCATGCTCAGTCATAACAGCGCTAGGATCCAGATTCTTGACATCCCTGGGATCATCAGGGGGGCCAGCAAGGGGCGGGGGCTGGGGAAACGGATCCTTTCCACGACAAGGTCCGCTGATCTGATTCTTCTTATGGTTGATGTATTCAACCCTAACATGAGGGAGGTTCTCCTAGACGAGCTCAGAGCCATTGGGGTGAGGCCCGACGAGCATCTCCCTTATATCAGAATCCAGAAGCGGGGATCGGGAGGCGTCATCATCACCGACTTGGTTGGTATGACTCATATGGATTCTGAGGGGATCAAGGAGATCCTTCGAGAGTATAGATACCATAATGCCCGGGTTGTAGTGCGGGAGGATGCGACCTACGATCAGCTCATAGATGTGCTGCTCAGGAATAGGATCTACGTTCCGACCCTGACGGTTCTCAATAAGGTGGATATGGTAGAGGCCCATGACATCTCCAGAATCAGGGGGGAATTCGACTTCGATTTTCTACCTATCAGCGCAGACACAGATTATAACCTTGAACTGCTCAAGGACTGGGTCTTCAACAAGCTAGATCTAATAAAGTTATACATGAAGCCCCGAGGTGAGGCTCCCGACTTCGAGGAGCCCCTCATTATCAGAAACGGGTCGACCATTGGGGATGTGACAGACAAGATCCACCGGGGGCTTAAGGACGAGCTCCGTTATACCCGGATCTGGGGGAAGAGCGTCAAGCACGGCGGCCAGAAGGTGAGGCTCTCCCACCGCCCCATGGACGAGGATATCCTAACCTTCTTCACATAGATACGTTGACTCGCGTGCTATAGAAGTTGACAATTAATTCCTAAAGTCTGTTCAGTAACTTCTCGGTGTCCTGACGGACACGCGCGATGGAGCCCCGGGCGGGATTTGAACCCGCGATCTCCTCCTGTTTGGCCCCCTCATGAGAGATACCAAGGAGACGCTTTAGCCAGGCTAAGCCACCGGGGCATAGAACGGACAGAATAAGTGAACTTCTGACAGAGATTTTAATCTTCCCTTCAACCCATCCCTACGAGCCCCCGGGCCACATTCATATTTCCCAGGTTCCCCCGCGTATCATTGATAGGCGTCTCCATGATCATCGGCACACCCCCAAATCCACTATTCACCACCAGCCCCAGCCCCCTGAGCCCGATCTCCCCCAGCCCCAGGTGCTCATGGTGATCCCTCCCGCTCCTAAATCCCCCGACCGAATCGTTCAGATGCACCAACTCTAGACGGTCCAGCCCTATCTCCACCTCAAAAGAATTAACAGTCTCCTCAAACCCCTCCGCGGTTCTCAACTCGTACCCCGCCGCGAAGACATGACACGTGTCTAGACATATCCCCACTCGATCCGCATCGACGATACTGTTTAGAATCCGTCCCATTTCCTCAAAGCTGGAACCTACGCTATTCCTGGAGCCCGGTCCCGTCTCCAAAAGGACCATAACTTTTGAATCATCTCCCCCCAGGGCTATGTCTAGTGCATCCACAACCCTTTCCACCCCCAATTCTGAGCCCTTTCCCAAATGACTCCCAACATGAGTAACCAGCATGGGAATACCCAACATCTCGCACCGCGCAAGTCCCGTCCCGAGGGAAGCAACAGAACGCTCATACACCTTCCTCTCTGGGGAGGCCAAATTCAAGATGTACGGCATATGCCCGAAGACCGGCTCAATCCCCGCCTCAGCCCTCTTAGCCCTAAAAGCCTCAGGCTCTCCCTCCCCTAACTCCTTTGTAGCCCAGCTTCGGGGGTTCCGAGTAAAGATCTGAAACGAGTCACATCCCAGCTTCTGAGCTCTTTCCACAGCCTTGTCTATAGAGCTAGAGATGGAGACATGGAAACCAAACTTTACCACGGAGCCCATCTCCTCCGGAAGACAACCGAAACTAGCGTGATTCTCCCGGAAAAGGAGTGATTCCTCGGAACATAAAGCGCCCATCCTTCCAATATCATGGATTTCAGACAAGTCATATCCTCCCCTTATACTTTTTAAATTCTGACTTAACCATTCGCTGGAATAGAAAGATGCGTTTTGAAGAATTATTACTTTGGGACTCTGCAACCTATAATGAGCGAGGATCAAACCTCAATCTCCGCGCCGTACAGAACAGAATCAACACCAATAAGGTCACCAAAGCCGAAACGAAACACCTGGTTACTCTCGAGCCCATCAAAGTCACTCTAAGACGATTTTTCGGTCATCAAGAACAGGGTCCGGGTTTATCTCTATCTAGCAAGGTCTGGGACCTGAAAGGTCTAGGTGCTCGCAGAGGTCCTTCGTGATCATAGGCTAAAGAACTACCCGCGTGTCGAGCTGGACATCCTCAAATCTGGAGGACGATAAAGTCCTTAAACGCAATATGTAACCGTACTCTATTCTGTAGGATAGGTGTACACTTCTGAATTCCCTGGACACCATGAGGGTTCTCCTCAGCCTCACCATGTTGGGCTACTCGTCCTGGGTCGATTTAAAGACCAGAGAACTCTCCGACATGGTCTGGCTGGTGTTTGGGGGCCTCGGATTGATAATCGCCGTATACGAAGTCTATGCGGGTAGCCTATCCCTGGTCTGGTTCGTGGCTGTAGTTCTGCTCTCAGCCGCGCTCTCCCTCACCTTTAGTTTCATCGGTCTTTTTTGGGGAGCAGATGCGTTAGCTTTTATCACGCTCGCTATTCTCCACCCCTTTTACCCTAAGGGTTTGGAACCTCTCTTTGGCATAATTTCGCCCTTTTTCCCCTTAACTCTCTTCTCCAACTCGGTCTTAGCTGGGGCATCCTATTCTCTCATCCTTCTGGTCCGAAACCTAGCTTTGCCTCTTCAGGATAGGAGTCTATTTAGCGGACTTGAGCACGAGCCTATTTGGAGGAAACTTGTAGTTCTCGTCACCGGACTTAGGGTAGGGATTCGGTCTGTGAGGGGGCCCCCTTTCCAGTATCCCCTAGAGATGCTTATGACTGGGGAAAAACCTGGTAGGATGTTGATCCTTATGCCTGATATTCGAGATGACAGCTCAGCTGTGAAAGTCTTTAAAACGATTGAAGCCTCGGGCGTGCAGGATGTCTGGGTTTCCAACACCTTGCCTTTCATCGTCTATATTGCTATAGGATATATACTTGCGCTGGAGATGGGTGATGTCATCATCTCACTCGTGAAACCCTTTTTCCTCGGTTTGTTTTAACCTTTCATGTGATCAACTAAACGGCCAAGAGAGGGTTTACTTGAACGGGAGCCTTGTTATTGAGATCATGATCATCCGCTTGCGTCACGAGCTTCAGACTTTATCACTATGCATATAGCCGGTTATATCGGTCCTAGACGAATAAGATCATCAAGCGCCACAGGAATTTCCTCAGGGAGAATGAGGAAGCACGCGCCCAACAACTCCCTTAGATCCTCCTAAATAGACAAAGGGGAAAGGGTCAAGCACCATTTTTTTCCAACACTGAAACCCGATATCATATAGAACCGCTTACAACATTCAATACTTCCATAGGAAACTTATAATAACCGTCCAACGACACGACTAACTAGGTTTATGAAGTGACCCTATGAGCGGAATAATGATCGTTAGGGATATCATGTCCCGAAACGTAAAGACCGTGAGACCAGACGATACGGTTCGCGATGCAGTCCGGAAGATGAACAAGTTCCGAATCGGCTCCGTTGTAGTAGTTAATAGCGGAAGACCTACCGGAATTATTACTGAGCGCAACATCCACCAATCCATCGTTGAGCCCCGCCATGATCCCTCCTCCATTAGGGCTAAGGTCATCATGACCCAACCTCTCATCACAATTGATCCCAACACTGCTGTTGAGGAGGCTGCCCCGATCATGGCTAACAACACTATCAAGACCCTTCCCGTCATCGAGAAGAACAAGATCCTAGGCATCCTTACCAGCAGCGATATTGTCAAAAACAATCCTACCCCGCTGAGCATTCTTGACGAACTTCTACCAGTCGGATAACCTCTATTTTCTCTTTCAACCATCAAAAGATTATCCTCCGAACCAATAAACCTTAACCCTAGTGTTGAGAACTTCAACAACACCCTTAGATCCCAACCTACCGAGAGATCGGTTAAATACACTCTCGACCAAATCCTCCTGGATCTGCCATGGAGCTATTGGACGTCGTTATAATAGGGGCAGGTGCAGTGGGCCTAGCCATCGCCGCAGAGATAGCCCAGGAAGATAGAGAGTTGTATATTCTTGAGAGAGAGAGTTCATATGGTCAGGGAACCAGCAGCCGTAACAGCGAGGTCATCCATGCAGGCATCTATTATCCCCGATGCAGTCTAAAGGCACAGCTATGCGTCAAGGCCAACCCAATGATCTACGAGATCTGCGAGAAATACAATGTCCCCCACAGCCAGGTTGGCAAGATCATTATTGCCAACGGTGAGGAAGAGACCAAGCAACTTGAGGGGATCCTCGCTAAGGCAAAAGATTGCGGTGCCAGGGACTTGGAGCTCATCGACGCCGCCCGGATCCACAAACTAGAGCCCCAAGTCAAAGCCGACGCCGCAATTCTGAGTCCCACCACAGGCATCATAGATGCCCATGGCCTCATGGACCACTACCACCGGGAAGCACGCCTGAAGAGCGGAGGAGATCCACTCGTTCTAAACACCGAGGTTACAGGTCTCAAGCGGAAAGGGGACGGATATTTCATAGAGATGACCTCCGGTAGTGAGACCTTCGTTGTGCAGGCGCGGATGGTTATAAACTCCGCTGGGCTCTATGCTGACAAAATCGCCGGGATGACGGGAATAGACCTAGACGAAGCAGGTTACAGGCTCCACTGGTGCAAAGGAGACTACTTTAGCCTCACCGGCAAGCCCCCGGTCAGGATGCTGGTCTACCCTCCCCCGCCCCGAGATGCAGCAAGTCTCGGGATCCACACAGTCCCTGATCTCATGGGCCGCCTCAAGTTCGGCCCTAGCGCCTACTACGTAGACGAAATTATCTACAACGTCAAAGGGAGCAGGGACGAGTTCTGGGAGGACATTGTCACGTACCTTCCTAATATCAGGAAGGAGGACCTCAACCCCGACATGTCTGGCATCAGGGCCAAGCTCCAAGCATCCGGCGAACCTGCACGCGATTTCATCATCAGGCACGAGGAGGACAGGGGTTATTCTGGTCTCATCAACCTCATTGGTATAGAGTCTCCTGGTCTTACCTGTAGTCCCGCGATTGCTGAGATGGTCGGAGGAATGGTTGAGCAATACCTCTAACCCACCAAAAAAACGTTATTTGTCTCCACGGTCCTACCGCGGTAGGGATACTCCGAATAAATCTCAGCCAATATTATTCCTTAACATAAACGGCTAGATTAATCATAACGGTCAACTATGTTATTAAAGTGCCCGTAAAATCCCAAGTTTTATAACACTACGATCCGGGTACGCGGTAAAGAACATCCTAATCCCTGAGTAGACCCTAAACTGTTTTGCCAGTCCAAAAGAGAAATTAACGCATACACAAGATGCACAACTAACCTAATAATAATCAATAATATGGAAAAGGCATACGAAGCCCTTATTATGCCCCGATGAAGAATGAATTCCGTCGGGTGCAGAAAATGAACGCATCCAAAGTCCTTTTAGAGATGCTAAAAAGCTACAACGTGAGCCATGTATTCGGTCTCCCAGGGGAGACCACCCTCAACCTCTACGAGCAGTGGCATGATTATCCAGATGTCATCCATGTGATGGCTAGGGACGAGAGGAGCGCAGTGTTCATGGCCGACGGGTACGCCAAGGCCAGCTACAAACCCGGGGTCTGTGAGGGGCCTAGCGTGGGTGCCACCCATATGCTCCCGGGAGTTGCCGAGGCGTATAAGGCTAGTGTTCCCATGGTTGTCTTTACCTCCGATATTCCTTTACATCTCAAGAAACATAACATGCTTACGGAAATCGATCAAACAGCCCTCTTTAGTGGAGTAACAAAGGAGACAATCACTGTTTCTGATCCCTCTGAGATACCCCATGTGATCCGGAGGGCGTTCAGGCTTGCTACAGGGGGGAAGCCGGGGCCAGTTCACATCCGTCTCCCTATGGATATTCTGGGAGGGGAGATCGATAATCCTCAGATTTTAGCTCAGGAGGATTTCGCGAGTTATCCAGGCCACAGATCAACTGCGCAGGAAGATCGCATTCACTCAGCTGTGAAACTTCTAGCTTTATCATCACGACCCGTGATTGTCTGCGGACAGGGAGTCCTTTGGTCTCAGGCTTGGGATGAAGTCCAGATCCTAGCTGAGCTTTTCGACGCTCCAGTGGGCACCACGATCAGCGCCAAGGGGAGCATCTCCGAGAACCATCACCTCTCTATCGGTGTTGTCGGAGCCCGAGGAGGAACATCTCTATCCAACGGAGTCGTGGCAGGAGCCGACCTTATCATGTTTATCGGCTGCAACACCGATTCTGCCTCCACGGTCAAGTGGACTCTACCTCCCCTTTATTCAGCTGCTAAGGTTATCCATCTAGACATCAGCGAGGCCGAGGCGGGAAATAATTACCCCACGGACATCTTTTTGATAGGAGACGCTAAAGCCACGTTGAGAAAGATGATTAACATAGCTCCGAGCAAGAGCGACCCCGATAATACAACAAGACTGGAGGCCCTCAAAAAAGCGAAGGAGAGCTACGATAATCAGATATCTGAGCTATCGGCCACGGATGAGACTCCTATCCACCCCCTGAGGTTCGTGAAAGAGTTGACGGGAGCGATCCCTAACGAATATGTGATGGTTGTGGACGTCGGTGTGAGCGCCATTTATACATCCACCTTCTTCAAGGTCAGAAGAGCAGGGCGGAGCGTGCTCTATAACTATGCAATGGGCTCTTTGGGATACGCTCTCCCGGCATCCATCGGAGCCCAATTCGCGAGACCCAACAGCTGTATAGTTACGCTGATGGGAGATGGCAGCTTTGGGTTTACTGCAGGGGAGCTAGAGACCCTCTCTAGATTAGGGGGAAACAATAACGTGATCTTATTCAATAATTCGAGCTTCGGTTGGATAAAGGCGGCTGCTACGTTCTCTCACGGCCCTGAGTATGCGGGTTTCGCAACGGGGTTCTCCGACGTAGATTATCCAAAGATCGCTGAAGGATTCGGCTTACGAGCTTATAGCGTAGATGGCCCTGGAGAGTTGGGTCCCACTCTGAGGGAGGCATTCGCGCTGGATGAGCCAACTTTCATCGAGCTCAGGGTGATGCCTGAGGATGAGCTAGTGCCCCCGGTGCCATCATGGATTAGGAGGGCAGGGGGGCTAGGGCTCCGGTACGTGGGCTGAGCCTGTCCTAGGCGTTAACAGAAGCTTCCATGTAGTTTGTCCCTGAGCGCGCGGCTTGCATTCATGGACATCGATGTCTATTATCATCTTCTCTCATGGGTACCTATAACTAGGACATTAGACTCGTGAAGGGTTGCTATATCAACTGAAAAGCTCTGTGACCCCCGTATTTGTAGAAAGGTTAGATCGCTCCTCTCTCCCTGAGACAGGCAACCTCTTTTTGGGAGTAACCTGCGATCTCCTCAAGAATCTCATCAGTGTGGGCACCTAACCCCGGCGAGGGTAACCCTCCCTCACAACACATATCCGAAAACTTGAGCGCCGGCCCGATCTGTTTTATCCGCCCTGCTTTTGGATGATCAACCTCCACCAGCATACCTCTGTGGAGCACCTGCTCATCAGAGAAGACTTCATCTATAGAGTATACCGGGGCGCTGGGGAAGCCGATGTCCCTGAAAGTTTCAAGCCATTCGTCCCTGGGTTTCTTGCTTAACTCTTCCTGGAGTAGGGGTATCAGAGTCTCTCGGTTCTTCACCCGATCCTCGTTCCGCATGTAGAGCGGATCCCCGCTAAGACTCTCGAGCCCCAGCAAGCTGCAGAGTAAACCAAAGAGGGGGTCGTTCCCCGCTGCCACTAGGATATCTTTCCCGTCCGCAGCCCTGAATGCCTGATAAGGCACGATGCTGGGGTGAGCGGAACCCATCTTGGGCGCAGCCTTCCCAGTTGCGAAGTAGTAACCGGCCATATATGTCATCCACGAGACCGAGCCGTCGATCATGGCGACATCCAGATACTGGCCCTTCCCAGTCTTCTCCCTAGCTCTAAGAGCTGAGAGGATAGCGATCACGGCCCACATCCCTGCTCCGATATCTGTGATTGCAACCCCAATCTTTACTGGCGCCGCCCCGGGCTCTCCCGTGACCCCCATGAGCCCTCCCATCCCCTGGATGATAAGGTCGTATCCCGGCCTCTGGGCGTAGGGTCCCGTCTGACCAAAACTAGAGATACTGCAGTAGACGAGGCTGGGATTCACCTTTTTGAGGGTCGCGTAGTCCACCCCGAGTCGGGTTGTGACCCCTGGACGATAATTCTCAAGGAAGACATCGCATTTCTCAGCAATCTTGTAGAGGGCCTCCTGGGCCTCCGTGTTCTTGAGGTTGAGGGTGACGCTCTTTTTTCCCCTGTTGATGGACATAAAATAACTGCTCTCACCGTTCACGAAAGGAGGATAGGTCCGGGTGTCGTCTCCCCGATCTGGGATCTCCACCTTAATTACCTCGGCCCCCAGTTCTGAGAGTGTCATAGAACAGAAGGGGCCTGCAAGAACTCTGCTAAGGTCAAGGACCCGGATCCCCTTGAGGGGCGGCTCACCGACATTATCCGACATGAGGGAGTAATTGTGACAATGACGTTTTTAGCATTTTCAGGCCTTTAGGGATACCTTTTCGAGGCAGAATTCCTCTGCACTCCCCCGGATGACCCTCGACTCCATCCTGAGGCGCCTGTCAAACCTACTGAGGATGGCTTGAATTGCAGGAAGGGTAAGGTTGCCGCAGAGTCCCTCGAGGAAGTAGCCGCAGTTAATCCCTACGTCGAGGAAGGCCTCATAGAAGGGGCACCTGCCAACCCGATAAGTTACCGAGGAGTCATCCCTCTCGTGGACGACGACCTCGGCCCCAGCTTCTTCCATAAAAGTTCGGTATATGGCATCCCCTATATCCAGCGGATGGGAATCCATAGACTGTTCCCTAAAGAGCTCTTCCTGTATCACGTCTGCCTGATTCTCCACGGCAGCCTGGAGCATCTCAAGGCCCCTGTCGGTTCCAAGCTCCGCGATGACCTCTTCAAGGAACAGGATTAGCAGTGTATAGGATCTACGGACTCCTTTGAACATTCGGTTACCCTAAGGGTTCAGCCGTATAAGGGGTATGCGACTATATCTATGATATAATTAGTGAGAACTTTCATATAAATTCATTAATGGCGTCTTTGGCAGAGGTTGCCTGAGATGAACTGCCAATCGTGTGCTTGGGTTTCCCTTTTTCGCAGGGACTTATGCTTTGTGAAGGGTTTCTTTCTAGAGATATAACCCTAGCTCATTGTTTGATGATTTTACCCTTTTCGATCACTGTTTAGCTAAAAATGTAAAATAGGGATTTATTTTGTGCTTGTATACTTTACGTGTTCTAACTCTTTCCGAGTGACGGGTTTGTTAATCCCTCTTGATATTCGTGAGTTTTTGAGTAGGTTTGACCACATCTTTCATTATAGAGCTGTTGGTGGTTAATCTCTATTCTCTAAATCCCCAAAAGGGGCTGGATTTTTATGAGAGTTGCTCTCCTAAGATATATTAATCCGTCCTCCGTCTAACTCGCAGGCATTCAACATGAATTTGAGGCAGCCGATCGTTTGCATGCTGGGACATGTCGACACCGGGAAGACCAGCCTCCTGGACAAGATCAGGGGCTCTGCAGTCCAACTCAGGGAAGCGGGGGGGCTCACTCAGCAGATTGGTGCCAGCTTTTTCCCCACTGAGACCCTTATCGCGATCACCCGCCAGCAGATAAAGGACTTCGACGCCCAGGTGAAGATCCCCGGCCTCCTCGTTGTGGACACCCCTGGTCACGAAGCCTTCGCTAACCTTCGGCGGCGCGGGGGCTCTGTGGCCAATGTTGCAATTCTTGTTGTTGACGTGATGCACGGCTTCGAGAACCAAACTTATGAGAGCCTCGAGATCCTCAAGGCGCGGAAGACCCCGTTCATTATCGCCGCGAATAAGATCGACCGCATCGACGGCTGGAGGACCGAGGAGAACGCTCCTCTTCTCGTCTCTTACGACAAGCAGGTGCCCTTAGTCAAGGAGGACTTGGACAATCGTCTCTACATGATCATGGGCACCTTAAGCAGGCAAGGGATGGCCTCTGAGCGCTTTGACAGGGTCCGAGACTTCACCCGGAACATTGCAATCGTCCCAGTAAGCGCAAAAACGGGAGAGGGGCTCGGAGAGCTCCTTGCAGTTCTCATCGGTCTTACCCAGCAATATATGGCTGACAAGCTTGTGGTCTCTGAGGGACCCGCCTTAGGCACCGTACTGGAGGTGAAAGAGGAGTTAGGCTTCGGTACTACCCTCAACGCTATCATCTATGACGGTATCCTCAAGGCTGAGGACACCATCGTCATCGGCGGAAAGGAGGGGCCTATTATTAGCAGCATTCGGGCGATTCTCCTACCCCAGCCACTGGATGAGATAAGGGACCCTAGGAAAAAATTTAACACAGTCAATGAGGCCCCAGCAGCTGCGGGCGTCAAAATTGCCGCCCCCAATTTGGAGCAAGCTGTCCCCGGAGCCCCAATCGTGGCAGTGGGTGGCGAGAAGACCCTTGAGGATGCTATAAACGATGTATCATCGGAGCTCAAGAGACTGAAGGTGTCCACAGATAACCTCGGGATCATTTTAAAGACCGACACCTTGGGCAGCTTAGAGGCGCTGACAGAGAGCCTAAGGGCAAAGAATATTCCCATCAGGATCGCTGATATAGGTAACATCAGTCGCAGGGAGGTGAAAGAGGCCCTCTCGGTGAAGTATGAGGAACCCCTCTATGGAGTAGTTCTCGCGTTCAACGTCAAGCCCCTCCCCGATGCTGAGCAGGAGGCTCATTATCAGAAGGTCCCCATATTCACAGGAGACATAATCTACAACCTCATGGATGAGTACGTCTCTTGGATGGAAGCAGAAAAAGAGGCCAGGATCAGGAAGGAGTATGACACCCTGGTACAGCCCGGAAAGATCGAGGTTATGGACGGATTCATCTTCCGCAGGGCGAAACCCGCGATCTTTGGGGTTAAGGTGTTGAGAGGAAGCATCACGTCGAACACGCGAATGGTCAACTTAGAAGGGGATAGGCTGGGGCTTCTTACTCAGATCCAAGATTCCGGAGATCCTGTCTCCACAGCTGAGGAGGGAAAGGAGGTCGCCGTATCGATGCCCCGACCCATCGTCGGTAGACATATAAAAGAGCGCGATGTTCTCCTAGTGGAAGTTCCCGAAAAAGACGCGAAGCTGCTTAAGGACAAGTATGAGGAGCGGCTCACCGCAGGTGCCCTGGAGGCGCTCAGGGAGCTTATCGAGGTTAAACGCAAGAAGGACATGATCTGGGCCTTCTAGGTGAGAAAAATGCCTGTACTGATAATCGCTAACCCCGAGGCTGGGACAAACGAAAAGGTTGAACTAGAAGACGCGAGGATGCCCCCACTTGTGGGATTGAGGATAGGAGAGACAATTGATGGCACCATTGCGGATCTCACAGATTACATGCTTCAGCTCACAGGGGGCACCGACAAGGACGGGATACCAATGCGCCCGGACGTTCACGGAGGCGTCAAGGTCAGAGTCGTCCTGAGCGGCGGGGTTGGTTTTAAACCCAAGAATAAAGGGGAGAGGAAGAGGGTGGTTGTCCGGGGGAACACAGTGACCGCAGAGACGACTTTCCTAAACTTCAAAATGGTCAAAAAGCCCCAGGTCCAGAAAAAGTAGGCAAATTCCGGGCTAGAGGAGCCGACGGAAGAGGCTTTACATCCTAGGAAATTAAACGTCTTTTACATCTGGCTAAATTCCCCCGAGCACGACCGAGCGTTTGGTAGCTCGGTCAAGGTCATTCATGGGTGCCTTACGCTCGATTTCCCGGATAGGGATATTGAAGTAAATTGTACTCTCTCGATTTTACTCATAGATCAGATACTCCTAGGGAGAGGGGCGTCTGGACCAAACGTGTGCACTATAGACCGTCTATATCTTGCAATGAAACCTTCTATCCCTTTTTTGAAATGCTATTTCTGGCTCTTTTTCTTTAAACGCTTCAACGTCTTCAATAGGACAATAATGCTTTGCCTTCCATGTCCGCGGGAACCGGGATACCCATAACTTCCAGGAGAGTCGGGGCTACATCTATAATATTCATATCTACAACTTTGCCTTTATGATTCTCTCGGGGGTCATAATAGATAAAAAGCCCCATCTTGTCATGAACAGCGTCGTCAGGTCCCGTGTCGTTCTCAGGGAGATATAGATTAGGATGCCCCATGGTTCCAGCTGATCTCCAGTTAAGGTTGTCGAAGTAGACCATCAGATCTGGGGGGTCTCCACCGGTCTCGTTATAAATATCCTCAGGTTTTAGCACCCTCGTGTCCCATTTCTCGCCGTTGGGCCCTCTGATTTTCATGATCTTCTGGGCAATCTCATCACGCATAGCCTCATAGTCCTTGAAATCTATGACTCCCTGATCTTCCCTTTCCTTTAGGTTTAGGAATACCCGGGCATAATAGCCGCCCCACCCCCATGCGACCGTTTTCTGCCAGTCCACATCGGCATCGTTCAGCCTTACGACCTTCTCAACCGGCCGCTTCAGTTTCAGCAAGCCTTGTTCCTCAAGCCATTTGTTGATGCAAAATGCGCCCTTCATCGCCTTCCCACCATGATCAGAGGCGACAAAGATTACCGTATCATCTTCCACGATCTCCAAGAGCTCACCCAGTTTTCTATCCAGGAGCTCGTAATAGTCTCCCACGACATTTTCGAACCCGCTCCCGGGTTCGTAGAGTTTATGTTCCTCGTCGAAGTACTTCCAGAAGGCATGGTGGATCCGGTCTAGGCCGATTTCCACAAACATGAAAAAGTTCCAGTCCTTCGTTGTAGCAAGGTGCTTAATCGCCTCGAAGTGATTCTCAGTCATCTGATTGATCTCTCTAATGAGGCCTCTTTTGTCCTCGATACGGAACTCTACGTCTACAGCGTAGTCTCTGACTACACCTTTGATCTCCTCGCCGAGTTCAGGCGGATAGGTGAAATCCCTGCTCGTATCTGGGGTGATGAAGCCTCCGACCAACCAACCGTTAATTGGATATGGTGGGTAACTGGGAGGAATGCCAACCAAACAGGACTTTCCGCCAGCTTCGGAGACATAATCCCAGATCCTCTTGACTTGCACCCTCCGAGAGGACGCTATCCAAATGTCATTATATGAGTTGTTCAGCCTGTGCCGGAATCCATAAAGCCCTAGAGAACCCGGCGACCTACTGGAGGCCATCACAGTCCAGGCGGGTATAGTGATCGGCGGGTCGCTGCTCTCAAGTTTACCATAGATCCCCCTCTCCATGAGCCTGCGAAAGTTGGGGAGTCTATCGATGAACCTCTCGAAAAGAAGCAAAGGAGCCGCGCAGTCAAGCCCGACAATGATTGCCTTCCGCATATTCATCATCTCACGAACGGCTCAGGATGCTTTAATATGGCATCCACTACCTCGGGGCGCATCATCTCATTAGATGGTCTCTTCCCGCTCTTCAAGAGAGCCCGCATCTTGGTTCCGCTGAAGTTTACATGGTGTTCATCACCATGTGGACAGACTTTATCGTTCTCTACTCCCCCACATTTATTACAGTAAAAGAAGCTCCGGAAGAACATGGGGGCGATCCCCAGATCAGGGTACTCCTGGAACTTATCCTGGGCCTCATACGGGCCGTAATAGTTCCCGACTCCAGCATGGTCCCGTCCCACCACGAAGACGGTGCAACCGTAATTCTTCCTTACGATAGCGTGGAATATCGCCTCCCTAGGCCCCGCATACCTCATCTCCATCTCTAAGGTGACCATGACTGCTGAGTTCCTCAGATAATAGTTCTTTATGAGAGCCTCGTAAGAGTCGATGATCACTTCATCCTTAAAGTCTCCTGCTTTCTTTTTGCCAATCAAAGGGTTGATGAAAAGCCCATCCACGAAGGCAAGAGATGTTTTCTGAATATACTCATGGCCTATATGAGGGGCATTCCGTGTCTGGAAGCCAGCGACGTTCTTCCATCCCATCTCGTTGAAGAGGAAACGGGTCTCCTTGGGCTTTAACCGGTACCTCGGGAACTTTCCCGGGGAGTCCTCAAAAAGCTCGATATTCCCTCCTAGAAGCACTTCACCCATTTCCATTGTACGCGCAACCCCTGGATGGGCAGCCTCAACCGTGTTGAAAATTTCCTTCGCGTGAACTCGCTTATTGAGCGTGTATTTATCCTCCACGTGCAGAATAGAAAACGGCTCCCCGGATTGGGAAAGCATCACGTCATCTCCTTCACTTATCTCCGCTGCTACTTTCTCTGATATGTCTAGAACGATTGGGAAGGTCCATGGGACGCCATTTTCTAGTCGCCCGTTGGCAACTACAGACGCGTAGTCATTCGCCATCAGGGGGCCCTCTAACGGGCTGAAAAGTCCATATGATATGCTCTCATAATCTTTTCTAATCTCTGGCGAGACAGATACCTCGAAAAGTTCGGTAGCCTCTTCCCGGTGCCTCGCTTGGTCTTTCTCTGGAACGAGTCTGTTTATGAGCCTGCCGCCATGGGGAGGGAGCATATGATGATCCTCACTCAATGTATCCTAGTCGGCGGAGGCGTTCCCTGATGAGATCCTCCTCCTCTTTGGTGTATACTGGTTCAGCCGGGAACTCTTTCTCGAGCATGCTCACGATATACTCCTCAACTGAGGCAAAGCTCGTACCCGAGATTTTTTCCTTGACCTTCTTGTAGAGCTCATAAGGAATACTAATAAGGAAATCCGTTTCGTTGACCATTTATCACACCTGAGTCAGAACCGTTCATGGACGCCACTATAAAACTGTTTATACCCAATGAGAAGCATTTTGCTTTGTGGATTGTCCATAAATTTAATTTCACATTTATATTAATAGTGCATATACACTCACCAACTGGAGAAAAAAGACGAACGCCCTACCAGAATCGGAGAACACATCCTTAAACTAAACTTCGTAGAGCACGCGTCAGAAATTTTTAAGGATATCATTAAAAAAACATATCCCTCTCAGCTTCCCCCCCATTAAAGATCGAGAAGGACACGTGAGACACAGTCTAACACCTGAAGGAACTAGAAAAGATCTTCACTACAAGCATCCTATAAATTCAGTAACTTTCCGGTACCAAACAAACCCTGGAATAAACTAGAAAACACCTCAAAACCCCTAATTACCCCTCAAACAAAACAAAAACCCATTTCCCCCTAAAGGACAGGGTATTGACGCACTCAATTATGACCTATCGATTGGTCATCTTTCTCAAAGGGAACATTTAGCTGAACCCATGCCCATCACTCCAAACAAGGATACAATAGATGGTCCACACCACAGAAGCCCAGATGAAAGCACTTTTCGATACCATCTACCCGAACAGAGGCAGAGACCTCCTCATCTGCAGCGCCCCGGGAAGGGTTAATCTCATTGGGGAGCACACGGACTACAACGAAGGCTATGTTCTCCCTGTACCCTTAGACCTTAGAGTCTACGCAGCAGGGAGACCGAATTGGAGTAACTTTATCAACATTTACGCTGCAGACTATCACCAGAAGACATCCTACTCCTTGGACGATATCCAGTACGACCAACTGCACCCCTGGACAAACTACCTCAAAGGGACCACTCAGGCACTACTGGACCAAGGCCAACACCTCTCCGGATGCGATATACTCCTCAAAGGAGACCTCCCACAAGAAGCGGGGCTTAGCTCATCCGCCGCCGTCGAGATATCCACCGCTAGACTCCTCAAAGACCTCAACGGGCTCCATATTACCCCCCTTGAGATCGCATATATAGGCAAGAAGGCCGAAAACGAATTTGTCGGAGTCCAATGCGGCGTCATGGATCAATTCGTTGCCTCCTTGGGACGAGAGAACCATGCCCTCTTCTTAGACTGTAGGACTAACTACTATGAGAACATCCCTCTTTCCCTAGACCACTCCCTCGTGATTGTGAACACCATGATCAAACGAAAACTCGCTACCTCGGTTTACAATGAGAGGAGGAAGCAATGCCGGGAAGGCGTGAGACTGGTCAGACAGAGTATCCCGGAAATCAAGGCCCTCAGGGACTTATCTATCAACCAACTCCACGAGTTAGACGGACTCCCCGAACCAATCTGGAGCCGATGTTATCATGTCGTTACCGAGAACCAGAGAGTCCTCCAATCCACCAGAGCCCTCCAAAGGGGGGACTTGAAGCATCTCGGAACCCTTATGAACGCATCCCACGAAAGCCTGAGAGACCACTACCAGGTAAGCAGCCCTGAACTCGACACTCTCGTCGAGGCCGCCCGAAATACCCCCGGTATAAAAGGAGCCCGCATGACAGGCGCTGGATTCGGAGGATGTACGGTCAACCTCGTCGATAAAAAGGAAATCTCCTGTTTTATAAAAATCATCGTTAAACACTACCAAAATGCCACAGGCATCCAAGCAGACACCTACATCGTTTAACCCCTTCAATAATCCACCCTAAAAAGTAAAAACAGGCCCAGCTAGTAGCGTTATCCCCATGAACAAATCAGAGACCACTTACCTAATTCATAGGGCGAGATGCCCGGTCGCCGTTCCGATCCTAGATATATCAGATTAGCTTATGTGAATAATACTGTTGAAGATAAAGATCCTTCTCCAAGCGTTATTTCATTGTATTCTCATTCTGCCTATAATGTCCGCAAATAATTGTGTAAATATTTTATATTCCATTTTATCATTAATATGTCTCAAATATTTGTAATGATCTTAATTTTTCTTATTAATTTCATAATTGTTAAATAATCCAGCGGATAAATTATCCTTTGCCAGTCGTCACGGAGGATTTATATGACTATCGTCATTTGTCTCGTTGGGACGCATTTCCGTCGTCCCTTTAATGGTATACGATTTTGGAGTAAACGGCAGGGGATAACGCGACTATATCTACTTTTCAGCAATACTCAATCTGAGGATCAGACTGCCATTTTTTCTTACATGTCTCGGAGCAACGCTGAGAGCCTAAAAGAGAGGCTCGAAATCATGGATCCCATAATGGTGGGGTACGACCCCATGGATCATAGAGACGCGTTCCGAACTCTTTACGGTATTTTTTCTCAGGCTAGATCCGATGGAGAAGAGGTACTTATAGACATCACCTCTACAACCAACCTCACACAGGGTGTCGCTTTAACTATTACTTTGATGTTCCGAAATGCCCGTGTATATACCGTTCCGTCTAAACAGCCAGCTTGGTATATTAACGGTCGTATTGGAGACGACCGATTCGAGAATTGGTTTAAAACCGCCCGGAATCAGCCCAGCATGGATCCAATGGAGATCAGTCTACCCGGTTACCGGCTTGAGCCAAATACAAAACATGAGGAGAAAGAGTGGGAGGTTGAGAAGAAAATCCTGAAGCTACTTTACAGCCATGGTGGTGAGGCAAGATCAATCAGTAACATCATCAGGTGGTCGGGATATAAAGCCGCGAGTTCGACTCTGCGGAACAGGTATAGTCGGATTATAAACCGGTTGGAAATGAGGGGCTTGGTGGATGCTGATAAGGGATCCAAGATGAAAGTCATTAGTCTAACGGAGTTTGGGGATATCTTTGCCGAGGCTCTTTCGGACGTTGTCAATGAATGATTCTTCGCTTTTTCCCTAATAGATTTAGGTATGAACGTTTAGGTATCCTTCATTTTTCTTTTTTTTATGACGAACATCATGGACATACAATATTTTGTATAATATCTGATTATCAGCCTCTTTGAGTCTTTTTCAATGCTCTTGATCTCTTTTTGTTTTCATTGCGTGATGTGTTTTATGGGGTGCCTCTTTACTCCGCAGCATGATTTATACTAGCGTGTTCCTCTTTGGATGTGGATTCGTAATGGGTGTCGTTCCTACTTGGAAGTTGGAGAGATCGGTTGTCGTTAGGGCTGAGGAGGCTACTGATCCCTCTCTAGGAACTAATCCAATGGGGCGGCCCTTGGAGGAGTATGTCAAGTATGGGATTATCGTGATAGATAAGCAGTCTGGACCTACAAGCCACGAGATCGTGGCTTGGGTGAAGCGGCTGCTGGAGTTGGATAGGGCGGGGCATGGTGGGACCTTGGATCCTAAAGTGACGGGTGTTCTGCCGATTGGTCTCCAAGAGTCGACGAAGGTGGTTCAGGCGCTTCTGGAGTCTGGGAAGGAGTATGTGTGCATGATGCGGACTCATACTGATGTCAATGAGTCAAGGGTCATGGGTGCTCTCGGGCAGTTCGTGGGCGAGGTTTTTCAGAGACCTCCTGTGAGGTCATCGGTGAGGCGTAGGCTCCGGACCCGGATGGTTTATGGGATTGATTATCATGAGGGGAGCGGAAGGAACTGGCTTTTCCGGGTTGCTTGCCAAAGCGGGACATATATTCGAAAATTATGTTATGATGTTGGGGAGATCCTGGGGTGTGGTGCTCACATGCAGGAGTTGCGACGTACTAGGAGCGGACCTTTCACTGAGGAGGATCTTATGTCGATGTATGATCTATCAGAGGCTCTAGACCTCTTGAGGGAGGGGGATGATGGGGCCATGTTGAGGCAGGTGATCCGTCCCCTTGAGGATGCATTAGGATTGTTACCTAAGATCTGGGTGAGGGACTCTGCTGTGGAGGCTCTTTGTAATGGCGCCGCTTTGGCTATGCCCGGGGTGCTCCGTTTAAGCTCAGGAATTGAGCCGGGTTCAATGGTGGCCGTGATGACGCAAAAAGACGAAGCTGTAGCTCTCATGGTAGCCGAAGTGACGACGGAGAATATTACTGGCTCAGAAAAGGGGATCACTGCTAGGCCTCTCAGGGTGATCATGCGGAGGGGCGTTTATCCCCGCATGTGGTAATTAGGTTTAACTCGCTACGTTGGTTCATATTCCAGCCTGGAAGAGTTTCTTTTTTCCTTACACGTCCTGAATCTCTCTTTTCCGGTGGTGTGTTTATAGGTTTGGGTGCGTATTTGTTTGTGTGCCCTGGGGGTGGTGGTAATAGGAGAACACTATTTCTCTGAGAATCCGGTCTCACCTGAGAGACGGGGGCTGGTGAGAGGGAGGCTCCGGGGGATGGACTTGGAGTTTGTGACCTCATCTGGGACATTCTCCGTCCGCAAGATAGATCGCGGCACCCGTTTGCTTGTAGAGTCAATGATTTTGCCTGATGAGGGGCGGGTCCTAGATATGGGCTGCGGATATGGAGTTGTGGGAGTGGTAGCGAAAAGATTGGCTCCCGCTCTGGAGGTTTGGATGGCCGATATTAATGAGCGAGCGACCTCCTTGGCACGGCTTAATCTTGAGAGGAATGGGGTGGAGGGCATGGTGGTACAGGGTGATCTCTACGTACCGTTGGAGGGCATGCGTTTTAGTGCGGTGCTCTCAAATCCCCCGTTCTCCGCAGGGTTGAGGCAGGTGGTGAGACCCTTGGTGAAGGGGGCTGCAAATCACCTAAAGTTGGGGGGGAATCTGCAGGTGGTCGTTCAATCTCAGAAGGGCGGCCGGACTTTGGCATCAATGATGGAGGAAACCTTCGGAGGAGTTGAGGTGTTGGCCAGAGGCGGGGGTTATAGGGTGCTGATGTCAGTGAGGGACTAGGGTTTACCGGGTTTAATGCCTCTCTTGGAATAGTCAGCACTTCTGCGGTATAGGATAGCTGTGTTGCCGATTTCGTGGATTATATTGCTCCTTGTCTCCGCTGCGATCTTGGCTGTTATAATCTTCCTCTGGGCTTTGTGTTCCAGATATTTAATCTTGATGAGCTCGTGGTCTTTAAGGACCTTATCGATATTGGAAATTGTGGCCTCAGTGATGTCGTTTCTTCCAATTTGGACTCTGGGTTTGAGGCTGTGGGCTTGTTTCTTAAGGCTGCGTATCTGTCTGGGGGTGAGGGGGTACATGCCGAGTTCCGTATTCCCCGTTTCTTAAATTGGTTTCCATTTAGGGTTGTGAATGAGGCCGGGGAGAGGGAGTCCATTGTGACCTTTACTATATTAAACAAGGATTTTCCAGAAATCTGCGGTCTTGAGCATGACATGTCTAAAGGTATCCTTCTAGAGTATCTAAGTTGTGCTAGGATCTTGTATTTAGTTTGGATCGTTTGACGGTTGTTGGCATTTATCTTGTGCTGGGGGTTGGATTGTTTGTCTGTTATGATTTGCAGCATACGATAGTGTTTTTTTTTACTGTCCAAACATTTCAACTAGGATCGAATGGGGTGAGCGTTGTTTTCAGTTCTTTCCGTTGGCTGTCATGGTTTTCTTTTGGATTATAGACCCCTCGGTATATAGATCTGTGAATCACTGGTTGGGCCCATTAGCCCTGTTTTGTTTCAGAATTGGTTGGAGGCTTTTTCAAAGGGGGACGAGGTAATATTTTCTTTTGGTTGACACATATCTCCTAGCGCTTAGGGATAAAGACTTTTGTTGTATTACCGGGCGCATGTGGCACATTTACCCGCGCATGAGGAGCCAGCAACCATACGGTTAGTGTCGGAAAGGTTCCTCCAGCAGTTTTGACATACCATGATCCACCCGAGCTCTTTGTGGCTAGCGCCTAGGGTGCTGATGCCTTCGCCGCCACTCCCGCAAAGTGTACATATGCCCATACCTTTTAGGTAATGTGTTGGATGATTAATAAATCCTCTCTGGACAATCTGCTCGTGTTCCTGAATTCGGGGGTTCTGTGGGAGAGGATAAATCGGGTGTATTTATATCGAGACGTGGGTTGTATGGTTTCTGGAGCCCGGTCGTCTAGTGGACAAGGATAGAGGGCTTTGGACCCTCCGACGCGAGTTCGAATCTCGCCCGGGCTACCACTATTTTTTTTATCGCGCGTGATACGTTCCGTCAAGAAACTCCTTTATGGGGATGTGCGCGTAGTAAATATTAAATAAACTTGATTTAAACGTTGAAATAAGGGATTATAATGGAAGTTGATAAAACTAAAATTCAAGCAGTATGGGATAAAGGCAAACCTGTTGATGGGTATGATCCTCATAGATGGCGGAAAGATAAATGCGGAGCTTGGTTGTTTAAAATCCGTTATGGAGACAGAGATTCTGAATGGGGTTGGGTAATTCATAGTATTGACTCTAATAATGGTGATAAATTGTCAAACTTAATACCCCTCCATACGAAAAACAGTGTTGTCACAGGTGATGGTCCTCTCCAATGTCCAGTTAAAGCGTCTGAACCCGTCTATTCAGATCACCGGGTTTTGGTCAGTGGCGGTCGTAACACAGGAGTTTAAATCCTTCGGTAGCCAGGAAAAGGAGCGGAGTGAGGATAGGGTGGCGCATGCATTCGCGCGCGCGACTTTTGGACTCTCCCTAAAAACAATAATGTGTGGCTAAATCAGACGAGAGATGTCACATGGTCAAGCGGGTATATACTTTTAGGGAAGGCACCAAGGAGATGAAGGACCTCCTTGGTGGGAAGGGGGCAAACCTCTCAGAAATGACAAACCTAGGCCTCAAAGTCCCCCCTGGCTTCATTATTACTACGAACACATGCAACGATTTCCTCGAGGCAAAGGGGAAGTTTCCGGAGGGACTCTGGATGGAGACCCTCGAGCACGTGCTTCATCTACAGGAGAATACTGGAAAGCGCCTCAATGACTCTGAGAACCCTTTACTGGTCTCGGTGAGGAGCGGTGCCCCCATCTCAATGCCAGGGATGATGGATACTATCCTAAATTTAGGCCTCAACGACGGTGTTGCAAAAACCCTCGTCGAGCTTACTGGAGACGAGTGGTTCGTTTATGACTCCTACCGGAGGCTCATAACTATGTTCGGGAATGTTGTGATGAGAGCTGAGAGGGGAAATTTCGACGCAGTCCATGAACTCGAGAAAGAAAAAGAGGGCGTCAAGAATGACACCGACATAAGCATTAGGGGGCTTAAGCGCACAGTTGAGGGGATGAAGAAGGTCTACCAGAAAGTTGTAGGAAGTCCCTTCCCCACCGATCCTTATGAGCAGCTCAAGCTGGCCATTGCTGCAGTTTTCAACTCTTGGAACACTCCCAGGGCCATTACCTATCGCAAGGCGGAGGGCATCCCTGATGAGATAGGCACGGCCTGCAATGTGCAGACTATGGTCTTTGGGAATATGGGATGGGACTCGGGAAGCGGCGTCCTGTTCACCAGGGACCCCGGGAACGGAGAGAATGACCTGTTTGGGGAGTTCATCTTCAACGCCCAGGGAGAGGATGTCGTGGCTGGCATAAGAACCCCTATCAAGCTTGTTGATCTCAAACAAGAACATCCGCAGCACTATGAGGCTCTCAAAAACATCGCTGAGAAGCTGGAAGACCACTTCACTGACATGCAGGACGTGGAGTTCACAATTGAGAAGGGGGTCCTATACATCCTCCAGACCCGGACGGGTAAAAGGACGGCCCGGGCCCATATTAAAATCGCCGTGGACATGGCGAACGAAGGGATAATCGACAAGGAGACCGCGATTATGAGGATAACCCCCGATAACATAGACCAGATCCTTCATCCTCAGTTTGCTCCCTCCTCAAAGGAGGAGGCGAGGCAGAGGGGGGACCTTCTCACAGTGGGGCTCAGCGCATCCCCAGGGGCCGCAAGCGGGATGATCATATTCGATGCGGACAGGGCCGAAGAGAGTGGGAAGCAGGGAAATGCAGTCATCATGGTCCGTCCCGAGACAACACCCGACGACGTCAATGGGATGATCGTCTCCCAAGGATTTCTCACCCAGCACGGCGGGGGCACAAGCCATGCGGCGGTAGTCGCTAGGGGATGGGGAAAACCCTGCGTCGCGGGGGCCGAGGAAATCCGAATTAACACACACAACCGCCTTTTCACCGTGAAGGATAGGATATTCAAAGAGGGGGACATTATCAGCATCGACGGCGCCACGGGAGAAGTCTTTGCGGGGATCATTGAGACCATGATACCCCAATTTGAGGAGGAGGTAGAGCTCAGCTTGGCCTTGAAGTGGGCCGACGAAATCAGGAGACTCGGGGTCCAGGCTAACGCGGACACCCCAGAGGACGCAAGACGGGCTCGCCTATTCGGAGCTACTGGCATTGGCCTCGCGAGGACGGAGCACATGTTCTTCGACAAGGAGGGAGAGAAAGTTAGCCGGAGGGAGAACATCGTCAAGATGATTCTCCAATCTGATACCGCAGCTCCCATCCTCAGGAAGATCATTGACCTCGAGAACAGGCTGGAGGTCGACCCATGCAACAAGAATCTAGAGGCAGAGATCAAGGCGTACAAAGTCGACGCCGATGCTAACCCGGCTGTGCAGGAGTATCGGGCATCCCTAGAGACATTGCTTCCTTTTCAGAGGAAGGACTTTGAGGGGATCTTTGAGGAGATGGACGGTTACCCCGTCATCATCCGCCTCATTGACCCCCCAATGCATGAATTCTTGCCCCCTAGGGAGTCACTCATCGAAAAGGTCACCACACTCAGGTGCACCGGTGAGAACCCAGAGGAGCTCGCGGAGAGGGAGGCGATGCTCATGAAAGTGGAGAGTATGTGGGAGACCAACCCCATGCTGGGTCTCAGGGGGTGCCGCGCCGGGCTCATGTACCCCGGCCTCACAGAGATGCAGACCAGGGCCTTGTTCGAGGCCGCATGCAACAAGGCAAAGGAGGGATTCGACGTCCATCCCAAGGTGATGATACCTATCACCAGTCACGTCAACGAGCTCCAGATGGAGAGGGGGAAGCTTGAGAAAGAGGCAAAAAAGGTTATGGCGGAAAAGGGGATTAAGGTGGACTACATGTTCGGCACTATGATCGAGATACCCCGGGCCGCCCTCACCGCGGACAAGATCGCAAAATCAGCCGACTTTTTTAGCTTTGGAACCAATGACCTCACCCAAATGACCTACGGGCTCAGCAGGGACGATGCTGAGGGGAAGTTCCTCCTAAACTTTGTGGAAAGAGGCCTTCTCCCAGGGAACCCGTTTAAGCAGCTTGATTGGGACGGCGTCGGACAGCTAATGTCCATCTGCGTAGAGAAAGGGCGGGAGACCAAACCAGGTCTCGAGGTGGGGATCTGTGGCGAGCACGGGGGTGACCCCAGCAGCATCGAGTTCTGCCACATCGCTGGGCTCGACTACGTCTCCTGTAGCCCCTTTAGAGTGCCCGTAGCGCGGCTTGCTGCAGCCCAGTCAGAGCTGAAGCACAGAGGCGACTAGTAATTATTAGTTGGTCCGCATCTTCTTGTACGTGAATAATCTTGGGAAGAGATCCGTTGTCTACGGCGCGAGCTTCAGATTGAGGGATAAGCGCGCGAACCCAATTCTAAGGCAGATGGAACAAAACCGCCTAAAGCTTAGACGACTACGACGCCAGAGTCTAAACTTGAGGGTATATGATTAGAACTCAGGAAGAAAAATCTCGCTAACAGTAAGCGTATTACCTTCTTCAATGACCCTGACGGTCACAACATCGAAGTCCTGGAGAAGGATTAGTAGAGTACCTCGAATGGTATCAAGCGCTTATGACACATCTCCGACACCATCCGCTTGAATCCGTCATAATAGCTTGAATCTCCTTTCAGGGCCATCTCAAAGAGAGGCTGCAATTCGGGGTAGTGCTTCGATAGGGATTTCCGTATGTCAGGCATGTTTCCAGCTTTAATGTTCAACTTATCGATCAGGATCCGATTAACACAGCCTGCGAGCTCGTCTAGAAGGAGCTCTAGACCGTTCTCTGTGATGTAGGGAAGCACGGGCCCGATGAAGGCCCAAGTGGGGATACCCTCCTGGCTCAACTCTTTAAGGGCAGCCAGCCTTTTCTTGATAGGAGAGGATCCGGGCTCGAAGGCTCTTTTGGCAACGTCATTGAACGATGTAAGGGTAAAGCCTACCTCGATGGTATCGAAATTTCTGATAATGTCAAGATCTCTGAGGACGAGATCAGACTTGGTAAGGATGCTCACGGGAAACTGATGCTCGAGAAGGAGCTTGAGGCTGCCCCGGGTGAGTTCATACTTTTTCTCTAGGGGCTGATAGGGGTCTGTTACACTGCTGAGGAACACTAAACCATGCCTCCTCTTGGGTATTTCAGTTTTTAGCCGTTCTAGGGCATTTACCTTGGCGTCTACGAAGCTCCCCCATCTCTCCCCCTTGTGCCCCATCCTACTCATGAATCTGGCGTAGCAGTAGACGCATGCGTGGGCGCAACCAAGGTAGGGATTTAATGTGTAGTCTACGCCATCGATTCTACTACGTCCCATCAGGGTCTTGCATGTAACCTCTCCTTCACTAACCATAGGATAAGAGCTTCCTTGGAACTGCCAAGTATCAATCTCCAGTTTTCCCGACAACCTATATATAAACCAGGAGGGAAATTGAGGATGTCAACCGGCATAGAGTCCATATTGGAGAATAAATCGAATGAAGGTTATGGTTATATACGACAGCAAAACCGGGAACACCGAGAAGATGGCCAAGGCGGTAGCAGAGGGCGCAGGCTTTTGGGGCGCATCCGTCGAGTTAAAGAAGATCGGAGAGCCATTTCCCCTCTCGAGGCTGGAGGACTCAGACGGCACCTTTTTCGGAAGTCCATGTAACTACGCCAACGTGACCCCTGCGATGCGGAGCTTCCTAGAAAACCTGAAGGGAGCGGTCGATATCGGGAAGGTGAAGCTTAAGGGGAAAAAAGCCGCTGTCTTCGGGACATATGGATGGGACGGCGCCTGGGTGATGGAGCAGAAATTCAATGACTACGTTAGGGACCTCGGATACAAAGTTGAGCAAGACGCATGCGTAGAGGTGGGCACAGACCTCCAGTATCACCCTGATGTCCACCTAAGTGAATGCAGAGAATGGGCCAAAAAATTTACCGAGGCCCTTTAACCCTCCATTATTAATCCGCCAGAGCTCTTTTACCCGCTAGTTTATTGGCAGCCTATAAACTGAGTAAAAAAAACCAGGCTACCGTTTTTTCCCTGTGGTGGTGATATATACTACAAAATGGTTCTCGCCGTTGATGCCCAGAGTACGATTCAGCTCCGCGTCATAGAACGCTCCGATGGCGCAGGCCCCTCCCCCTATAGCCTCTGCCGCTAAATACAGATTCTGGCTGACGTGACCGGCGTCGAGGTGCAAGTACCTATAGCCTCTCTCCCCGTACCTCCAGTACATACGGTTCAGGTCCGCCGTGAAGATGAAGACTGCCGAACAGTTCTTCACAAACCTCTGCCTGAAGCAGCCCTCGGTGACACGATCCGCGATGTCTTCTTCTAGGTTTACTGCGGCGAGCTTATGCTCTGAAGCGAGGAACCTGTAGACGCCCTTAGCAAGGCCCTCCACGTTGTTCACGAGAAGAAATGTCTCAAAGGGGTGACGGGCTCCTGCGGAGGGGACCGTTCGAAGAGTAGCCGGCCGCGCCACGATGTCCTTGACACCTTGGCAGGCCCAGAGGAGCCATGACAACTCCTCGATGGTGAAGGCCTCTTCTGAGTAGTCCCTAACGCTCCGGCGCCCCTCTAACACATCTCTGAAGTCTACGTGTCCCAGGTCAAGCTTTTCGGGCCGCGGGAGGGCAACAACTACTTGCCCCTCCCCTAGAGGCAACTCGAGCGGGGGCTGGGGAAGCCCCTTTCTCTGGTCAGACTTCTCTAGGTGGCCATAACGGGTCTTCTTCATGAACTCCTTTCCGATGCCCCTCATGTATGATTCAGGTATCAATGGAGATGGTCCCAAGATATAACCTCAATATGTTTAAGGACGGGGCTCCCCCTCAATACGAAAGTCCAAGGAAGGGGGGATAGGATGAGGTCGGTGACAAATAACAGGAGACGAAGCTGGATGCCCATTGTGGGGTATCAAAGGCTTAGCCTCCGGGACTACCCCGGCCGCCTCTGTGCCAAAGCAATCATTCCAGGGTGCAACTTCAGGTGCCCCTATTGCACCCGCCAGGATCTCATCTTCGACTTTCTTGGAATGGACTGGGTCACCTTCAATGATATCCTGTCCCATCTATACAGGGTGAGGGGGTACCTCACCGGGTTCTGCATCGGTGGTGGAGAGCCCACCATCCACAATGGTCTCTTAGAGTTCGCATTCAAGGTCAAGTCCGTCGGGTACAAGATCAAGCTGGACACCAACGGCACCCGCCCCAGGAGGATCAAGAAGCTGCTAGAGGAGAAGGTCCTAGATCACGTCGCGTTAGACATCAAGGCCCCCCTGGATCGCTACAGGGAGGTAGTTCAGAACAAGGTGAATATCGAAGATGTGGAGAAGAGTATCCAACTCCTCCGAAGGGGGAATATTGACTACGAGTTTGGTACCACTGTAGTCCCCGGTCTCATTGAGGCCAGGGACATCGAGGAGATTGCCCAGACCCTAATAGGTTCTAGGAGGTTTGTCATCCGACAATTCAAGCCAGGGGGTTGCCTTGACCCAGAGTACGACTCCATCCGCCCTTTCAGGATAAATGAGCTCGAGAAGATGAGAGACCGGATCTCGCCTTATTTTGCAGAGGTAAGGATCGAGTTTTAAAACCCGCCCGGATCCTCGATAACCTCAGATAATTGTACATTATATGTCATTCAGAACAACTTAATGATCTCTCCTTTCAGTGATTTCAGAGAAGCCCTCTTTAGTGTGGCACGTTGGAAAGAGCTCCATCTGTTGGATCTTTTAGCCCTTGATTCTCCACCTATACAGACACAGCATCAGCAAATCTCAATAATTTCCTCAGGCGCTCTCTCATAGTTCAACAGTGACTATTCCGGATTTCAACGGTTTAGCTGGTCGAGACACATCACGAGGACAAAGGTTACCTCTAGGATAGTGTTGACGTAGTGCCCATGACCTGGGCCATCGTGCACATGCGCGCGACGCGGTGCAGAGGTAGATCTATGACTTTTTGCGGAGACCATCTCGAGATCGATTATAAGTTTCCTCTTTTCAACCGGAGCTCTCACGAATTCGAAGATTCGTGGTAAGCTGAATTAATCAGGGTGATCATATGGTCTAATAGAACAGCCCTCATAGAGAGGTCGCAGGAGAGCTCTTCAGTTATCGTCGAGGGTCTCCATGACTCTCCTCGCAGCCCAATCGACAAAGTCGTTACACATGTCAGTGCATTGCTCCTTAATCTCTTGGTAGCGGGCCTTACCCTCATCGGTCCGGCGGTCTATACCAAGTAGCTCCCTGCAGTTTACTGAGCCGAAGGTGTCCTCGAACTCCCTCAGGAGCTTTTGACTCATATCCCTTTGATGTGTCCGCTTACCCGTGAATTCTCCGAGGGTCTCGTCCCCTTCGGTCCCATAGATTAAACTGAGCGCAATTACCGCTCCAGTCACGGCCCCGCAGGCGCTCCCCCAGCCCCCTACCCCCCCACCGAGGGATGATGCTGTTTTCATGATGTTCGACTCAAAGCCTTTTAGCGGGTGCCTCTCATCCACCATGATAAGAACGCTCTCGCAACAGTTGAACCTCCTCCCATCCCTCACGATCATGGTAGGTTTCTCTCAGAAAGGGGTTAGAAAAGGTTTACGGGTAGAGCCTAGACAAAGCCAAGGAGGTCCAAAATAAGAGGGGTTAGACTAACCTCGAGCCCTGCGGCAAGTATCAGCAGGGGGATGACCTTCGTGATGAAGAGGGCAAAGGCTTTCCCGAACTCAATCCTTATGCTTCCATGGCCCCTCAGTCGATCAAGCAACGCATATCCTAGGCCCATCCCCGCCGCTGAGCTCAGGAGTATAGTAGAGAGCTCTATGATGCCGTGGGGGATTAGACCCGCCAAAATGAAGCTGAGGCTGTAATCTTGGGCGATATTGTATGAAAAGTGGCCTATGAAGAAGCCATTAAGCACCACAAAAAACAGAGGGGGAAGCCCCCCCATGATGCCAAGGACCATCCAAAGGAAGCTCTTAGTGATATTGTTGAAGACGATGAATGTGAATATTTGGATTATGTCAAATCCCTCAATGTCGGGGAGGGCTCCCATAATCTCCTCGAGGAACTCTGTGGAGATAGAGTCTCCGAGGTAAAAACCCGAGATTAGTGAGAATATGAAGCTGACTAGGCAGATCATGAAGAGGGGAGAGAGTGACCTGACGTAGGACGCCTGTTTCCCGAAGATGAGTCTCCGCAGTCCGAGGGGCCTTTCCCGACGTTGGGTGATGGCTAAGTCTCCCCTCCAAAAACCAACTTTTCCATGGCCGCTGTCACGTCCCTCTCGGTGACTGTCTTTCGACTATCGCCAGAGGCGTTGGCTATAGCGGCCTCAGCCAAGGTCGAACCATATTTTCCCAGCGCTCTACGGAGCTCCTCGGCTGCGCCCTCGCTCACCCTGAGATTGCCACGTTTTTTAAAGAGCCTCCGGATAGAGGCTAGGGTGAATTCTTCTGCCAAGGACATCACTTAGACTTATGAAGAGCACTGCCTATTTTAGCTTCTGCAAAAATGCTTCATCTTGTGTTTGTTGAGGCCGCTCTCGAGGCTGTTCCCCCCGGTATCATCGGCCATCCTTCAGTGAGGAGGAACGCTAAGAGGAGGAAGAAGCCCCCTGGGGAAACCCTCCTCAACAGGAGCCTCCACCACCCCGTGATGGACCGGATACCCGATGGCCATAAGCGGGGAAGACCAGATATTACAAACATCTGTCTCCTAGAGGCCCTCGGCTCTCCTCTTAATCGGGAGGGGCGCCTATCCACGTGGATCCACACCTTCGGGGGATACTCCATCAAGATTTCCCCTGAGGCTAGGCTGCCCTATGACTGCAATAGGTTCAACAGCCTCGTGGAGCAGCTTTTTGTGCATGGTAAGGTCCCTCCAGGAGATGAGGAGCCGTTGATGAAGCTCGCCAAGCAGGGACTTGAGAACCTCAAATCAGATATTTCCCCGACCCTGACGGTTGCCCTCACTAGCCACGGGGTGCCCTCGGATCTAGAAGATGTGGCATCGAGGCTTGCATCTGAGGAGGTCCCTGCCGTATTCATAGGGGCGTTCCCCCACGGATCCATGGCAAAGGAGACTCTGGCCCTCGCAGATGAGGCTTTTAGTATCTACCCTGAGTCCCTCCAGGCATGGGTAGTGACCTCTAGGCTCATCTACGGGTACGAGAAGGCGTCAGGCAAGACGGATTAGGCAGATCTACTATCAGGAAAATTATTTCATGAATCAAGTTCGAGGCTACACTTTCCTCTCTTTCTTCTTATAGAACTTGTAGAGTCTCGGGTCGACGTGAGACCAGTCGCGACTCTCTCCGAAGAGGTCATCTCGGTCCTTCTGGGAGGTGGGGATGGTCTCGAACTCGCAGCAGTTGTCCCCGGCTGTAAGGGCCTTGGTGTGGATCATCTTTTCATCCGGGTTTGCCCACATGATCTTCGCGGGGTCTATGAGGCAATACAGGCTTCCAATATCCATCTCACCATAATCCTTAACGATCTTCCCCAGCTCGCAGATGGGGGGGCCATTCTCCCTGCGCTCCCAAAAGCCGTACTTGGGAAGCCCCTGGTGGCCCGCCTCGGTCCTCTCAGCGACTCTTCGGGCGTACTCCTTGATTGCGTCCATTATAAGCTGTTTTCCTTTCTCCCACCCAAACTCATCCACTAGAACTCGCCCAAATGCCAAGTGAAGGAGGGCAAGCCTCTGGGTCACCACCTTGACCTCGTTCTCCGCCTCGCTGAGGTAAACCATCTCTTCGGTAGCTTTGGTCATTAGAACACCGATCTTTATCCAAAGTCCCCGGGATTTAAATCAAATGCCAGATTTTCCCAAAGTAAAATGTGCTGTGACCAGTTAATAGCTGGAAAAATCGATGAACCGGATTAGTAGTCTATTTGTTTTTGATTAGGCAAACGCGCGGTCGAGTATCTTGGACCAGCAGTCGGCATTGTACCCCTCAAGGAACCTCTGGCCACTGTTTCATACACCGACATGATACACCTCTTCGCCTAGTCGAACTCGAGGCAGTTCTTTTCCCATAGAGACAGGGGTTACAGTCACCGATACGAGCGCACGTGCTTGGCCAAATATTTACCGGGGTGCACGAATGATTGATATACGATGGTTCAAGAAAATTTATCGACCGCACATGGAGTTCAGCGACGTCAAGATTACAGTGATCAAGAAGCTCGAGACAGATGAAATATTCAAAGAGTACGCCAATGAGGAGGCTAAGCCTTCATGCAGCGCCGTAAGGCTTGGGGACGAGTTCATCTCAAGAAACATGGGAGCTCCCGAGGGGTTTTGCAGCTGGGCTTGGACGGACATTCAGAGGGACGTGGTGCATCTCGCTCTAGGAGGCGAGTTCCCCTGGATGAAGAAGGAGGGGACTATGGTATCCTGCTGTACCGACGGCTTGAGGCCGGTCCTCTACAAGCTTGAAAGAATTTGACCCGGGTAGTAGGAAATCTCTACCGACAATTTTCAGCCTTCCTTTAACAGGTTTTCTTGGGGATTCGCGTGCCATATCAAGGGTAAACAAAGCAGTCTTCTATTCTAAGGACTTTAAGACCTTCAAATTAATGGTTAATATGGTCTTCTTTGGGTTCTACCAGCTGGTGACTTGGATCGGTACGGGTTATGCATCAGCAACTGCATTTGATCCTGGGAAGGGATACTGGGCCCTTGTGCTCTCTGAAACAAATATCCAGCTTCCACCCACCTGATCTTCAATTCACACAAAATGTGTATGTGTTTGTTTGTATGTAGATAGGGCTATAGAGATAGATGGATAGGTAGTTGGGTTTGGGTTTGGGGCCTAAATTTTATCCCCCCCACACACACATAACGGAGGACGACGGGGTGCACGAACTACCGCTCATGCTGCGAGTCTCATGCTTGTCTCAGAATGATGATGGTACCGGGGTATAACGTTTAACGCCTAAGAGATAACCTGAACATAAATCAGGCACAACCGTAGAATTATTAAATAAGAGCCAAAATTAATGGTTGATAAATATGGCTAATGACCGTGCACTCGGTTGGATAATCTTCCTGGGAAGCCTCGCAGGGTACGTGGTCTATTTCTGGTTGCTATTCATGTCGCAGTGGAAGTTGCTGACACTCCAGGTCTCCAACATTATCATGGTCGGGATGTTTCATCTCATCCTTGCGTGGGTCGGTTACACCCTTGCTACAAAGCCGCGCGCGCGCGAGCGGCTAATTAAATGGCTCCAAAACCTTTCTAAGTTTTAGTGGTTCTAGGGGCCGCCCTTGTCATAGACAATTACCGCTTACAGGGTCGCCTTTTCAAGTGGCAAGACATCAACAATCATGAGACCATCGCGCTTTGGCTGGCTCTCTAATGGGGAAATGGACACCAGAGAGAGCCCGCGCCCTAGTATGTAACAAGGACGGGACTTTCAAATCGTGAAAGGGAGGCCGCAAGAAGGCCGACCTTTCCAAAAGGAGACCCCAGCCCACTTTAAAGTAAAACGTTCAATAATTCACACTTAACACCAAATGTGTATGTGTTTGTAGATAGGGATAGATAGAGATAGGTGTGTGTGGGGCCTAAATTTTATCTCCAACCTCGTGAGACTTTAGAGGCATGGTTCTATTCATCAGCGATCAGGATATCGCAAGGATCGAGGTCACCCCAGAGGAGGTCATCCAGGCCGTTGAAGGGGTCTATAACCAGGATGGCCGGGGCCTAGCGTACGATACTCCAAGGCATGAGGCTCGGATTAAAGGAAAGAATCTTCCCCATATCGCCCCGGGAACAACGAGCGTGGGGCAGGGGATGGCCTATCTCGAGGAGACGGGAGTGGTGGTGCTTTCCCATTCCTTCCACTTCGACCAGAATTGGTACTGTAACCACCTCGTCGACCCCAAGGACGGTAGCATAATCGCGATCATCAAGAGGAGCAGATCTCCTCTAGGCGAGAGGACGAGAGGCGTAAAAACGGGAAACCTTAGGACCGGGGCCGCCGCAGCCATTGGGGCGAAGTATTTGGCTCGGAAACACATAGACGAGGTAGGAGTAATTGGGACAGGCAGGATAGGCGGAGCCTCTCTCCTCTGCCTATCGAAAGTGAGGGATTTTGACAGGGTTTACGTCCACTCCGGTCGGAGCAGGGATAAGGTTTTCGCCTCTGATATAGGGAGGATGCTGGGGGTCGACGTAACCGCAGCGAAGACAGTGGAGCAGGTCGTGACTAGTGCGGACGTCCTGATAACGGCCACATATGCCACAGAGCCCATCGTCAAAGGAGAGTGGCTAAGGGCGGGGGTTCATATTTCAGGCATGGGAGCCGACGGCCCCATGAAGGCAGAGCTAGATGCCGAGGCTGTCAGGAGGGCTGACAAGATTGTCATCGACGGGGAAAAGTGCCTCAAGATCAAGGAGATCGCCGATCCCATTCGGCAGGGGATAATACGCTTAGACGATATCTACGGCAGGATCGGGGAGGTGGTCGCAGGGATGAAGCCGGGGAGAGAGGGTGACTCCGAGATCACCTTCTTCGAGAGCGATGGCACCCATATGCAGTCCGCCGGTGTCGCATACCTCCTCTACGAGAAGGTTAAGGAGGCAGGCCTTGGAGTAGAGAAGGATGACCAAAAGTCATTCTCTCTTAACTTATAACCAGCCTATTCGCCGAATAAACGAAAATTACAGCCTCGAACTATTATCATCCATAGCAGGCCCCGACTTCGGATCATATCAAGCCCCAGTTCGGAAACGCGCGCGCTGAGTGCCGACTCTTCATCAGCTTCCTTTTTTTCGTTCTTACCCTCAGAAGCACCGATATTAGTGAACATATTCATAATTAGGAGGACCAAACGGTCTTTTCCCGGATTGGAGAAACTATGAAAGAGGTTGGGGGGCACCGTGATGATGCTCCCAGAGCTTACGGTCACTGGATCATGTATTCCTTCAACCCTGCAGACCCCTGATATGACGACTACAACGTGCTCCCGATCGTGGGTATGGTTTGTGGTGTGCCCCCCCGGCTCCATCCGGAAAATGCGGGAGGAGAATCCCTTCAGGTCGGTTCTCTTGAGCACCGCCCAGATGGAGTTGACTCCGTTGAAACCCTCATTGGTTTCCGTAATCCCTGGCTCCTCTGAGAGCTTCCTGATTTTAATGCTCATATTAGTCTCTGGGAAACTTTATTCGCCCTTCAACATAAGGCTGATCGGTAAGAATGGTTGAGTTTAGGGGTGGGGGACAAACGGATGGTATTATTATGAGTGAGAGGGCCCCTTTTACTATAGTAAGAAAGGGATGCTAATCGCTTACACTAAGGTCTTCGACACCACAGAGATAAACATCACGTTCTACCACTATCCTACCCCCAAGATAGTGGAGGGCTGGTACAGGAGCGCCCACCGGGGTTTATCTATGCTCTCAAGCTCCCAGGGGTCATCACCCACGACAAATGGCTCGATCTAAACAAGGGGGTCGAGCTAGATATTAACTTCAACTCTGGGGACCGGGTCGAGGCTAGGGTCCGGCGATACTCCATAGAGATCGACAGGAACTCGAAGACGGGGACTCATGACTGTGATAACTGGAGGAAAGAGGCTGAGAGAAAGAGGATATGCAAGCACATCGCGAAATTTCTGCTGAGCCTCACTGAGAGCCAAGCCCCGGAGCTCCTCACGTTGATGTGGGTGAACAGGGAGATCTGGCGGGCCATCGTAGCATATTGATGCCTTTACTTGACCTCTATCTTAAGCTTACTGAGGGCGACCTGGATTTTTTTCTTCTGATGACTTTTAAGACCCTTGTCAAGGACAGCATGATTGACACCGTCAAGGGTCTTGTCCTGCATCTGGGAGATGAGCTCCGGCGATAGGAGGTCGATGGCATACTTTGCAGCGATGTGACCGAAGGCGGTCTCCTCCTCTAGGACGCTGAAGGTGGGGCAATAATGACCCCCGCCGAAGCCTATAGCCACGGGAACTTTCCCTTTGGTGTTTATTCCCTCGAGGACCGCCTCCACTAGATAGTGGGCTGACCCTGGGTCCTTCCATTGTTGCTTGCGGCTTCCTAGCTCGGCGAAGAACATTGGGGTCTTAAACTGGGTGGGGCTGTGGTGAGTAGCCTCCATGGAGACTTTGAATCCCTTCGGAGGGTTCTCAGAGAGCTCCAAGTAAATGTCCCGCATAGGGTTCGCGAGAGTGGGTTGGAGCTCCCGGGTCCTGCCTCCGTACATTGCCTTCCCAAAGTTCCCAGTGGGATGAACGGTGAAACTGGGCTGCCCGCTTTTGGCCCAGTGCCTTGAGGCGATAATGATATAGTCAAGTCCGTAAGTCTCAGCAAATCCGTCGAAGTCTGTGGGGTAGGGGTTAGGCTCCGGGGGGACTTTGTATCTTTCCTCAGGGACGATTAGGGGCTCTACCACGAGCATATATGTATCGCCCATACTGAGAACTGAAGCGTCCTCGGTCTCCGAGAACCCCAGCTCCCTAAATATGTTGAGCATGTTCGCCCCCGCGGGATCGGAGGGTGATAACGCGATTCCAATATTCCCCATTTCAGCACCTCATAGACTGTTATTAGGGAGGGGCGGCCGCTGATATCTTTTAGGTTAGAGTGGGGAAGCAGGGACACCTGGGGATTCCGGAGAAAGAAGACTTCAATATTCCTAATTCATTATTTTTATAGAAGTGGCCCGGGTATGTTATCTGTCCACTGGTGAGTGCTTATGGGACGGGTAAAGAAAGGGACCACATGTAGCGTCGACCCCTGTAAAGGTAGCGCCGTGAGATCGGTGAATGGGTCCAAGGCAAAGTCCATGCGTCTTAATGTGGAGGGGAAGCGGGCTTATCTTTGCAGGGAGCACTATAAAGAGTTTAAAAAGGGGAGTAAAAAAGACCGGCAGATTGAGAAGTGGCGTCAAGGCGTCCCCTAACCCACAAACTTTGGCCTACTCTGGACGCTTATGGGCAATGGAACCGGCCTGTAAGGCTTGCCTTTCACCTGTTTCTTGATCACAGAGGCCAAGTCCTTCAAAGACATGCTGTGGAGCTTTCCATCCGATCTCATTCTGACGGGGACCTCCTCGGAGCCTACCTCCTTCTCGCCCAGAACGACTATATAGGGTATCCACTCCTTTTCAGCGTCTCTGATCTTTTTCTGAACCCTTTCGGGCCTGTCATCGTAGTCTGCCCTGATCTTGTTCCGAGCCATCTTCTTGGCATATTTTTTTGCGAGGCCTATGTGGGCCTCTGAGACAGGTATCATCCGGATTTGGGTGGGCGCCAGCCAGAGAGGTAGGGAGGGCCTAATCCCCTTCCGCATTCCCATATGAGCCTTTTCCAGGAGGGCGTAGATATCCCTCTCGATTGCCCCGCTGGGGCTGCAGTGGAGAACTAGAGGGTGCTTCTCCCGGCCATCTTTATCCATATAACTGATCCCGTAACGCTTTCCGTTCTCTACGTCGAATTGGTCTGTGGCTAAGGCCGATGCCTTTCCTAGGGCGTCAATGAAGTTGAGATCATATTTTAGGACGAAGTAGAATGATCGCTCCTTCCAAAGCTCCAGAAGCGCTGGTTTCCCAAACTTCCTCACAAGGGATTGGACAAATCGCTTGTTCTTCTTCCAAAACTCCTCAGTCATCCTAAGGCCCATCTCGAACTCGTCCTTTCCGAAGCCTATGCCCGTGAGGGTGTCCTCCACAAGCTTATACCGGCGCATGAACTCTTTTTTCCCCTGCTTCAGATCCCTGCAGAGGGCGTGAACATCAGGCATAGTGAACGCCCTGAGTCTCCTGAGCCCCGCGAGTTCTCCCCTCTGCTCCTTACGGAAGCTGTACCGGGTGAGCTCGTAGATTCTGAGGGGGAGATTTCTGTAGCTGATGACGGCGTCATGGGCCATTAGGAACTGACCGAAGCATGCGGCGAACCTAAGGAAGTACCTGGCGTCATCATGCTCAATGGTATATTGGCGGGCTGGGAACCTATTCAGATACTTGGCGAGGGTGGGATGGTTCATGTCGTACATGATGGGAGTCTCAACGGCCATGCCTCCATAGTCCAGGATTTTTTCTGTGACGAACTCTTCTAGCAGAGCCTTGACCATCCTTCCCTTTGGGTAGTACCTCATGTTCCCAGGGTCGGAAGCTGGCTCGTAGTCCACCAGCTCCAGGCTCTTCATTAAGCCCACGTGGGGGGGATCCTGGGTTACCGATCTGTCTTTATCCACTTCGTAGCCTGAGAACGTCTTCAGGTTCTTGTGTCCTTTAAAATCAAACTCGTCCAATGTGACGAGGTCCCCCTCAAGTGTTAATATATGCCATTGGGATTTTAGACTCTCCTCGGCCTTGAGGGCCTCGGAGACGACTTCCTGCTTCTCACTCATACTTTTTCACCTGTCTCACATCGTATTTAGGTATGGCTAGTACCGCAGACTAGACATCTAGAACAGGCTGCCATTTGTAAGGTTGCCGAGAACATAAAGATTGTAGACTCGAGTTGGTCAGGGTCTTATGACCTGTGCTGATTGGCGGGAGTTCACTGTAGTCCGCTCCGGCCAATCCTGATCAGGCCATCCTTTTCAATCTTTATACAATTCTGGGATTAGGAACTAATCTTGCCCTTTCTACAACGTAGCTGCCCCTAACCCCATCCCATTCATTTCGCGCCTTGACTATCTCGAGTCTCTTCCTGAACCATGGGGCATCCACTACAAGGGTCTCCAACTCCCCTCCCTCTCCGCAGACATCGAAGCCGTAGCGCAGACCCAGCTCCTTAAGCTCAACGGCCGAATCCCAGTCCAAAACCCTACCTAGCCATCGCATATCAAGCCCCATTGCCGCTACTGTTGTCACCACGACCTTCATTCCCTCCTTGATAACCTCATCCAAGAGCTCTGGGCTGGGCCTCCCCCACAAAGGAGAGACGTGGGCAAGACCGAGTTCATTACATATAGCGTCAACCCGTTCCTTTTGATAGCTCGATGCGATAGCTCCGGTGACGATTCCGTCGATATCCAAGACTCCAAGGGCCTGCTTTAGGTCCTGGAGCTCCTTCTCCTTCTCGCCTCCAGATTCAACAGTAACCAGCTTGAGTTCCTGGGCCTCTGCTAGGAGGGGCACGAGATGTAAGTTCACGGTGTGGAACATCCAGCTGTCATCTCGTCTCGGATTAATAGTGACAAGGTACGCTAGCTCCCCCTCCTGGGAGGCGAGAAAGGTGGCATAGACGCTATCCTTGCCTCCGGAGAATAGCGATGCTAGGCGCATGATTACGGATGGTCTCCGTTGCGCCTATAAGAGTTGATCTCCTAGGCCTGTAGATGGATCGGAGGTGTCGACCGTTACCTGTTAATCATTGTGCGATTGAACTCCTTCACCTCGAGCCTATTTAGTCCCTACATCCGGACTAGGTCCAAGTTGTTTAATTTAGTGATTCATGTTGATAGTCACTATCATTCATCCTCATTTAATCATATACTTTCATATGACGATATTAATTATTTGGGGGGGGACCTAATCCCAAATTCTATCGATTGTGATAGATAAGAGAGAATTTATTATACGAATGGGACTTTGTTCTGGAGCATTCGGTATGGGAGAGGAATGGTTTTACGAATCGAGGCGTGGCAGAAAGACAAGCCTCAGCTGGATACCCTTTTTTATAATCGCCCTTGTGGTCATCAACGGCATAGTAATATCATTCTACGTCGGTAAGGCCAACAAAAAAGTGACTAGGCTCGAGGTGGATCTTGATGCCCTCGAGTTCCAACTAAACTCAGCCACCTACGAGATCGCGAGGCTCAGAGACTCAATCTCCATAGAGAACCAGGTGAACGCCTCTCGGAACCTAGGGCTTACACTGATCTATAACAACACCAGAAACTCAGTGGTCCTCATAGGGGTAAGCAGACCGGAGGGGAACGGCCAAGGATCGGGGTTCGTTTATGACATGGAGGGGAGAATAATAACTAACAACCACGTCGTTGAGGACGCCGATGAGATCCAAGTCACATTCCTTGACGGGACCATAGTGGATGCCACGTTGGTGGGCACCGATCAATACTCTGATATGGCGGTGATCGATATCGACGTTCCTGAGTCTCTCTTGTTCCCCGTAACTTTTGCCCCCTCTTCGGAACTTTTGGTGGGTGAGCAGGTGATTGCGCTAGGTAACCCCTTCGGGCTTGAGAACACCATGACCCAGGGAATCGTGAGTGCGACTGGCCGCCAAATGGGGGCCCCAGGACGCTATGCAATAATAGACGTGATCCAGACGGACGCTGCAATCAACCCGGGAAACAGCGGGGGCCCCCTTCTGAACTCAGTGGGGAGTGTAGTTGGGATGAACACGGCCATCCTTAGCGAGACCGAGCAGTTCTCAGGGATAGGCTTCGCGATCCCCTCCGATACAATCCTCCGGGAAATCCCCCTTATTATCGAGGAAGGGGGATTCGACCATGCCTATATGGGCATCACCGGGACTGATCTCATGCCAGAAATCAAGGATCTCATGGGATTTGACGAAACCATCAAAGGCGTCCTCGTCACTGACCTCATTGAAGGGGGGCCTGCAGACACCTCTGGTCTTAGGGGGGGCACACATGAGGTGTCCCTCGACGGGTTCTTGGTAAGTATCGGGGGGGACGTAATCATTGGTATTGAGAACACACCAGTCAGAAACTTCTATGACTTGATAGTGATCCTTGAGCGTAACTATAGACCAAACGAAGTGATCACTCTCACAGTAATCAGAGATAATGAGATGATCGAGATAGATCTAGAGCTCGGGACAAGGCCCCATTCCTGATTAGTCCCCTAATCGAGGAACTGCCTCTCGCATTCGATCCATTTTATCCCAGTGACATTCTGTTCGATCTGCTAAATTCCCCTGTAAGTTCCATCGTCGTCCTTAATGGCAAAATATCCGATGTACAAGAATCCGCCCGGTAGCTTATCTATAAATCTGCCACCTCTCTGATTGCGTTCTTGAATTTTTTCACTATCTTCTGAAGGATGCAGACGCTCACGTCCGTACCCTACAAATTATTAGGGGAGGCTAGATATCTCGCCTGGAAAGATCTGATCCTTCTTCCGGAGGTAGTGCATCTCAAGCTCTGAGAGGCGGGAGACTAGATCCACTAGAGGCTTTTTGTGTGTTGTGACTGCCTCTTATTATGGACACCGCCCTAAATTACGCCCTCGTACTTTGAAGAGTTGGTGGAGAGAATCTCAATAAAGTGGGATGGTCCGTGAGTAGGTGTTCTAGTATATCTAGCGTGAACTGGTTAGTCGTTAAAGGCGGCCTCTAACTCCCTGAGCCGATTCCTAAGTGAGACTGTGGAGATCCCAGCTGCATCGGCCAGCTTTTTTTGGGTCATCTTTATCTTCAGGGGTTTGGACGCCATGTAAAGGGCTGCAGTGGCCATGGACCGAGGGTCCTTTCCGATGAGGAGTTTTTTATCGCCCGCTCGCTGGAGGATCTCAATGGTCTTTTTCTCGGTTTCGAGATCTATACCAAGGGATGCGGCTATCCTAGGCACGAACTTCATAGGGGTGTCCACGGGCATCCTCAGCTTTAGGGATCTCACGAGGAGCCTGTATGTCCTTGAGATGTCCTTCACGGAACGCCCACTCACTTCAGATACGTTGGCTAGTGACTGGGGGACCTTAGACTCCCTGCAAGCAGCGTAGATAGCTGCCGTGACGAAGTCTGATATGGTACGCCCCCTGATGAGGTCTTCCTTGAGGGCCCTCCTGTATATGAAGAGGGCCTTGTCCTTTATCCCCCGGGGAAGGTGGAGCCTGTCCGTATACCTTTCCGCCTCGACAGTCGCCTGATTGAGGTTGCGGACCTTGTTGTCATCAGACTTTGTTCTGAAATCAAACCTTCGGAGCCTCTTCCACTTTTGGAGCTGCTCGGGCGGGAGCCTGGATCCATTTGCGTCCCTGCCTTCTCTGAATCGGGTGTACATCCCCCCTTCGAAGGCAGAATAGGGGGTCGGGGTCGCCCTCTCCCTTGAGGAACTCTCGCCAAGAGTGAATGCCCGCCATTCAGGACCAAGGTCAACGATGTCGTCAGAGCGTACCAAACCACATTTGGTGCAGACGGTCTCCCCGTTAACCCCATCGTGAATCAACTCTGAGCCATCGCAGACGTTGCACGATGGTTGTTGGTGTATTACCTCCATGATCTCATCTCCTCTGATTTCCATTCTGTGGATTCATACTTATCTCCCTGTTCCAGAGTCAGTTCCTCTAGATCTGGATTGCTTTGCTTCAGAGCGCGTCTGTAGCCGTGATTCTCGGGTGGGCGTTCGATTTGGTCCATCGTTTCTGGTTTCACCATTATAAAGATGGATCCACCTCTGTCTAGGTGGAGGAAGAACTCCTCAAAATCTATGCTGCTCGCCTCCCTAAAAGTTACGTCATCGTCTTCGGAGCCGAGATACAGGAGGGAAAGGTTCGTGTCAGCCCAGGTTACCGTGGGCCATAGCCGCTCCTTTCCCTTAATTACTAGGGTCTTCATAGGCTTACACACCTCCTTCATACTACGTTTAGGATAATCTTAAATATGTAACAAATGTTTGTTCATAATGTTTGTAACATTAGTTCGTACATATATTGAAATTACTGACTATCAGTTGGAGATAATGAGAATATGGCACTAAATAGCCTCAGCGAGAAGCTCATAAACTTCGGCTTCACAAAAGAGGAAGCGGAGGTATACGTCTTCCTCTCCTCCATGGGTCCCTCTCCTGCCAGAGTGGTCTCCCGGAGATTCGACGTCAACAGAATGAGGGCGTACCGTACACTAAAGTCCCTAGAGGACAAGGGGCTAGTGGAGAGGGTTATTGGGAGACCAATGCGTTTCGTAGCAAATCCCCTCCAAGAGGCCCTGGGCAGGTACATCGATGGGTTCCGAGAGAGACTCACCCTCCTCGAGGCCCGAGAGGAGGAAATTGTAGAGGACTGGACCCGGATCTCTGAGGCAACCAGCAAACAGGCGGAAGAGCCCCGGTTCAGGATCTTCGAGGGGAGGCAGCAGATCTATGAGCTCCTAATCCAGATGTTCGAGAGAGCCAGAGGCGAGGTCTGCATTGTGACCACAAAGAGGGACCTCTACCGCCTCTCCCTCATGGGTATCGACGATAGGCTCAGGGCGGCCCACAACGAGGGCATCAGCGTGAGAGTGCTCACCCAGGTGGAGGGCCCAGATTTCGCCGAGATGGAGTCTTTTAGAGACTTTGCCAATATTCGCCACGTCCCTCTCCCGACCCCAGTACGGTTTGTGACCATTGACGAGAGGGAGACACTGACGACCACGTCTATGGAGGACACCATGAGCCTTACCACCCATGAAGATGCAGGGCTTTGGACCAACGCACCAAGCTATAACTCAGCGATGAAGATCTTCTTTGACGCCCTATGGAAACTAGCCACTAAGGCCAGCGTAATTATGGAGGCATTCCAGACAGGGATAACCCCCCAGGAGATCAAGACTGATCAGGACTTCCAGGAAACCTTCCTATCAATGATAACCAAGAGCAGAAAATCTGTGAATATTATGACGAGTAAGATCAGCGATCTTCCCTTCACTATGGAGGAGATAAAAGGGGACATCGGGGAGAGGGCTGATGTTAGGATCATAACTCACTTGGATTTGGACGGTCTCAGGGATACAGACGAGTTCTTCAAGGAGGCGGACGTCAAGCATAGCCTAAGCCCCTTCGACCTCCAGCTCCTTCTTGTCGACGAGAAAGAGGCACTTATGAATATCCCATCATTACAAAGGCTAGATAGGGCGGTTTGGTCGAACTTGGATCCCTATGTCGATACGTTGATGAGAGTCTTCGAAGACTATTGGACCCAGGGGGAGCCCGCTGATAACATCATATCGAGGCTAACCTCTCAGAGAGATTACCTAAAGAACCTGAACGAGGTAAAAACGGCTATGGAATTGACGGGATGGCAAGTCAAGTCCGCGGGAGTATTGAACGGTCAATCAGGCGTCGAACATACGTTCAACCTTTTAGCATCTAATCCTAGGGATCCTGAGCATGTACTGGCCATAGATGTCCTCCTCGAAGATACAGCGTTCAACCACATTATCCGACTTGGCGCGAGGAAAATGGATCTAAAGCCCCAGACCCTAATACTTGTATCCCGCAAAAGATTCGGGAAACAGGAGGCGGAGTTGGCTCAGCTATACGGTATCGAGCTGGTTTACAACGAGAACGCTGAAAATCTTGCTAAACAGATAACGCGCACGCTATGGCCAAAAGTCCTTCGGTAATTATGTGGAAGAAAGCATGAATCTGGGTGGGCTGTTAATCAGGAACTACAATCACTCTAAATCAAAAATCGCGCGCGAGAAAATCCCTTCACCCTGCGTTTAGGAAAAACGCTTCAAAGGGACCATTGTCTTCTTTACAATGAATAATTACCTCCGACCCCACGAGACCATGGAGGCTCTGCTAGAATCGCTGCCATTCATTGACACTATACTAATTGCATTAGTTTCGGATGTCTCGGGTGTTGAGCATGATATCTTTACTTTCCACGGGTTAGCTGATAATAGTCTTAATGTTTTCTGGATTAGACCTACGGGGGTCGCTAAGATAGATCTCATGATGGTATCCCCTCATCCTGTATCCCTCATTCATGATGAACTCTTGGAGTCTCATAATGGTGGGGTTTTCTTCATTGTAAGGGCTCCTGTGCATGATTTGGGCGCAAAGCCCCTCATGGAAAATCTCCAAGACGGCAAGGTCAATGGTTGACCCCCTCTTCTCCCTGACCTCAGACCGGACCTCCTTTAACATCCCCATATTTACAAAGTCGGGCTGCCTGATCATGGACTTCCAGTACCACGAAATAAACTGTAATATTGTACCTCTTTGGTGTAATTGCATCTAGGACTAAATAGAAAGGGAAGTGCCCAATCATTTAAGCGCGCGCAAGGTTTTTCTTAGTTTCTACGTTGCCTACGTTCCCTGTAGCAATAAGGACAACCAGTACCACGTGTCCTGCTTTTTACCATTGCTTCCCATTCATGCCCTCGGCTGCATCTCCACCAGACCTTCTTACCACTTCCTGGAGTAACCTGAGCTGGCGTCAAATCCCCATTCTTGATTGGATGCCATTCCTTGGCTAGCTCAGGGTTTCTGTCTGCCAGGCTTCCGACTCTTCTCCTTGATGTATCCGTTATGGAGCATCCATTCCATGTTCTCGTCTGATTTTTCCTTAGGAGTATAGCCATACAGATCCTTGGATCGTTTGATGACAATATCGGTGGTACTGTTCTTCCCTTATTCAGAATTCAGACTCTTTATCGCGACTGTATCCTAGAAACGTTACTGATAAATAAGGCGCAAGTCTCCAGCACGTACAAGAGCGGGGCATGCGGGAATGAACGAAAGCATCTTGGCACCCTGCGCTGAACACCGTGCGAGGCTTCAATAATGAATGATAGAAAAGGTTTGATTCTGAGTTACCGAAGAGGAGAGCATGCCCAGTATACCAATCAATGCCTGATGAGAGTCATAGATTCAGGGCAGTCAGATGCGAATCGGATGGTTGGACTGAGGGTAGGATGGCCTCTTAGTGAACCAAAGATATATGGAAAGATCGTTGGCACCCACGGTAAGAAAGGAGTTTTGAGGGTCAAATTCAAGAAAGGTCTTCCTGGGCAAGCCTTAGGCACTCATGTCAAGATCGTTAAATGAGATTAAAACGTGGACAAGACTGTCCGTATGCCCCTCATTGACTATAATGAGTCGCATGAATAGTTGATCAGAGTTGACAAAGAACCCTGACTTTTCAGATTAGAGACCCTTTGTCCATGAAATTATTAAAAGAAGGGAAATGTCCGTGGTAGCTCTATCAAGGCTTAGTGCTACAATATACCTTACAATATCAACAATTATCGGTGACATTATGAATAATAAACAGGATTTAACAAACGGTCTGGACTAGGTGGTTGAGGAGTAACTCTTCCCCCTATTTTTGTTCAATCTGTTGAACCTTATGACCTATTGGACTGTTCAATTCTAAGCCAAATATCTCGCGAACGAGACTATCAGAGATTTGATAATGAGTTAAAAACATGAACGTAGACCTCGCCCCAGGTTCCCCCTTGCCGATGATAGTGAGAAAATTCCCATGTGGGATCTCGACGAGCTCGGGTTTCTTTTTCGCTGAGTAGAACGGCCTCAACTTTTTCTTGAGGTCGAGCTTTTCCATAGTCTAATCTCTTGAATTTTACTAATTAAAACTGTGCACATGATATTTCTAGTTTCACTGAGACATACCACATGCGATGTCTTCGATAGGGAATGCATTAATGTCACTAAACAGAACAAGAGTGACCTGGATAGAGTTATCCACACTCGCGTGGGTGTCGGCTACGAGGACTGACCATCTGCGTGGATGGTTTTCAAAGCGAGCCTCGTCGATGACAAGGAAGCGTTTTTATTCATGCTCAGGGAACCCTGAAATAGTCTATTTTTTCTCCAATAGCCTTCAGGTTGGATAGATATTCATATAAATGTGCTGGGATTCTATCGCAGGTGGCGGGTGAGTGGGGCCTCCCACCCGTTCCGCCATATAAATCCCGGAGAAGGGAGGCAAAAATGGAGATAAACACGAAGGACGTAACTCTGGTGGCCATCTTCGCGGCTCTTTATGCCGTGCTAGGAGTGGTCTTCGCACCTATCGGTTTCCTAGCACTACAGTTCAGGATCGCGGGGATTATCAGGCCGGCCGTAGCTAAGAAGCCTATCCTCATCGTTGGTTACACTATCGGGGTGTTCATCACGAATCTTTTCAGCCCTTTCACGGGCTTCCTCGAACTTGTCTTCATGCCGTTGATGAGCCTCGTGGCTGGGCTCGCAGGATACTATGCTGCTAAATTTTTCGGAAAGAGCTACATGGTTGCTGGGGCCGTCATCGCAGTTATCATACCTATCAGCGTTAGCTGGATGCTAAACCAGCTCTTCGAGCTCCCGATTGTTGCAACGCTGCCAGGGCTCATTGTGAGCGAGCAGATAGTGAACGGCCTCGGGTCAATCCTCTTCATGGCAGTAGCTTCTAGATACAGGTGGTACGAAGGATAAAGTGCGTCGTAGTCTTCAGCGGAGGCCCCGACTCGGCTAGCGCGGCATACTGGGCGAAGGATAAGGGATTTGATGTTCACCTTATCACTTTCGACTACGGTCAGATCGCTAAGATCGAGATCGAACACGCGAGGAGGATAGCCCAGGAAATGGGCGTGACCCATAAGGTGGTAGACCTCTCCGCCCTCGAAAGGGTTTACTTAGGCATTACATCTCTGGTGGACACTGGCATCCAGATGACCCAGGAGTTCAGCGCTCCCATAATCGTCCCATTCAGGAATGGCGTGTTTCTCGCCGTGACCGTTGCGTACGCGGCTTCCGTCGGGGTGGACACGATCCTGTACGGGGCTCATGGTTCCGATGAGGAAAACTACCCGGACTGCCGGAGAGAGTTTTACAAGGCCTTTGAGGCTACTGCGAGACTGGGCACCGAGACGCAAATCACAATTGATGCCCCCTTCAGCAACATAACCAAGGCGGAAATGCTCAAGCGGGGATTAGGGCTAGGGGTCCCTCTCCATCTCACCTGGTCTTGCTACAGGAACGGACCCATCCACTGCGGGACCTGCGAGTCGTGCAACAATAGAAGGAAGGCCTTCAGGGAGGCTGGGATCCAAGATCCCACGGAATACAAGACCTGAACCTAAAATCCTTGAAAAGAGAGACTCTTTCATTTAACCGGTGTCCACGTTGAACGTCCAGCTTCTCAGGTTATACGGCTGGTTTCCCGAGACACCGGGGGAATGATCTACCGGGAGGTTCACATCGCATTCTTTGTGACCCTTCTGGTATCGGTGATGAACATCACCATCATATTCATCAGGAGAGGTTACAGGGAGCTGGGAGCCCCGGGGATCGTTGCGAGTTCGCTTGCCCTCACAGTCTAGACCCTGAGTTGGGACGGTATCGCGATCCCGGAAGCGTTCTCCGCGGCCTCAAGTGGGGGCTGGTTCATTGTCACGGGTGTCTGGATAACGAGGTACATAGAAAAAGGCCGGTTGACAACCTCACCTTCTACACTTTCGACAAGCACACCTTCAACCGCGACCCAATGTGGTTGAGTCCCTAGTTCACAGACAAGGCATTTATTGACTCACCCAAAGGAAGCGCGGCAGGATAATGGGGCTAGGTTTGTGTCTAGAGACTGGGCTGCCGTGGGACACATCGCGCGCGGGAAGGACTCCTTGATGCATTGTAACAACTGGAGATCCTTTTGGGGTTCAGATCCACCAATCGATATGTTCGCACGTTGGGAGGGACTTTTCCCCTGTATTTCCTGCTAGAATTCAGGCTAATACGTTATCCGGAACTTTTTGGATTAGCCGGTTGAAAGTTGTTGTGTTAATGTTCCTACTCGTGATGACTAGCACCACTTTCTTATTCTTCAGTTCGATCTTCCCCGCCAGCAAAGCGGCAAGTCCCACAGAGGATGCGGGTTCGGCCATCACCTGCTCATCCTGCTGGATGGCAACCATGGCCTCAATGATCTCCCGATCGTCTACAAGGAATGTGTTGTCCAAGGTGCGCTTGCAGATCTCGAAGGGAAGTCGTCCGAAGCCCCCGAGGAGGCCACTCGCGATGCTCACGTCGATGTCCAGGGTCTCATAGCACTTGTCCTCTCTGAGAGACTTGTAGGCTCCCGGGGCCGCGGTCGGCTCGACACCATATATCTTAGTTTCGTCTGAGAGGGTCTTTACGGCGGTTGAGATGCCTGAGATGAGCCCTCCCCCACCCACAGGGACGATTACGGCGTCCGCCTCGGGGAGGTCTTCAATGATCTCGAGGCCTATGGTACCCTGTCCTGCAATGACCTTGGGATCGGCGTGGCTGTGGATGAATGTCATGTTGTTTTCTCTGGTGTATTGCATGGACTCCTCATAGGCCTCCTGAAATCCTTGGCCATGGTATACGAGGTCGGGGCCCCAAAAGAGGGCCCTTCTCACCTTAGCGGGATCAGCATTTTCGGGGACGTATATCCTGGTGGGGCGGATGCTAAATAGATTCGCGGCGTAGGCTATTGCCAGGGCGTGGTTTCCGCTGGAGGCGGTAACGAGGCCCCTGCTCCTCTCCTCTTGGGTGAGGGAGGAGGTGGCGTTGAGTGCGCCCCGTACCTTGAAGCATCCACATCGCTGCCAGCATTCCATCTTGAGATAGATCTGGTTCCCCGTCCTCTCGCTGAGGGCGTGGGAGTGGATCAGGGGAGTCCTGTAAACAAGACTTGATATTCGGTGACGCGCCTTTAAGATCTCCCCGGGGTCAAAGACTTCTTCAAGATTAAGAGGCATGTTATCCTCCTTTATTCATCTTCAATTTAAGATCTCACGCGAGGATTTCGACCATTTAAAAAGGGAAATAACAAAAACGTTCTGGACTAGGTGGAAGGAGTTCAATCAATGATATGCTAGGGGAAGACCCGTCTCATGTCCCTGGGGAACGGGATCGTGTCTCGTATATGCTCCAGCCCCAGCATCCACATGATCACCCTTTCCACCCCTAAACCAAAGCCGCTGTGAGGTACAGTTCCCCACCTCCTCAGATCCATATACCAGCTATAGTTGTCTGGATCCAGTCCATCGTCATGTATTCGCTGTAGCAGCTGATCGTAATTGTGGACCCTCTGGCCTCCACCGATGATCTCCCCGTATCCCTCCGGCGCCATCAGGTCTCCAGACATTGTTACCTCAGCACGGTCCGGGTCAGGCATATGGTAGAACGGCTTGATCCCGCTAGGGAACCCGATGACCCAGAACGGTGAGTCGAACTTGCGGGTCAGGGGGCCTTCCTGCTGCCAGCCGAAGTCGTCCCCCCACAACATCTCCACCCCCTCTCCTTGCACGAGCTCTACCGCCTCATCGTAGCTGATTCGGGGGAACGGCGCATCCAGCTTCAAGAGCATCGACGGGTCCCGACCGACCCGCCTCACTTTCTCCGGAATCTCATTCGCGAGCGTATGCGCAATATGAGTTACCAGGGCGTCCCCGGTGCGCATGATCCCCGCTAGATCCGTCCAAGGCTCTTCCACTTCTAGATGCCAGAACTCACTGAGATGCCTCCGGGTCCTGTGCGGTTCCGCCCTGAAGCTCGGCGCGATGGTGTAGATCTTACCTAGACTGCTGATCATCGCCTCAGCATAAAGCTGCCAGCTTTGGGTGAGGTAAACCCCCTTTCTCTCAAAATACTCCACGTTAAACAGCGTAGAGCCCCCCTCTACACTTGCAGTCATAAAGCTGGGGCTCTGGGTCTCGGTGTAGCCCTGATCTCGGAACCAGTCCCGGGCAGCCTCCATAAACTTTGCCCGGATCTGGAAGATGTTCTGTAGCCTAAGGTCTCTAACATAAATATGCCTGTTGTCAGCGAGGAACTCCACGCCGTGCTCCTTCTTCACAAGGGGATAGTCAGCCTTCGCCGGGTAGATCGCACCGGTCCCTGACACAGAGAGCTCCCAGCCCCCGGGGGCTCTTCCGTCCTCCCGGATCATCCCTGAGAGCTCCAGAGCAGACTCCAGGGGAAGATTCTCCAGCGTCCGATAAAGTTCATTCTCTATTGCCTCCCGCCTTACGGTACACTGAAGGAGGCCAGATCCATCTCTTAGCAATATGAACATGATCCCCCCGCTGCTCCTGCTGTTATTGATCCAACCTCTTACCGAGGTCTCCCCTGAGATCTTACCGGAGAGGACATCAGCGACGCTTACGAAAACCATTCTAGACCAAACACTCTTCTAGAGTGGATATTAATGACTCTTTTCCTGGGAGCCCCGAAAGAAACCTCCAAGTCTTCATCCACAAACGAGTTATAATGAGGGGGCGATGTACGTGCGATACAACCCCTGTCAGGCAGGGAGAGTCTTCTTATTTCAAAACTCTGAAGGTCTGGAACTCTCCTCTCGGTCTTTGCTTGGAAACCTCGACTCCCCTCACGATCGCGAGAGGTGGTCCCTTATGGCACCACCTAATGAACTCCTTAATATTTTCCTCATTCCCCTCTACGACAGTTTCAACTCTCCTGTCAGGGAGGTTTCTCACCCAACCCTTTAGCCCCAGCTGCAGTGCCTGGTTCACTGTGTTCCTGCGAAAGTAGACCCCTTGGACCCGCCCTGAAATGTAGATATGAGCTCTCATCTTGTCAGATCCAGCGCGTGCGGTCCCCTCTGAGAAACTCTCCATCGCCGTTTGACCGTACCTAGTTTTATTCTAATCTAATCCGTGATTGAGGCGATCCATGACGAGTACTTTTCTTGGTATCTCTTCTATCCTTGCTATCTTAGCAAGTCTTGCTATAAATGCTATATCCGGAAATACTATTGCAAACGAGATGGTTTTTCTTTTTGGATCGGGAGATATCTCCTCCATTTTGATACACCACTTAATGAATGTAGATTATAAATAAAAAATAGACTTATTATGATCTGTTTATAATAGTAACTCAGTCATAAATAGTAGGCTCTGGCATCCCTCTTCTAGTACAATTAGGAGTCATCCACGTCGATCCTGACGCCCCGGTCCCTCTCGAACCTAATTGTGAGTCTATTGAAAGTGGCCTCGTAGATCCTGATCTTCCCATACCTCTTCTCCTTGAGGAGCCCCAGCTCCCTGAGGGCCTCTAGATGACGCTCTACGCTGGTGTAGTTCATTCCTGTGCGCCGTCCTACCTCGCTGATGTTCATCTCCCTGGTCTCCGAGAGGACGCGTAGGACCCGGACCCTGCCTCGGGAGCCTATGAGCGCCTCAACCTCGATCTTATTATCTCCCAATGATCTTCACTATCCTCTTCTCAAGCTCCCCGGCCGGCATTTTTTGGAGTCCAATGAGCTGGGTTCTCCCCTTCTCTGAGGCGTTGAGCTCCGTCGAGATGGCTCCGAGACTGCTCAACGCGTTAAGGTACTTCCAGAATTGGGTGTGTCCTCTAGGCTCCTCCCCATACTCCTCACAGACCACCCTGTAGCTCGTCTCCGCTTCCCCCGTTGTCGCCTTAGCCTCTCGGTTGTGGAGGAAGAACCGAGCGATCCCCAGGAGGGTGAGCTGCTCATGGCGACTCATCCCCCGGAGCTCCTCGGGCCTGATTGCTGGGAAGAGGCCTGCCGCGGCCTTCCGGACGTGCTCTGGAAGCACCTCCTGGGAGTACAATATGTTAGCGTGCATCCCCGATCCATAAAGGAGGTCAATAGCGTATCTAGCATCCCCTCTTTCTGAGGCGGCTAGTTCTCCAATGAAGTCAATGATATTCGGGGACATCGCGCCAGGTCTGAACGCCCTCTCTACTCTGCTAATTATGATGGCTGAGAGCTGGGAAGTGGTGTACTCCGACATCCGGATCACGTTCCTCTGGAGAGTGCTTAGGGTGCTTCTGTCTAGCTTCCTGAAGATCTCCGAGCTTTTGGAGATGAATATGATGCTGAGGCGTCTCGGCCCGTCCAGCCTCTCTTCCTGGACCCTGCTGAGATTGTAGATGGCGTCCCCTCCCTCTTTCTCGATGAGGGCGTTCACCTCATCAAGGCAGAGTACGAGCTGGGTGTCCTCCTCATCGAGGATTTTCATCAATGTGTCCAAGATCTCGTTGGAGGAATATCCCCGGTCGGGGAAATTGGGACGGAAGCGCCTCAACGCCCTCTGAAGTACCATGAAGAGGCTTCCGCGGCTCTCCCGACAGTTGACATGAACGTACTCGGCCCTTACTCTGCGGCGCTTCGCCTTTTCGAGGAGATCGAGACCGAATCTTTGGGCCAGGGCTGTCTTACCGCTCCCGACTCCCCCGATGATGAGGGCCCTTTGGCTCATCTCATAGGGGGCATCCACAATGAACTGGAACAGACTGGAGAGGAACTTAGCCTCGCTATCTCTATGTATTAGTCTCTCGGGGACATAGTTGAAGTCTAGAACCGTCTTATCAATAAAGACGCTTTTGAAACGGCTCATGTTCTCTCCAACTTTGGAGTCTTTCAGTCATCAATTTATATTTTGTGTCCGTTCTAGCAGACTGTATGAGGAGGGGTGGGTGAAAGTACTCTTCAATCCAGAAAAAAATGTATATTGTTTCAGATTCGCTATATCTCAGGTAAGCGACCTTAAAATAGGCGTTTCGAGACAGATACTAGTTAACCATTAACTGTGGGGAGCGAATAACATGTGCGGAATTTTTGGTGGCGTACTCAAGAAAGGGGCGATCGCCCCTCTTATTCACGACGGTCTCAAGAGGCTAGAGTACCGAGGATACGACTCGGTGGGCTTCGCGACCATAGATGCTGGTACACTCCAGGTGAAAAAGGACGCGGGGCGCATTGACGACGTCGTTCGGAGGCTAAAGATGAACAACATGCCAGGCTCGATGGGAATAGGTCACACACGGTGGGCCACCCACGGAGCCCCAGAAATGGTGAACGCCCACCCTCATACGGACTGTAATGGGAACCTTGCCGTCATCCATAACGGGGTAATAGAGAACTTTATGGAGCTTAAAGAGGAGCTCCTCAACAAGTCGCACATCCTCAAGTCTAGGACTGATACCGAGATAATCGCCCATCTCATTGAGGAGGAGCTTAAAGGTGATATATCCCTCCAAGAGGCAGTTCTCAAATCCATCAGACGCCTTGAGGGATCCTACGCCATCGCTGTGATATCCACCTTGGACCCTGGCAAGATCCTAGTAGCTAGAAACGAGAGTCCACTTGTCCTAGGGGTCTCCAAGGACGGTACTTACTGCGCCTCTGACGTCCCTGCTATGCTTCCTTACACCAACCAAGTGGTTTACCTCAGGAACGGGGAGTTCGCGATACTAGACCAGGACGGATACGAGATCCGGCTGGTGAGTGACAGCACCGTTGTGGAGCGGAGCCTTGAGGAGATCACCTGGTCCCAGGAGATGGCCGAGAAGCATGGCTACCCCCACTTCACGATAAAGGAGATCAATGAGCAGCCTACCAGCCTTAGAGGTGCTCTGAGGCTTCAACCACAATACTTGGGTCTCCTCACAGCACTCCTTGATAGGGGGAGGGAGGTTTTCCTTTTAGCTGCAGGTACCTCTTATCACTCATGCATTGCAGCCTCCTATATGTTCTCTAGGCTCGCCCGGATAACTGCCTTCCCCGCTATCTCTTCAGAGTTTATCGAGCAGTACGGATCATCCGTTGGAGTTGATTCCGTCGTTCTCTGTGTGAGCCAGTCAGGTGAGACATATGATACATTGAAGGCTATTGACTATGCCAGGATGAAGGCGAGCACTGTCCTCGGCATCACCAACTCCGTAGGGTCAACTCTTACCAGGGTATCCAGGGCCTATATTATACAGCAGTCGGGCCCAGAGATTGGAGTCGCCGCCACCAAGACCTTCACCTCCCAGCTCATGGTTCTCGCCCAGCTAGCTCTTAGACTAGCTCTGATGAAAGGAAAAATATCTCAGGACGAGGGAGACGACTTCAGGGAGAACCTTCTAAGGATCCCCGATGTGGTGGAGGAGACGCTTAACCGAAACAAGACGCACGTCATGGACCTCGTTGATAAATACGGGGGGGAACAGCTTTTCGTGTTCCTCGGGAGGGGGATAAGCTCTTCGACAGCCCTCGAAGCAAGGCTGAAGCTCCTCGAACTCACATATGTGCCCTCCCTTGCTTACCCGGCGGGTGAGAGCAAGCATGGTCCCATAAGCATTATTGAGGAGGGGGTCCCCGTGATATTCCTTTGCCCGAGGGGGGAATCTCGGAAGGGTATCGTGGGAGGCATCATGGAGATGAAGGCTCGAGGAGCCCGGATTATATCGGTGTGTGAGGAGGGGGATCATGAGATCATAGGTCTTTCCGACGACGTTATCGAAATGCCCAAGGGGATAAAGGACATTTTCTCGCCGATACCATATGTGGTGCCTCTCCAGCTGTTTTCGTACTACTTGGCTGTTCAGAAGGATCTGGATCCCGACATGCCCCGGAACTTAGCGAAGAGTGTCACAGTCCCTTAGAGTGCTATTTAACAAATCTTGAGGGGGCTTTCTCGAAAGAGAGTTTGCACCTTTCTTTGCAGAAAAAGTATCTTTTTCCCTCGTGTTCGCTGGTCCATTTGGCCGTCTCTTCGTTCACGGTCATCCCACATATCGGATCTCGCGCCATATTAGTTCGAATTGTGTACTTATCGGTGGCTTTCAAGTGTTTCGTATGGATGCGACTATTCCAAGGTAGTCTCTTTCTTCATTGGGCTGGATTGGTTTCAGTTATGACGCTATATGCGCTAATTTTCTATTGATTTACTTGAATAGATAGATTGCTTCTTCATAGCGGCGGGAGCCCCATCGGTAACCTGGAGGAATTCTCCGTATGGACTTATTCTCAAGCAATATTGATAGTTGGCGGTTTGCTTCTGCAATGCTGATCACTTTGTCCTTGAGAAGTTCAATAGGTACATCAATACCGAAGGGGCGTGCCGGGATGATATGGCGTGTCGCCTTCGGAGGGAATACACTCCCCGATATACTTATCTCGATGACATGTTTTTTTTGGATAGCGGGAGGGCAAAGCACGAATCCTGCCTCACGTTGTTTAAGCATCCTAGTAGCGTCCCTCTCCGTCTCGTAGCGTATAGTGTGACCTTTCCGGCGCAGCCATGCTTCTATGTTGGTTACAGTCGCAAAACCTGAGATGATCCCATTTTCATGAGTCGTCACCTTGTAGTAGCCCTCCTCTAACATCAGCATAAGACTCTCCCCTTCGCTGGCAGAACTTACCGTTCTGGTGACGACTCCGAGATCTCCAAAGTCGGTAATTATCTCCTCAATAGGTATCTGAGACAAGACGACCCTACACCAGCGGTCAATCTTGATCCTTGGGCTCATATAATCAACGAGGCAGACACACATGAACCTGCAGCCCATATTTTTTAAGACCTCTACCCTGTGCATACCATCGAGGACCACAAGGAACTCCCTGCCCACGATGACAGGAGACTTTAGGATTCCAGTTCTTTCGATCTCCGCGAAAAGCTCATCCACGTTTTTTTGGATCGTCTCCTCGTGGAGAAGTAATTTATTGATTTCGACTAAGGCGATATCTAGTTGGATTCCGTCACCATTAATGGTATATGAAACGGGACGGGAGGAGATCACATTGTTCAAGAGAATTAGGCTCTTGTAGTTATATGTATGATGAATGAAATGATAAAGACCGTTCCATCAAAAGAACTTAGATCTCTAGGGTCGCCTCGATCGTCATAATCCTGGTCACGTAGCCGGCGATCTTGTTTCTCAGCTTCTTGGATACATCCAAGCCGATCTCTTTGAGGAACTGCTTATTCGGCTCAAACTCCGTTGTGAAACTCCTCTCGTAATTATCGACGAGTTTATGGCTGATCCGTTTGATCATTTCTGTCCGTACTTTACCCAATTTAGTCACCTTGGTAGATATCCGGGTTGTGCGGAGATATGGAAACCTCCCCGGGTTTTAAAGATTACCGTTTGATTCGAGTTCTTCTCGCCACAAACATAGACAATGGGTAAAGAAACACTTTCAAAAATTAAAGTAGCGATCCTGATTAAATAAGGTAATCCTCCTCACAGGCATGAATGACTATGCATTTAATCCATGAATTGTATTAGAAAAATCAGATAGGATTAATTTTCTTTATTGGGGCTCTTATGTTCGATAACTTCCTATGGGGATATGTCTTTATGAAAGAAGCCTTTACCTGAGCCTCCTTGGGAAAATGGGCGAAAGAATTAAATATTTCCCAAGAAAAAACATAAAAATAGAAGGGTCTCAAATGACGAACGAAATTAAGGTTGCGCCGATGCATAAGCTGATTAAACGGGCAGGAGCAGCACGGGTAAGTGAGGAGAGCGCCACAGCCTTGGGAAGAGCCTTAGAGGAAATCGGTGTTAAGGTAGCTCAGGAGGCCATCGATTACGCTCGACACGCCGGTCGCAAAACCGTGAAAGCTAGAGACATTGACATAGCCGCTAACAAGGTTTTAGGTCGATAATATAATATACTTCCTATCTTGGGTCTGTGGATGATTTGCCATGCGATCAATAGAATGTGATATCGTAGTTGTAGGAGCCGGGCCTGCTGGGAGCCTCGCTGCACGAGTTGCAGCGGAGAACGGAGCCTCCACAATTCTTCTTGAGGAGCATCAAAGAGTGGGGCATCCCATTTACTGCGCGGAAGGTCTCAGCTTAGGAGGCCTTAAGGACGCGGGGATTGAACCGAAGCCTCCTGTCGTCTGCCAGGAGATAACTAGGGCGAAAGTCTTTGCTCCCAACAGAAACTATCTCGAACTTACAACCAAAAACTGGAAAGGTTACACCCTCAATAGGGAGGTCTTTGACAGCCTACTGGCAGAAATAGCGGTTGATGCGGGGGTTGATCTTTTCACTAGTACTAAAGCCACCGATTTGATCCAAAAAGATGGAATCGCTGTGGGTGTGAAGGCAGTCTCAAAAGAGGAGGAGTTCGAAATATCTGCAAAGGTAGTCATCGGAGCGGATGGGCATGCCTCCATGGTCAGAAGGAAGGCCGGCCTCGGTGAATGGTTCCCTGATGTCGTTACATGCGCTCAATATAAGCTTGGAGGCCTCAAACTCGAAGATCCAGGGGTTAATGAGTTCTACCTCGGAAGAGAGATCTCCCCGGGAGGATACGCTTGGGTTTTCCCAAAGTCAGCCGAGGTGGCCAATGTAGGCCTCGGAGTACGCAAGATCCATACCGAATCACCCATAAAATACCTTAAACGGTTTGTCGCGAACGACCCACGCTTCAAAGACGCTGAGATACAGCTGGTGAATGGGGGCATCTGCCCCGTTTCCGGTGCACTCGAAAGAGCCGTTAGCGACGGACTGATGCTCACCGGAGACTCGGCAGGCCAGCTTATACCCACCACCGGGGCAGGCATCCATTCCGGGTTAGAGTCCGGGAAAATGGCCGGAGAGGTCGCGGCTAAGGCTGTGGAGGAGGGAAACGTCTCTGCGGAGAGACTCTCTGAATACGAGAACCAGTTCAATAGCTACTGGGGAGAGAGGATCAGGAACAGCCGAAAGGTTGTTGAGATGTTAGACAAGTTCTCAGATGAGAATCTGAACACCCTCGCGAATGTCATAACCAACGAGGACGTGCTCAACCTCGCGAATGGCACATCGGTGGTTAGAACCCTTACGAAGGTCATAGCTAGGTCTCCCCGAGGGATAATTGGCCTGATGTCAGCCTATCTCGCGCAATAATCATAAAAAAACGAGTGCACGGAAATATGAGGGAACAAATCGATTTTCAATCTAAATTCAACTCTCTGTCCTCTGACAAAGGCGAAGTAATATCACGCGCGTAATGCACATAGTCTTCTTTGTTTATTCAATCTTTATCGCGCGCGTTTCCAATGACTTATTCCTTTTATTCGATTCGTCTACCCATTCCTAATTTTTCAGAGGGTCTGCGCGACCGGCAATATCTGGTAGGGGAAAAGGTTTGTTGAGAGACCTATTCCTCATAGCCGGCTGGTGGCTTGAAACCCCCAAATAGTCGTTTTGTCCTAGTTGCAAAGTCAATGGGGGTGGCGTCTTCTAGATAGGGCCCAATTATTTGGATGCCAATGGGCAAGCCGGAAGATGAGGATCCTATTGGTGCTACGGTAGCAGGGAGCCCGGTGAGAGTGGCGAAAGTGATCCAAAAGTAGATATCTTCATAGGTCCTTGGCCCCTCCGGAGTAGGAATCTCCCGTTGCCACTGTGGTTCGCTGTGATCATGAGGGAAAGCTGTGGTAAAAGAGGCGGGGAGGAGAAATACGTCATGAATCTCGAAGAATTTCTGCCAGGCGGCCTGGGCCTTCGCGCGGTCTGCCATGGCCTTATGGTAGAGCTTCATAGGCGCCGTCCACCCCAGGGCCATGAAGGCCTCGTGGCTACCGTCCTGGTCTTTGGCCCTCACCTTTAGCTCATTGAACTCCTCATCTTTGAGAAATGAAGCATAGACTGAGGCATGGAGGAACCTGTAGTTAATGTACTGCTTGACGGGGTCTACTCCTTGCGGCCATCCCTCTTCTAGAGTCGAAACCTCCCCCCTCAATTTATCTACTGCTACCCTGACGGCCTCTTTTACCTCTTTGGTCAAAGGGCAGTTAGGGTGGTCTAGGACGTATCCGATCTTGTACTCCGAGAGGGAACCATGTCTTGAGGTGGGCAGTGCCCAACTGTATGCCCTAGCCTCCTCTCTATCTGGTCCCCCCATCACTTCCAGGGCCAACTTGAGGTCCTCGGGGCACCGGGCAATGGGTCCCGCAACCGTTAGGAGGGGAGTGTGTCGCCGGGGAATGTGTCCACGATAAGGTAGGATCTTTATAGTGGGTTTGTGACCATAAAGCCCGCAGAAGATTGAGGGCACCCTGATTGAACCCCCAATGTCACTCCCCAGGGAGATGAAGCTAAGTCCTGCGGCAACTGCTGCTGCTCCGCCTCCTGTGGATCCCCCTGGGGTCATATCTAGGTCCCAGGGGTTGCTAGTGGTCCCAAAGATCTCGTTGTAGCTCTGCCAGTCTCCGGCGTAGACGGGGACATTAGTCTTCCCCAATATCACGGCGCCTGCACCCCTTAGGCGGGATACTGTTGCCGAGTCCTCCTTTGGGACGTATTCGGAGAGTTTCTCCGCCCCGGCGGTAGTTCGAACGTCCGCAACTTCAAAGCAGTCTTTTATTGTTATCGGGACGCCATGGAAGGGACCTAAGGATTCTCCTCTTGAGAAAGCCTCGTCTGCAGCTTTTGCCTGGGCTAAAGCCTCCTCCTTAGTGAACGTCACGATGGCGTTAATGGCCGGATTGTGCTTCTCGATGCGTCGGACAAGGTGCTCTGTGAGCTCTAGGGATGTTATTTTGCCATCCCTAATCATCTTTGCCGCGTTCTTAAGTGATGAGAAAGTGAGTCTTACTGCCATCAAACCTCCCATAATTTCACCAATCTCACCTTGCCGGTGAAAGTGATAAAATTATTCATGGCAGCAGTTGAATTATCTTTGATCCCCCATCAACTGGGGAACTTGTCCTTCTACTCCATAGACGGAGCTTCACTATATTCCCGCATCTGAGGGATACTTCGGAGAAACTTTCTCTTGAATCTAGTACGATGTGGCGGGTTAGGTTAGAAGAATAAAGTGATCAAGTTTCTCGCGATCTCTCCCGCGCATCAGCGCAACGAAAAGCCTGATCGGGGTTGATATCTTCATAGTGACGCAGTCGATCTAGTCTATCAGGTGCGCGATTTTAAATCTACTATAACATAGTTTTAATTAACTATTTGAATAAATTAACTGTGGCTCCATTTTTGTCGATTAGAAGTAGTTTTTCCCTTGAACAAGAATCTTTTTTATTACTGGGATGTAAAGAAGGGTGATAAAATACACCGAGAAGATTCAAGGTGCCAGGACAAAAATATGAGAGCATATTTATCAAAAATGGATTCATCCTTACCATGACCGGTAAGGGGGTAGGCATGGTTGAGGACGGTGCTGTCGCAATAGTGGGGGACCAGATAGTCGCCGTAGGTAAGACGAGGGATCTCGAAAAGGAACACCGAGGATCGGAGAAGGTCTTTAATGCTAGGGGGAAGGCAGTTCTCCCAGGGTTTGTGGATGCCCATGTCCATACTTCCAACACCATCAAGAGGGGTATGGGGCAGGATGTCCCTGAGATCGAGTGGATGCTTAAGACTGCCTCGCCTTTCACTCAATACACAAAGCCTGAGCACATAATCCGGGGCACAGCCCTTGGTGTCCTGGAGGAGATCCTATCTGGGACCACATGTATCGGGGAGATTGGGGGAGACCTGACCTCTGTTGCAGAGAAGGTCTTCGCCCCCTCTGGGGTCAGGGCCCATATGGCGAACACAATCAACGAGATCGGCGCCGGCTCGAGGCCAGACGCTCGGGAGCCCTACATCTTCTTCGAGGACATTGGGGAGAGGAAACTCCGTAATGCCATTGATTTCCTCGATAAATGGCACGGAGCAGAGGGAGGACGGATCACCTGCATGTTCAGCCCTCACGCAGCTGACATGATGAGCAAGGAGCTGCTTCTCAGAGTCAAAAAGGAAGCAAACAGTCGGGGGATGATGAGTCATATCCATGTAGCCCAGGGCGGGCGAGAGGCCATCCAGATCGACCTCCGATTTGGTACCACTACAGTCCAGTACCTTGATGATATCGGCTTCCTTGACGACACTATCATTGCTGCCCACTGCCATCAGACCACAGACGAGGAGGTTGCCATCCTAGCCGACAGAGGCGTTCGATACGCGAGCTGCCCTACGAGCATTGCTATCATCGACGGGATCACCCCACCCCTCGCACTCTACATTAAGCTGGGGGGAAAGAGCGCTGCAATCGGCTCAGATCAGGCCAACGGTAACAACTCTCACAACATGCTGGTTGAGATGAAAGTTGCCGCTCTCCTTAACAAGTCTAGGCACAGAGACCCCACTGTTCTTCCCTCTTGGAAGATGCTTAGGATAGCCACCATTGAGGGGGCCGAGACCATCGGTCTTGGAGACCGCATCGGGAGCCTTGAGCCCGGGAAAAAGGCTGACCTTATCCTCTTGGACCTGAAGGTTCCTCATATGACTCCTGTACTCTCCCGCCCCGTCAGGAACATCACCCCCAACATAGTCTATAGCGCCCGAGGCGACGAGGTGGAGACCGTGATCATCGACGGGAGAGTCATCATGGAAAACCGGGAGGTCTTCACCATGGATGAGAGGAGGGTGATCATGGAAGCTCAGCAGGCCGCTGAGGATGTCTGCAACGCAGCCACGGAGGATTATATGAAGGCGGACTCTCAACTTGCAAGGATGGCTAAAAGAGGCCTACTCTAAATCCCTTTTTTAACAATGGCCTAATATTTTAGCTTTGAACGTGCGCGTAACGGGTATAGAGATCCTATTTAATCTAGCCCAAGTTCCTAGGTCGTTTCCAGTCCATTGGAGGAACGACCGTTCGCACGTGCAGGAGGGAGAACGAAAGAGGGAATGTTTGAGTTTTGGATTATATGTTCTTTTCAGGGAGGCGCTTAGAGACGTAGGCTCCGTCCCTCGTGTATCCCCACTTGGCGTAGTACTCTTTTGTTCCTAGGGCGCTCATCACATATAGCTTCTTGACACCGTGCTCCTCTAATACGACTTTCTCTGCTTCTTCAAGTAGCCTCCTGCCCCACCCCATGTGCTGCCATCCCGAGTCGATGCGGGTGCCTACGGGGACCATCCGACCGTATACATGGAGCTCCCTAATGATTGCTGATAAAGGCCCCTCATCAGGCTGAAGAGGGCTGTCCGAGGGGATCCTGAGCCTGATGAATCCCACGAGGATATCCCCTCCTATTTCTTCCACGGAGATCAAGTGCTCGATGCCAGCTGAAGCCTTATAGGTCCGCTTCCTAACTTCCAGAGCTTCAGGAACATAGTCCCCACCATCCTTGTGGCCTACCTCCCTACAGCGGATGCAGATGCATCGCTTTCCTCGTCGATCTAGCTCCTCGTGTACTAGCTGTCTCAGGTTAGTCTTATCTACACCGGCTTTGATTATTGTGCTTGGAATGTCCCTCCCAACTCGCATTATCCTGACCCACGGGGGTACAGACTCCTTCATATCAGCAACTAGTTTCACTGCCTGAGCTGTCGTGAGGGGAATATAGGATCCATCTTTCCACCAATCGTAGAGCTTGGTCCCACAGAGAACCAGTGTAGGGTAGATTTTTATCATGTCTGGCTTGAAGGCCGGATTCTCCAATGTCTCTCTAAATCCGTCTAGATCCCTATCAGGGCTGGATCCGGGGAGACCCGGCATCATGTGATAACAGACCTTGAGGCCTAAGTCCTTAAGTAGCCTTGTCGCATCCATCACGTCCTGAACTGTGTGGCCCCTATTGACGAGCTCGTAGATATCGTTGTAGACGTTCTGGACTCCCAGCTCTACCCGGGTTACCCCGAGCCCCAGGAGCCTATAGATCTCTGCGGGATCCAGAGAGTCGGGGCGGGTCTCCACCGTGATGCCCACGTTGCGGACTGCAGCTCCCTCCGCGTAGGCCTTCGCCTCGGTCAGAGTGGATGAGCGTCTCTTGTTCAGGGCATCCAGGCATCCGTGGATGAAGAATTCTTGGTATCCAGGTGGTGAGGCCGGGAAGGTACCGCCCATCACGATAAGGTCGACCTTGTCCACCTCGTGACCAATCTTCCTTAGCTGCTCGATACGACCTGTCACCTGTTTGAATGGGTCGTAATCGTTCTGGGCTCCTCTCATAGAGGCCGGCTCCCGGCCGGTGTAGCTCTGGGGGGTCCCATCGTCAGGGCCGCCCGGGCAGTAAGAGCACCTCCCGTGGGGGCAAGCCCTGGGCTCAGTCATCGCAGCGACTACGTTGATGCCACTTAGTGCACGAGCCTCTTTTCTCCTTAAGACGTTGATAAGAAAACGTTTCTCCTCTGGATTGAGGGATGCTATGATCTCAGCGTTTCCCGGTATCCCAGGAAGGCTGTGTTCTCGGCTCACCTCTATCTTGATTCTCTCAACGTCCCTTCGGTTGGGGGAGGAAATGGCGAGAAGCCTTTCTATGATAAGCCTATGAGGGGTATCCAACTCGAAAATATCTCTAAGAAGGGGGCGTTAAAAGGTTAAAGGAGCTATCTTCTCCGACGCCTTCGTCCACGCTGGGAGAATGGGTCTGGGGCTGCAAGGACTCTCTTTTTGTAGTTTGATCTGTTTTTCCGCCTAGGTGGGAGTTGTTTTCGTACTATACCCACAATCTTGGGGGTTTGGGCCCGGACCTTGCCCGCTTTCGTAAGTGAGCCATGTGTAGGCATACAATTACCAAGAGTCCTTCAGTGCAGGGCTCTATAAACCTTTCCTGACCCAAAGCGCGTGATCGAAGTTCTCAGGATGGACGTGATGGGTTACTGGATGCCGAGGACAGGGGTCCTCCTGTGATCTTAATGCATATGTAGAAGCAGTTGAATAGGATGTTTACCTCAGTTTTCTATCGACCAAACCTATAATTTGAGATCATTAGTTACGACACGTGCAGTCCTAATGGTTCACCCTTACGATTTTCCCCGTCGGGTCCATTTTGCGGATGCCAAAGTCCTCTCTGATCTCCCGGAGCTTCTCCGAGTCGAAAACGGGGCCATCCATGCATACCCTGTAGGGGCCGATACCACAGCTACCGCAGAGACCGTGGGCGCACTTGATATACCTCTCCAGACATGCCTGGACGGGTATCCCCCGGGACTCAGCCTCGTCAAAGATGGAGACCATCATCAACTCGGGGCCGCACGTATAGACGATGTCGTAGCTACCCCTATCCATTAGCCTGACTGCGTACTGGGAGGAGAAGCCATGGAAACCAAAGGAGCCGTCATCTGTGGCGAGGAAAATACTGTCACCCAAAAGTTTCTCCAACCTGCCCCTGAATCCCAGATCCGCCTCGGTTCTTACTCCCAGGATAAAATCCGGTTTTATACCTCTTTCCATAAACGCCTCAGCAAGAGGAATAAGAGACGCTATCCCTGATCCCCCGGACACGATCAATGGCTGCTTTCCGATTAGCGTGAATCCTCTCCCAAAAGGCCCCCTCACGCCGATCTTCTCCCCTTTCTTCATGTTACATAGGATTTTAGTGGTGTCCCCAATCTCCCTTACTGTCAGAGAGGAGTTGCCCGCAGAGCTTATGGTTGAGAGGGACATAGGAATCTCTTCGCCTCCGGGTATCCAAATCATAGCGTACTGGCCCGGTATGGCCTTGGAACAAGCCTCATCCTCGAAGTAGAGGGTTACCATGTCCGGTGAATTACGCTTCACCCAGTTTATCGTAACCGTCCTCATAGTTTAGCCTCCTTTGCGAGTCCTACGATCTCACGGACACTTCTGAAACCGTTAGCCTCGAGATAGCCCTTGATCCCCCGGGTTAGTTCACTATAGACGCTGAAACCCCGCTCTCTAATCGCGGTTCCGACTTCTACTGCAGAGGCCCCAGCGAGCATGAACTCCACGGCATCTTTCCAGTTTGTGATACCACCGCAGCCTATCACGGGCACTTTAACGGCATTCGCCACGTCCCAGACGCATCTTAAAGATACTGGTTTCAGAGCGGGCCCCGAGAGCCCACCTGTTACATTAGTGAGGATAGGCCTCCTGAAATCAGTGTCGATGGCTATACCCTTGAGAGTGTTCACCGCCGTGATGGCGTCAGCCCCTCCTCTCTCAGCGGCCCTCGCGATCTCGGCTATATCTGTGACGTTAGGGGAAAGCTTCACGAAGACAGGTGGTTTGGAGACCTCCTTCACCGCCGCCGTGACTCTTTCTGTATTAAGGCAGTCTGCCCCCAGCATGCCCATCTCCTCTTGGACATTGGGGCAGCTGACGTTTACCTCTAGCGCGTCCGCACCTGCTTCGGAGAGGAGTTCAGCTACATCTCGGAAATCCTCTATGGATTCCCCGAAGAAGCTAGCAACCACTGGTACACCGTCTGCCTTGAGCGCCTTTATGGTTTCCACGAAATATTCGGCCCCTGGATTCGGTAACCCCATCGCGTTAAGAAACCCTCCCTCTACGATCACCATGGTCGGGTTTAGATGCCCTTGTCTGGCTTTAGGCCCTAAGCTCTTGGTTACTACGGCCCCAGCTCCTCCGTCGTAGACCCGCTTCAAGAGAGGCGCTGATATTCCCAAGACTCCTGCTGCATTCATGGTCGGGTTCCGCAGTCTTAAACCTGCGACGTCCACTGATAGGCTTAATTGGGACATCCTGTTGTCATCTACGTACGCATACGTTTGAAAAACCTTTGGAGTTGCACGATTGAACAGAAATGCTGATCCATGTAGTAGGGTCCATATTGTCGAGACGCTGATAGGGATCTTTGCAGTCAACCATGACAACGATATCATCGAACGTATCCTCTACCCTCGGGACGCAAAGCAGGTCAACGCAGCTCTCGAGAGGCATGCCTCAGGAGAGCCCTCCAGAGAGATGTCTGAGATGCTTGAGAAGCTTACTCAGATGGGCTTCAAGACGGTGATCCTATCAAATGAGCCCTTAGCTTACGCCCTGAGAGGCACCGGGATGAACGTCGAGGTCATAAAGGGATCTGAGCCCGAATCCTTCATCAGAGAGAACATAGAGAGCATCGCAGTTGACTTTAGGGCAGTTGCGAACAGGAGCCAGTATTACGCGCTTAGCCGGGAGGTCTCCGTCCTTAGGACTATGCAAAATGTGCGAAGGGCCCAGTCGGAGCGAGGGTCAACAACTATCCACACAGTGCAGCTCCTCAATGAGCTTGATAAGTCCTTGAACGTGCTCTCAGGAAAGCTCCGAGAGTGGTACGGTCTCCACTTCCCTGAGCTAAACCGTGTAATTAATGATCATGAAATCTACGCTCTACTAGTTGATAGACTCGGGAACAGATCCCGCTTCTCACCCGAGAGGTTGGGAGAGCTCGAGCTGGGGCATAGTGTAAATGAGATTCTTTCCGCAGGAAAGAATTCCATGGGAGCATCCCTAGTCGCTGAGGATGAGAATCACCTTAGGGGTCTTGCCTCCAACCTTATCTCTCTTTACTCCTATAGATCGTCCTTGGAAACGCTCATCAAACAAATCGCTGAGGAAACTGTCCCAAACCTCTCCGAAGTGGCCGGCTCCGTGCTCGCTGCGAAGCTCATAGAAAAAGCTGGGGGGCTCAAAAAGCTCGCGATGATGCCCTCAAGTAGGGTGCAGGTCATAGGGGCCGAGAAGGCTCTATTCCGATCAAAAAAGACCGGAGCCAATCCTCCAAAGCACGGTCTCATTTTCCAGCATCCCTACATCCACGCCAAGCCCCGCAAACTTAGGGGTAAGGCGGCCAGGACCCTAGCTGCTAAGCTCTCCCTAGCAGCTAGGGCTGATGCCTTTTCGGGGAACCTCATAGGGACCGAGTTAAGAAGGCAGCTGGATGAAGGGTCAGAACCACGGGATACAGAGTGAGTGCGCGCGTATCAAGTCTTCCGGGTGTCATAAACTTCAATCTACCTCTTCGGCTTGGTTAACTGAATCAAAAAAGTTAAGACATTCTACTCTGCGCTTGATTTTCCGAGCTCCTTCTTACCTATGTTTATGGCACCGATTTTGAGTTCGGTGAGGCAGCTTCGTTTGGTCACCTCAGCCACATCGAAGGCGCTGGTTGTGGCTTTCCATTTGACCATGATTCTGATATTGTCTGATTCGGAGAGGTAGATGACCGCAGCCGTCATATACGTTAGATAGGCTTCGAATCCACGTAGACTCTTTTCCCTTTAGGCATTTCAAACCGTTTAGTGGATTCGTTACATATACTCCGAATATACTGAAGGGAAATTTGCGCATGGAAACCCCGAAAAACAATTGTTGAACCTTTATACAGTTAAGTATAAATCCAATGATCATAGATTACAAATATAACTTATAAAAAAGTCTCATTGGGTGTGGATGGGTTGACGACGCTATCAGAGGCCTTTCAGAAGAAGCTTAACAGGAAAGATTGCCCATATCTCCACGACTGCGGCATTTACATCACCGGCGACTTCTTCAGAAGGATATGCAACAGCCCTTCCTACCTCAACTGTCATCACTTTGCGAAGAGGGTGGGGGAGCTCAGACCACCCATGGCGTGGCTCCAAAAGCTCGCGGTTGACCAGGCCAAGATTATGGAGCAGCAGGTAGAGGCCGAGGCCTGAACTGGCAAGGAAATCATATTTTACCAAGCAGACACATCACAATGGCTGATTTGAGTCTCAGACGCATATTCCCTGGGATCTATAGGCTAGAAGGTGAGACAGGGAGTGCTCTCGCCACGCTAAACCTGACCCCTAGCAGGAGGTTCTATGGTGAGCAGCTCATTACATTCAAAGGAAATGAGTACCGAAAATGGACCCCTTTCAGGAGCAAGCTAGCTGCGGGCATCGTCAAAGGCCTAAAGGAAATACCATTATCTCTTGGGGACAATGTGCTGTATCTTGGCGTGGCCTCTGGGACCACATGCTCTCATATCTCAGACATCATCGGAGTCGATGGCCACGTCTGGGGGGTAGACTTCGCGCCCCGCCCCATTAGAGACCTCGTGGAGGGCCTGGCCAAGCACAGGGAGAACGTCTCCCCTATCCTCGGGGATGCCAGGCTACCCAGAACCTATGCCCTCATCGTTCCAAGGGTCGACGGGATCTACGCGGACATCGCCCAGCCAGATCAGGGGAGAATCGTAGTGGAGAACGCTCAGGTATTTCTAAAGTCGGGGGGCTGGGTAGTTATGGCAATAAAGTCTAGGAGTATAGACGCGACAAAGGACCCCCTTATAATATACCGAGCTGAGATCAAAAAGCTTACGGCAGGGGGTTTTGATATCATTGAGTCTTTGGAACTTGACCCCTTTGAGAAGGATCATGCGTTGGTAATAGCGATGTTCAAGCCCTAGCCCTGGTAAGTATATTTCTTGATGGTCTTCCAGGAGCCTCTCATATAAGGAGGCGGCTGGTCGTTTTCTTTGAACCATGCCTCTATAAAGGCCACAGTTTTAGGATCACTAGGGTATCCCGAGCCAAAGTCCCCATGGATTTCTCTAAGGTCCGAGACTAGGAGATCTCGCCTCACTTTAGCCAGGATAGACGCCGCGGATACAACCGGATAGTTGACGTCAGCCTTCTTTTCACAGACTATATGAGGCCTCCAGCCTAGAACCTTCAAAATATCTTCCCTAAATCTGTCGGGGAGCACGTCCGCGGTGTCCACGTAGACCTCGTCTGGGTGGAGGTCTCTGATCGCTTTTGCCATAGCAATCGCCTCAAGATAGTTTAGCTTCCTGAGCTTCAGACCGCGGTTTACCACCTTATCGATTACCCAGGGCTGAAGCACGAAGTATGAGTGCCCTTCTGAGACCTCCTTGATTTCTGCTTCTAGGGAGTCCCTCCTCCTAGCTGATAGAGCCTTGGAGTCTCTCACCCCCATAGAGAATAGGGAATCTACTGCAGGCCCTTGGAAGCTCACTGCCGCAACGACGAGGGGGCCTATGGCTGGGCCCCGCCCAGCTTCGTCAACGCCGGCGATAACAACCATGATGGTTTCAAAGCATCATCGATGTAAAGAATATTAAATGTGTGACCTTCTCTTTCAGATGCAACCCCGCGCGCGAACTCTATGACTTTACCTTGGTGGCTTTTTTTTAGACTAGTTTACATGCATGAATCAGACCCATAAACTATAGAACCTCAAAAAGTCGTCGGAAGAGCGATCCCTCGTAGAATCAGACGAATCCCCGCCCATTATCCTTAAGTTCCGCGTGCGTGAAAATCGTTTCCCAGGGTCGACGCCCCTGGGGAATATTATAATGTCCGCAGGATCTTCCCTGCTCGCGCTCGGCATGGTTTTGAAATTGGCTTCTGAGAATGGGTTCCTAGTCCTCGAAAAACCTGGTAAGGTCCATCTCTTTTTCGGGATTTCCTTCTACATAGGGAAGGACTCCCTCGGTCATGAGGAGCTTTCTCTTATTGGTTATCTTCTCAGTCTCGAATCCACCCCCGAATCCCCCTATTCCCCCATTGGATAAGATGACTCTGTGGCATGGTATCACGATGCCGCATGGGTTGGCCCCCACGGCATTCCCAACGGCCCTCACCGCCTTGGGCTTACCGATGGCCTCGGCCAGCCGTTTGTAGGATGAGAGCTTTCCGTGAGGTATCCCCTGAATGGCACGCCAGACCTCCATCTGGAACTCCGTGCCCCTTAGGTCCAAAAGTAAGTCGAAATCCACCGGTTTCCCGTCGGCCCATTTTCTGAGCTGCTTCTCGAGGGCTTTAAAAACGGTGGGGTCCTCGATGTAATTCCCGGGAATCTTCCGGGTCATCTCTGAGATGAAGCCGTCTTTCTTGCAGTTAGTGTGGACCTGCACTACCCCTTTCTTTGTTTTGGCGACCCAGACGGTGCCGACGGAGGTCTTGATCCCGGCGAAATAGATTCTCTCCAAGTGTCAATCATCCTTTTATCCAGAGTTGATTCCAGTGAAGTGGGGGAGCATATATCTAACCTATTAAAAAATCGTGTTGTCTTCATCCTCATCCACATGACATAAGCTGATAATAGGACTCCTGCTTCCTCTTCACCATGTTCTCCTCAAAAGCGTTGAAGAGATATAGAGAGGTGATCCCAGGGATATCATCACGGGGAACGTATTACCAAGGCGTAAAAGGTTCCAGGTAGTTTAGGCAATGTGTGTATCCTCTTGCTGTCCAGACCGCGATTAATGCTGGGGGGATTCGACTTGGAAACCTGATCTTTGGCCCGCCCGAGGATATATTTAGAGTCGGATATAGTCTATATATTATATAGAAATTAGCTTTTTATTCTATAACTCAGCGATTTAAGGGATACACTTGAGGCCTGTTTCTAGGGGGATATCCCCCTATATAATTCGATACATTGGTGTATTTTCTTTATTGGTGGCTGCTATGCAACTCCCAAACCAAGCCCATGGATGTGCATAGTGGATGTCCAGGAGAGGTTTGGACTTGGACGAAGTTCCTATCCCCTCCAGCAGGAAGGTGCGTCTCCTTATTGTCCTGGTTTTCGGTATCTTTCTCTTCATCTCCTCCTTAGAGGGGGTAAAGAGCGGTTTCAAGCTCATCTTCTTCGAGTGGCAGAAGAGTATCCTCACAATGATCACGGACAACACTGCCCCTCTCACGGGGCTTGCAATTGGGATCCTGAGCACAGCCTTGGTCCAGAGCAGTAGCGCCGTGATAGCAGCGACTATGGTATCTATGTCTGGAATGGTGGCGAGCGGCCTCCCCATGGTGGACGCCATGAGGTTCGGGGTCCCCATGGTGCTGGGCGCAAACATCGGGACCACGGTTACCAATACCATCGTGATCTTCGGTGTGAGGCGGGGGATGACCATGAATGAGTTCGGGGACACCATCCCTGGGGTCATCGTCGACGACGTCTACGAGGCCCTTACCATTGGTATCTTTTTCATTTTAGAGATGACCACGGGGGCTATCAGTAAGACCACACTCAGGATTGGCGAATATCTCTCAAGCTCCCTGGGGCTTAAAGCGGTCCTTGCCTCCTTCGACAAGACCATCATCGACATCGTCATCAAGGAGCCTTTAATCAATCCCCTGAAAAACCTCATTGTGGATTTTACAGGGCAGAGAATCGGTGGTGTTGTCCTGTTCGTCTTCTGGTTCCTGACCATCATTTTCTCCATGGGGCTCATTACCAAGGGTCTTGAGAACCTTATTCAGACGGACTGGGAGGAAAAGATTAAGATGGCCTTCAATAGCCCCGCGAGGAGCTTCTTTACAGGATTCTCTATCACCTGGCTTGTGGGTAGTAGTAGCATTGGGACCTCCTTGATCATTCCTTTCTTGGCGACGAAGGTGGTAGATCTCAAGAAGGCTTACCCATACCTGTGTGGGTGCAATATGGGGACCACAGTGGATCTATCCCAGATCTACGGATACCTCGCTGGGGGGATGGTGGGGGTAATGCTAGGGTTGGCCCACGTTATGCTCAACATAGTTGCTCTGTTGCTATGGCTGGTGTCTCCTTTGCGCTTTGTTCCCGTGAGGATCGCAGAGTGGATAGGGGCTATTATCCAGACCAATGAGAACGCCGCTATTAGACTCGTTATCTGGGTCATTGTACTATTCTTCCTGCTTCCCATTGTGCTCATCTATATCGTGTGATGAATCTGAAATAATGGTCAAAGCTTTTATTGTAGACGGGAAAACGAGGAGAACTGAGTATGAGTGAACGCCTGAGAAGATGGTTCGGAGACTATAGGAACCAGATAGTCCTAGATATGGTCAGGGAACACCTGACTCTCACCAAGAACGCTGTCTACTCCCTGTACGAAATGGTGAGCGCCGCGGGTGTTGACTCTTCCAGCAAGAAGACGATCTACAATAAGGTGTCGGACTTCGAGAAGAGGGCGGATGAGCTTCGCAGGGGAATGATCGTAAGACTCACTGAGAGAGACATTTTTCCCTCAGAGCGGGAGGATCTTATGGAGTTAGTGAGGTCCGTGGACTGGGTAGCTGACTGGTCCAGGGAGGCGGGGAGGATCTTGCTCATCATCCCTTTCGATAAGTCCCCCGAGGAGGTGAGACAAAAGGCCCTTGAGATGAGCAAGGGCCTCATCACGAGCGTAGACATTCTGGCGGAATGCATTAGCATCCTGTCTGAGGATGGACTCAAAGCCATAGCCCTAGCGGACCAGGTCGAGCTCCTCGAGGAGGACATTGACGATCTCTACAGCCAGGCAAGAATAAGTATTGCCACCCTGGAGTTTCCAGACTTTAGCCGCGGCGCGTTGTTACTCCTCAACGAGTTTTTCGACGCCCTTGAAACGGTGGCTGATTGGTGCGAAAACACCGTTGATGTCGTTCGTGCAATTGCTGTGAGGATCCAGTAAGCCTTAGGGTTTTATCACTTATTGTTACAAGTTGTGGGATGTCTCTTATTCTTCTCGCTAAACCAATAGGCCTATTTAAGCGCCAACCGTAATATACTCTGGTCTTCATCATCGCCATCCTCAGTATCTTCTCTAGAACTTCCTCAGCCACTTTAATAGTGGAGACCCTAACCGAAATTATCGTTTCTTTGTCAGGGGCACAAGCAGACTGCGCGAGCAGACTAGTGATTTGATGCGTGGACCATATCCCCGACTCTGGGAGGCTGTCATTGACCTTCATCGTGATATTTCATTTTTACCTAACTTTGTAATGTTAGTGTATATCTTCTAATATTGGGATCTGAATAGGTAAATATTTAATCGATTGTTAAAATTAATAATGAGGCTGTACTGATGGACCCTGATAATGCTGTAAAGGAGGGTATTGATTGAGTCCACGTTTATCCAGCTTCCTTCAATTTAAGATTCAAAGTACAAGGAGACTATTAGGATGGATAACTCCTAAGCGGGGGGAGGACGTTCTCAAAATGGTGGAGGATCACCTTGAGCTCACCAAGAACGCTGTCAGTAGTCTCTACAAACTTGTGGAGTCGGCGAGCGAAGATGGGGAAGACACCAAGCGGCTCTATAACAGTCTATCAGCTCTCGAGATGGAGGCCGATGACCTGAGGCGTCAGATGGTGCAGGAGCTTACCAAGGGGGAGATGTTTCCTGAGGAGAGGGAGGACCTCATGGAGCTCGTCAGGGCGGTTGACTGGATCGCGGACTGGTCTAAGGAGGCTGGCAGGATACTGATCGTCATCCCCTTTAGGAAGAGCCCTCAGGCGATGAAAAAGGCCGCCCAGGATATGTGCAGGGCGAACCTAGACTGTGTCACCGTCCTTGCAAAGTGTATACACGAGCTCCACGCCAACAATCACAAGGAGGCCCTCAACCTCGCAAACCAAGTGGAACTCCTCGAGGAGGATCTGGACGAACTATACAGCATTGCCAGGGGATACTTGGCTATAATGGAGTTCACCGATTTCAGCACGGGATCCCTCATCCTGCTCAACATGTTCCTTAACGCCCTGGAGACTATAGCGGATTGGTGTGAGAACACCGCCGACATCGTGAGGGCTATAGCCGTCAGGATCCAGTAAGCAATCTCTGGCAAGAAAATATAAAAAGAAAAAGTATGCCCCTTAAGGTTTCAGGATCAATCTTCGACGATGATAGCCTGGGTGGGGCAAGCACTGACGCATGCCATGCACTGGATGCAATCCTCTTCGCGCGGAGCGAACGATTTGTCTTCATTATTATGTTCTGCTGAAGGCAGTATGTCGAAGACATTCATAGGGCAAATATCCGCACAGATGCAGTCTCCGTTACAAAGGTTTCGGTCCACGATAACTCTAACCATTTTTTACACCGCTAGTGGTCGAAGAAGAGTATTTTTCGCAGTCTTTAAATCTTTTCAATTTTTTCAATTACCCAATATAGTTTTTTCCAGGAGTATATTCGAAATAAGTGGTGATGAATTTTAAATTTCTTTTAAATACAAGCTTATTGAGCGGAGTTAAAGATATTCACCCATATAGGCTACCGATTTAATTGGATAGGTTAGAAGACTGTTGTTGGGCTTTCCACAGAAATTAAAGAATAGAGTAACGTTTCGCATCGGGGGGGAGGCAGGACAGGGGATCACCAGGGGAGGCTCTGTCCTTGGGCTGGCTCTCACCAGGGCTGGACTCAACGTCTTCGGGGCCAATGAATTTCCATCAATCGTCCGTGGTGGGCACAACTCCTACACCCTCACGGTCTCCAAGAAGGAGGTATACGCCCAGGATGACTTGATTGACATCGTCATAGCCCTTAACAAAGAGACGGCGCTCCTGAACCGTCATGAGATTCAAAAAGGGGGAGGGGTCATCTACGATGAGAACATCGATTTCGGGGAGGGGGAGTTATCTCGGGAAGGTGTTAGACTCTTCCCGATACCCCTGACAGAAATCGTCAAAGAGATCGGTGGACCTATTATCATGAGGAACTCGGTTGCCATGGGCGCCGCTATAGCCTACTTGGGACTCGACTCAGGACCCCTAGAGGGGGTGATCACTGAGGTCTTCACCGGGAGACCGAACGTGGTAGAGTCCAACGTGAGGGCAATCCGGATGGGACATAATTATGCAAGGGAGTACCACAAGTTCAACGGAGGATTGAAAGCCGAGGAGTCGAGCACCAGCCGGATAATGGTGACGGGAGGCGAGGCAATTGCCCTCGGGGCGATTGGGGCCGGATGCTCGTTCTACTCGGCTTATCCGATGACGCCAGCTAGCGGACTTCTCCACTACTTCATCTCCAAGGAACAGGAGGCTGAAATGGTTGTCCTTCAGGCTGAAAGTGAGATAGCAGCGGTCACAATGGCTGTAGGAGCCGCATACGCAGGGCTAAGGTCGATGACTGGGACATCTGGGGGAGGATTCTGCCTCATGACCGAGGGATTTGGCCTTGCCGGGGCCACCGAGACTCCCATTGTGGTCATGCTTGGGCAGCGCCCAGGCCCCAGCACTGGGATGCCCACATATACTGCTCAGGCCGACCTCCTCTTCGCGATCCACTCCTCCCATGGAGAATTCCCCAGAGTTGTCGTCGCCCCAGGTGACGTTGACGACTGCTTCACCCGCACCGTGGAGGTCTTTAACCTCGCCGAGAAATATCAAATTCCTGCTATAATCCTCGGAGACAAATATCTCTTAGAGAGCCACAAGTCTACATATCCATTTGACTCAGGAAATATTGAGATCGAGCGGGGAGGACTTATCAACAAATGGAAAGGGGAGAAGTATAAACGATACGAGATCACAGAGAGCGGAGTCTCCCCCAAGGTCATATTGGGAACTCAGGGGGCTACAATGCTTGCTAACGGGAATGAGCACGATGAATATGGGTTTACAACCGTTGATCCCGTAAGGGTAGTGGCCATGGCAGACAAACGCTTTAGGAAGAGAAGACACCTTGTTGATGATATTAACGGACTTGACCCTGTGAAGGTGTTCGGGGAGGTCGACTCCGATGTGACCCTCATAGGCTGGGGGTCCACGAAAGGGCCTACTCTTGAGGCACTCGGGCTCCTAAAGAGGGAAGGGATCAATGCGAGATTTATCCAGATTGTTTACATGGAGCCCTTTCCTGCAGAGGCGTTCAATAAAGCGATGGAGGGCCGAGGTAGATCCATGTTACTGGAGACTAACATCACAAACCAACTCGGGAGGCTCATCAGGGAGCACACTGGCCATGGGTTCGATATGACCTACGCCAAGTATAATGGGCGGCCCTTCAATCCAAGGGAGATCACCGCCGAGGCAAGGAAGTTGATTTGATGGCTTCGATACGAGAGCTAGACACCGGTCAGAAGAATTATTGGTGCCCTGGTTGCGGTAACTTTGGCCTCCTCAACGGCGTAAAGAGGGCTATCGCACGGCTCAGGCTCCGCCAGGATCAGATTACCGCGGTGACGGGGATAGGATGCCACGGAAAGACTACTAACTACTTCGCCGTCAACGGTTTTCATGTCATCCACGGCAGGGTCCTCCCCGTTGCCACCGCAATCAAGCTCGCTAACAAGGCTCAGACGGTAGTTGGCTTCGCTGGGGATGGGGACGCTTACGGGATCGGAATGGGGCACTTTCCTCATGCCGCCCGTAGGAATCCGAACATCACCCTTCTAGTTCATAACAATCTCATATACGGCCTCACCACAGGACAGACCAGCCCAACCACCACGCCTGGCCATATCACCAAAACCTCCCCGAAAGGCGCGTTTGAAGAGGCCATTAACCCCATCTCTACGGCCCTCGCAAGCAACGCCAGCTTCGTCGCCCGTGGCTATGTCGGGGAGATGGATCATCTCGTGGACCTCGTAGAGGAGGCACTTAGGTTCAGGGGCTTCGCCCTCGTGGACATTCTTCAGCCCTGTATAGCGTGGAACCGCATCAATACCTACCAATTCTATAATGAAAGGATCTACAAACTCGGGGAGAGCGGCCACGATCCCACTGACCTCCAAGTCGCCTACAAACGGGCGGAAGAATGGTCCAAACGGATTCCGATAGGGGTCTTCTACAGGGTGGAGCGCCCCACGTACGGGGATAACTTCCCTGTGCTTGCCGGGAAGCCCATGGTCCGGAAGAGACCAGACGGAGGGATAGTCTCCAAGCTGATCTCCGAGTTCACCTGATTAAGGCAAGCGCTAGACTCCTTGATAGAGCTTGTTCGGAAGTTCAGAACCTGATATGTTTGTAAAACATTTTGGCAGATCCGACGATCTGGTTTAGGTTTCCTCATCCGCTTACTGGATAGTCCGGGGTCTCCCCTTTCAGCACCTTGAGGACGCCCTCAGCCACCTGGACCGCCATTCTTTTCATGGCCTCCTCGCTGCTAGCTGCTAGATGGGGAGTGAGGACAACATTATCCATGGAAACCAAGGGGTTTCTAGGATCCAAGGGCTCCTCCGCAAAGACATCGAGCCCCGCCCCTGCAATCTTCCCGTTGTTCAACGCCGCGATAAGCGCCACTTGGTCGATGATCTGGCCCCTTGCGGTGTTTACAATATAGACGCCGTCTTTCATCGCAGCTATTCGTCTCGCGTCGATGAGGTGGTGGGTCTCCCTGGTGTAGGGGAGGCTGAGGCTAATGATGTCGCTCCGCTCGATGAGGGAATCGAGGGTAGCGTACTCGATGCAAATCTCCTGCTCTAGATCAGGCTTCCTCGTTCGGGAGTGGTACAGGAGTTCTACCTCAAAGGATTTCAGTCTCCTCGCCGTTGCAGCCCCAATCTTACCGAGACCAACGATCCCCACTGTCTTTCCCATGACTTCTATCCCCCACAGGTCACTATATTTTCTGTGCCATTCTCCTGCCCTAACAGCCTTGTCAGCACTTACTATCCGCCTAGATAGAGCGAAGAGCAAGGCGACGGCCATCTCAGCAACGGATTCGGAGAGGGCGAAGGGGGTGTTCAGAACAATTTTACCCAGGTCTTTAGCGGACTCAAGGTCGACGTGATCGCAGCCTATACCATGGACCCCCACCGCTTTCAGCAGCGGAGCGGACTCCATAAATCCCCGGGTGACTTTGATTCCTCCACGGGTGATGAGGGCGGCTGCCCATGGGGCTTCGGCCTTGAGGGTCTCCTCGTTGGAGCTTGGCGGGAGCTGAACGACCTCAACTCCCTTGCTCTCCAGGAGCTTGATGCCTGCTTTATGGATGGGCTCAGTTACTATGACTTTGTGCGCTGGCATGGGAGTCTTCCTTTGATCATTCTCACCACGGTAAAAAGGTGATCATGGCTGTAATGCCTTGACTTTCTCCGTCTGAGGCTCTCTGGGGTTTCGGACTTGCTCCTATGGATGGCCTCCCCTAGACGAATAGAAAGCACATCAAAGGCCTCAAGGAGGTCCCAAGCCCCGGCCTCAGTGTTGACCTGATCCGCCTGGCCCAGGGCCCGTCCTGTGAGTTCGTAACGGGTTTTTTCTCCCCTTAGCTGGGATCGCTAAATTCTGATGGAGACCTTAGTGATATTGGGCCTAAACCGTCTGGTTCTCTTGACGACTCGCATGAACTTTGCCTCGGCGGTTGCCCTCCCGAAAAAGTATTCCTCCGCCATCTCCATTATAGCGAACTCCAAGAACCAAAAGACCAAGTATCCCCAAATAATGTGGTCCCCGATGACGCTGATCTCGTCCCCTTGGCCAGAGGAGAGGGTGGAGATGGGCTTGGACAAGGGGCTCTCCTTTAACTAGTGTGACGTTCCCGGAGATAGATAGGATCTCTAGGGGTTTCCAAAATGAGATGAAGGACCCATTGACGTCTAATATTGGGTAATCCATGGGGAACTTCTTGCAGTTTCTTGGCCTAATTTGCTTCAGGAGACCTGCACCAGCGAGAGCAACTCTTAACGTGATCCCCTCCTCGACCGCGATTTTTTGGAGGCTGCGGAGGAGGGTGCCCTCAGGTTTAACCCTCGTGATTATGACTCAGTTAGGCTGCCCTGTTCTCACGATGTATCTGTTGGTTACACTTAATCACTTTGAATGCCTGTATTCTAGGGGATATAAAAAACGCTGATTGGGTTGGGGAAGAGATTAATAGTTTACGGTACCCTTCATAGATGTCCCTGTGGGAACTTTATTGAGCAGAGACCAACCTTCCGAAGACAAAATTGATCATAGAGCGGAGAACAGAAGGCAGGAGAAGGCCTCTGCGGAGCGCCAACATGCAAAGGGTAAGCTCACAGCGAGGGAGCGGATAACTATTCTCCTGGATGAAGGAACCTTTGTGGAGCTTGATCCCTATTTGAAGCATCGGGCCATAGCCTTTGGGATGGACAAAAGGAGGTGGCTTGGAGACGGCGTGGTCACCGGATCTGGCACCCTGGATGCGAAACTGGTCTACGTTTACTCTCAGGACTTTGGTTTTATGGGGGGGAGCCTCGGGGCGGTCCATGCAGAGAAGATTTGCCGAGTCCTTGATCTCGCCATCCGGAACGGCGCGCCAATAATCGGGTTCCATGACTCTGGGGGCGCCCGGATCCAGGAGGGGGTAGCTTCCTTAGGGGGTTATGGGGAGATCTTCAGGAGGATTGTTCGGGCCTCGGGAGTGATTCCCCAGATTGCTGTGATCGCTGGGCCCACGGCTGGTGGCGCGTCTTATTCCCCGGCCCTCATGGACTTCACCCTCATGGTGCAGGGTGTCGCGACTACATTCATCACCGGCCCTAGAGTGGTGAAGCGAGTGACTGGGGAGGATGTGGACTCTGAAACCCTAGGAGGGGCCGACGTTCATGGATCCATTTCTGGAGTGGCTTCCCTCACTCTTAGCTCAGAGGCGGAGGCGGTGGAGTCCGTCAGAGCGATCTTGAGCTATCTTCCTGCGAACAACCTCGAAGACCCGCCGCGGGGTCCATCAGTAGAGCCCTCTAGGGATGTTATGAGTGTCATCCCAGTTGAATCATGCCAGGTCTATGATACCTACCATCTTATTGAGGCCATAACAGATGCGAGGAGCTTTTTCGAGATCCAGTCTACCTACGCGACGAATGCGGTGGTGGGCTTCGGGAGGCTCGGGGGAAAAAGCATTGGGATCATCGCTTCTCAGCCCTCAGTTATGGCGCGGACCATGACCATTGACTCCTCCGATAAGATATCCCGCTTCGTGAGGCTCTGCGATGCCTTCAACCTCCCAGTTTTCACCCTCCAGAACGTTCCTGACTACATCTCCAGCTTAGACCAAGAGCACGGGGGCATCATCCGCCACGGGGCTAAAGTGATCTACGCATACTCGGATGCTACCGTTCCCAAGGTAACGGTAATCCTCGGAAAGAGCTACGGGGGCGCCTACATTGCCCTGGGGAGCAAGCATCTGGGGACCGACTTCGTTTACGCCCTGCCAGGGGCTGAGATCGCCGTCATGGAAGCTGAGGGGGCGGTGGAGATCGTCTACAGGAGGGAGATTGCGGCAGATCCCAAGAAAAGATGTGAATTTATCACAATGTATCAGGAGGAGTTCTCTAATCCCTCGCAGGCGGCGAAACTTGGGTTCATCGACGACATCATAGAGCCAGAAGAGATCAGGCCCAGAGCTATCGCTGCATTCGAATTGCTCTCAAAGAAGCGGATGAAGGTTCAGTCCCCCCGTAAGCACGGAAACATGCCGGTCTAATGCGAAAAACGATAGTTTACCGCGGACATAGATTTTTCTAGAGTCAATGGGGCCAGGGCTTATCAGCCATGGAGAGATGGCGATGTCCTAGACCGAGAATTTCTCAGTTTATTATTACATTTCACGCACGCGCGAAAATACAGAATTTGAGTCTTCTGGGAGGATATCTATCGGAAATTCGCTTTGAAAAGCAAGTCATGTTGTGAATGGTTCCCCAGCCATGAAGACCCGTGTCATCTCAGAGTAGAGCCTAGTGAACCCTAGGTTGCCCCTAGTGGAGACCGGTATGGGGTTGAACTCGACCCCGAGTCTATTGATAATCTCTATCATGTCCTGACTCATAAGCCTGTTCATTCCGGTGAGCCGATTATCGATGGCTGTCTCCAGGAGCATCGGGTCCTCCCCCCACGCCTCTAACTCCTCGAGCTCCTCACCAAGGAGGTCAGCCTTGGAGAGGACGGAGATCTGGGGCAGTTGAAACCGGGTGTTAATGGCAGAGGCTAGGAACATGCTCATCACGTAGTTCAGTGGGTCTCGGCTGAACCCTGCGTCGATGAGGTAGATCATTCCCTTCCCCTCGTCGCTGATCTCTTCGGCGATCCGGGCCCCTACATCCCTGAATGCGAACATTTCCATCTGTCCCGGGGTGTCCAGGATCGCAATATCGGGTCCAAAGTCGTCGAGGTCCGAGGAGAGCTGATCTACGATCTCCAGCATCATTTCCGAGGCTAGCATTAGTCCCCCGTTGGGGCCCAGACAGTATTCCTCCATTAGGCTTTCAACCCGGATATAGTCCCGGACATTGACGTTCGCAGAGTAGGGGAGGGATATTGCCCCGGGATCGAGGTTTACCGCCATCGCGTTCTCCCCTTGGAACTCGAGCCATCGGGTGAAGACCCCTGTAAGCTCCGATTTCCCGGAGCCGGCGGTCCCTAAGACGAATAAAAGATACATGGTATCACACGCACACTATTTTGCAAAGTCCCTGAAAATCCTGTAGGCCTCGGTGAGCCCCTTTCTCTTTTGGGGGCGCTTAAAGCCGTAGGCGCAGATGGGGCTTATCGGACCGGATAGACCTTTATCCGAGGCGATCTTAAGCCCCCTTACTACGTCCAGAAGGATGGCCCCCGCATTAGGGGCATCCACAGTGTTGAGCTTCACATCCATTGAGAATGGGGTGCCTCCAAAATAGCTCCCCTTGAACCAGAAAAAGCTCTCCCGCTTGTTACCAAGAAAGTCAACATAGTCGGTGGAGCCAGAGACTAGGGGAAAGTCATAGGGGACGCTTCCCCCGACGGCAGTTGTCTTGATGCCTCGTTTGAGTCTCCGAGTTTTCCATAGGGTATTCACCGACTCGGCTCCGCCCCCGACATCGAGTTGATAGCTCTCGTCAATTGTAGCGCCTCTGGAGTGAAGGAACTCCAAAAGCGCGATATGGGTAACAGTTGCACCAATTTGGTCTAGGAGGTCATCACCCGCGATGGGGATCTCCGCTTCTACGAATCTCTTTACCATCTCATCATCATTAACTATTGGGGAGGGCGCGGCGTTTAGGAAGGCGCATTCCGCCTCTAGGGCTGCCTCGGCGTATTGCCTAGATGCTTTCAGGGCACTCCCGGAGATAAGATTCACTAGGACGTTGGCCCCGCTCTCCCTAAGTACACCCGCGACGTCTACGGGATCCTTGCTGTACGAAGGGTCTAGTAGGCCTTCCCCGCTGTTTTCAAGGCTGTCCGCAATGATCCCCATCTGGACCACGATGCCTAAACACTTTATCTTTGTGATCTGGGGGGTCTTGTTGGGGTCACTCATGATGGCATCTGCAAGGTCTAGCCCCACTTTCCTCCTGTCGATGTCAAAGGCCGCCACGAGCTCAATGTCGTTGACTGTATAACCTCCCAATGTCTTGTGGAGAAGCCCCTGCGCCTCCCCGTTGTTGTAGTGATGAATTCCTTGGACGAGGGCCGAGCAGCAGTTGCCCACTCCTGCTAGGGCTACCTTGATCTTTGTCATTTAAGATCTCCTTCTTGAGTATGATATGGGGAGGACTCGAATATTTAACGGAGGTGCTTATCCGATGGCCCTGCTGAAGGTCTTACACATTACGATGGCGTCCTCGTTTGGGTAGTACGCCTTGACGCGCCTGATTTTACTAAAGCCCAGGCTACTGTAGAAGCCTTGGGCGCCGAAGTTGGATTCCCTAACCTCAAGGGTGACTTGTGTTACCTCGGCCTCTTGGAACCTAGCCTCGATTTCAGCCATGAGCTTGGTCCCAACCCCCCTCCTTCTTCTCCTTGGATTCACAGCGATATTGAGAATGTGTCCCATCTTTGACATGTATCTCCGGCCACTGAACATCTTCTCTCGGAGCTCTCCAACCACATATCCCAGCAGCCCCTCAGAATCCTCTGCGACAAGGAAGAGCTCTGGGGCCTTTCCGTGATTGTAAGTGAAGAAGGTGTTGGGCCAGGCATCAGTAAAGGAGACCGTCTCGATTTTGGCGGTCTCGAGGAGATCGTTCTCAGTAAATTGCCTGAGCTTTAAAGACAAATCGATCACTGTTTTAGGGTCTTGGTGCCGCCTTAAGACTTCTGAGGGCATTTAGCTATTTCGCGGAGCCCCTGATGATGGGGAACTAAGATCTCATCGGAATAGTCGATCATACTCTCTTTGAGGAGGGGGAGATCGCTTGGGTTAAAATTCACAAGGTAGTCCAAGATAGATGGCGGTGTGAAGCACGCGAAGCTGTCGCTCACCTGAGCTGTCCAATAGATTTCATGTTGGAGGCGTTAGCGTCATCAAAGGTGCCATAGTGACAGATGAATATATAATCGGACTTTTTCATATTCATATTATTTCCGTTGAATCCATTATTGAGACGGACGAGGTGCTATCCGATAAAAGTTGAGGTTAATGCTTGGTTTCTCCTGAATTTTGATGGTCATTCCAGGATGAATCTCAACCATTGCCTCAATCAGCTTATCTTCTTATAGATGAAGAGTTTTTTCTGATAGTGAGAATGAGGGCACTGAAGAGCCGACGGTGGCTACTCCTCACGTCCATAGGACTGATCCTCTTTGCAGCCTATCTTGCCTATACCAACCCGTTCCAGGTTCTTATGGAGGTGGGGCGCTTCGATGTCTGGGCCTTCACACTCGCCCTCGGAATTAACTACTTAGGGATGTTTTTCCTCGCGGCATCCTGGTACCTTGTGCTCCGGGTCTTGGGGGTAGGGGTGGGGCTCTGGGAGGCGGTGCAGGCGATGTTTTTGAGCCTCTTTGTGGTCTGGTTGATACCTATCCCTGTAGGTACCGAGGTCATTCGAGCCTATATGGTCAAGGACAAGGAGAACTCTGATTTTGGGAAGGCCATCACCTCAGTAGTGGTTCACAAGGCCTATTACAACATCAGCTTCGGACTCATCATCGCCTTTGCCTCCCTCATGGTCACTATCTTCTGGAGGGGACCAATGCCCGTAAGTCCCGGCTTTATCGCTCTCGTTATCCTCTTCGCCCTAAGTTCCAGCATAATATACGGCCTCTTTCTTAGCCCCATAACTCTGTTGACGTTCTACAGGAGGAGCCCGGCCTGGCTTAAGAGGAACCTCTTCGACAGGCTCGTAGATAATAGTCATGATGAAGAAGGGTTTCCATCCGTTGTGAGGGAGATCGAATCTGCCATAGGGATTTTGAAGAGAAATCCTCTCCAAAACTTTTTGTCGATCCTTATGGTAGCGTTCCACTGGAGCACCGGGGCGATAACTGCCTATCTTATTGCCCTGAGCCTGGGTTGGCCCATCGATTTCTGGGTTATCGTGCTTATATATGCCCTCATAGAGTTCATCCAGCAGCTAAATATATTCATCCCCGGGGGCCTAGGGATCATCGACGCGAGTCTCACTGGCGCCTTTGTAGTTCTTGGTGTTCCGCTGTCCATGGCCTCGGCAATCTCCCTCCTGACCCGTCTTGCTACTTATTGGCTGGAGCTGGTTTTGGCGGCTACAGTGAGCTTCCTTTATGGTTATCATGAGGGGTTGGGGGAGTACCTCCGTTAGTTTCCTTAATTATGAATATCGCTAGAGATTGATTTATATACTCCCAGCAACTCCGATATCACTAGAGATATAGGTGAATTTATTATGGAATGGTACATCAACACACTTATCGCATTCTGCAGCTACCTTCTCGGCATGGCCTTTGCCGGGAGTTTCCTAGGCAGGAAGTGGATGGGGAGCGCTGACGTCTACCTCCACAAGCTCTTCAAGAAAGAGGTGACCATGAGTAAGTACCTGGTTTGGAAGCACTTCTACTGTATAGACAACCCTCCAAAGCCCCGGAGCCTTACGAAACCAGTCACCCTGAGCGAGTTTATCCTTGCTAAGCTTTTCTAACCTCAGAGACGGCTCTGGAAGACTAATAAACTTCAACCAGCACCAATGAGTTGGTATGCTCCGGCTGGGTATCATCGGCTGCGGGAAAGTAACCACCATGTTCCACCTCAAATCTATCAAGGAGGTGGAGGATGTCACAGTAACGGCTGTCGCAGACTTAAACCAGAAGCGAATGGAGAACGTCCGCGGGAAGGCGGGTGCCTTGAAGGGTTACACCTCTCCTGAGGAGCTTCTGACAGACCCCGATGTAGAGGTCGTCGCCATTAACACCCCGCCCCGATTCCACGAGACCCTAGTCCTTAAAGCTATTGAGGCCGGAAAACACGCCCTGTGTGAGAAGCCATTGGCCCAGACCCTAGAGGGCTGCAAGAGGATTGGCGAGGCCCAGACTAATACGGGACTGGTGGTTCTCCCAGTTCACAACTACGCTTTTACACCCTGCCTCATCACAGCCAGGGAGCTGATCGAGAAAGGAGAGATAGGAGCCCTCCAAGAGATCGACGTCAAGTTTGACAACAACCTTTGGAGCTATGGATCCAAGACTGATTTCAGGACCAAAGTAGCCTATGGCCTCGTAGAGGATATACTCCCCCACGCCCTCTCAGTGGTCCAAGTGCTCTCAGACCCCGTTTCTGAAGTTGCCGAGGCCGAGGGCTATATGAGGAGATACCAGGTCCTGGACAACATCAGGCTCATTATGGCAACCGGAAGCGGCGTCACGGTCCGGGGGGAGATGAACTGGACCAGCCTCATCCCAGGCTTTAAGGTTAAGGTCTCAGGGGATGAAGGTACCATCCAAATCGACCTCATGAAAGCCCCTCAAGGGGGGACCTTAAAAACCGAAAGAGGAAGCAAACGTATAGGCGGGATGAACTTAGGTCAGTACCTTGACCTCATCCTACTCAAGCACCCCGCCTTTGTGGGTCAATACGAGCATCTGGTTTCCACCGTCAGGGGTGATGCGGAGCCCTTGTTCACCGTGGATGACGAGATCCTGATGATGGGTGTCCTCGAGGACGTCGTCAGGATCCTATCCAATGATGAAAAGGGGGAGAAAAAGTGATCCGCGAAAGGGTCTCTCTCGTCGAGGCGGGAGACGATATCCAGAAGGCTGTGACAAGATCTATTGATCTAATAGGCGGACTGGGGCTCAAGGGCGGCGAACGGGTTGTTGTCAAGCCCAACCTTTGCAACGCTAAGAACCCCTACGGAATGGTGACAACCGACTTCGCCATTCTGGAGGCAGTCCTCTGTCTCGTTAGAAAGGAAACTGATAACATCACCGTGGTAGAGTCTGACAACATCTCCGATACCGCGGATAATCGGGCAGCCAGATCGGGGCTCCTGGATAAGCTGGATGATCTCAGTATCAGCTTCATGAACCTCACCCGGGACGATCACGAGGTCCATGAGGTCGCGGGTAAAAAGCTCCGGCTCCCCCGGACTGTTCTTGACGCTGATTATTTTGTGAACCTCCCAAAGATCAAGACCGAGGGCCACGTCTCAGTTACCCTCAGCATAAAGAACCTTTTTGGGGTCCTTCAGAGGAGGAAGAAGAGCGTGCTCCACAGAAGGCTTAACGAGATCCTCCCATACCTTGCCAAGACCGTGAGGCATGACCTCATTGTTGTTGACGGTCTCGTAGCGATGGAGGGCAACGGGCCTATCATCGGGACACCCAGAGAGATGGGAATTGTTATTGCGGGGCGAAATCCTGTATCGGTGGACGCCTTCTGCGCGCGGTTGATGTGTTTTGATCCCTATGAGATCCTCCACATTATAAAATCTCATGAGATGGGGCTGGGTGAATTGGATCCAGAAGTTCTAGGGGACAGCTGGCAGAGATTTGTTTGCGAGTTCGATAGGCCCTACTCGTTGAAGGCCTCTTTGAAGTCTATTGGGTCCATCAAGAAAGTCTACTTCCCGGGATAAACCACCACGCGCTTAAAAAATACCGGAGACGTTGAAAGGCTTAGTCTCAACTGAAGAACCTGAGCTTCTACGTTATGGATAAGCCGCCTATGTTTTCTATAGGCCTCACAAAGTAGAACGAGATTGCGGAGTATGGCGGACACCGAGAATACGTTGAACGCGAACTTGTAGCTGTCGTATAGTTAAATATGTAGCCGGCAAATATGGGACCTACTTGCTTTGTGCAAAATAGGAATTAAGTGAAATTTTCAAATACTCGATTATCTTCTCACACGCTATTTCCAGAATGAAAGTAATCTATGGCAAACTGATCTTACTCAACGGACTACTAACAAAGATCTGTGTAGGAACTGGCACTAAACTCCAACTTTTCTATATTTAGACCGGGAAAAGCTCCAAGCTTCAACCATCATATCTCTGGGGTTGTCCAAGAACTTCAGTCCGTAACCCATCATAAGCAACTAACGAAACACAAACATCCTGACGAGGAGAAGCGCCACGTAATATCAAATCAACGTCTTCAGGAGAAGGAACCTTTTCCCGTTTAGATTCGGTACGACCGATCTTTATTCTATGTCGAAGATCTACGTCATTGTAAGATAGCCATCTACGAACACGGCCACGCCAATCACAGGAGTGACAACTATAGCAGCACCGCCTACTGGTACCAGACAGAGCCCCACAAGCCCCTACAGAAGCTCCTTCCCGTCAAGGAAAGGATTCTGAGGGAGAACAACTCCCTAAGCGGGGGCTTGGCTTTTCTCGAGGGCCTCCACAAGGAGGGAAAGGAAGGGGCCCACGTCGGTCACCACGCCGATTGCCTGGCTTGTACCCCGGTCGCTGAGCTTGGTCACCACTGCGGGGTTGATGTCCACGCAGGCGATCTTGACCCGGGAGCTCAGCATGTTCCCCACAGCGATGCTGTGGAGCGTCGAGGCTAGCATCACGACATAGTCGGCGTCCCTTACTAGCTCCCTGTACAGGCTCTGGGCCTCCACGGAGCTCTGGATCACCTCGGGGATGGGACCGTCGTCCCTTATGGAGCTGGCCAGCGCAAAGGGAATATTGTTCACGATAAGCTGATAGAAGATGCCCTTGTCAAGCTTCCCCTTCTCTACCATGAGCTTCATGGAGCCCGCCTTCATCACTTCGTTGATCGCTGCGATATGGTTCCTGGACTCCCTCCTACCGGAGACACGACCCAGCTCAACACCGAGGCTCGTGCCAAAAAGGGCACACTCCACGTCGTGGACAGCCAAAGCGTTCCCCGCGAGGATGGCATCGACGTAGCCCATCTGGATCATCTTCGCGAGAGCAGGCGAGGCTCCAGTGTGGACCACTGCGGGTCCCGCTACCACGACGATCTTGCCGCCTCTCTCAGAGGTCCTGCGGAGGTCTTCGGCGATGTTCTTGATTATCAGGGTGGAGGGTTTCTCGGAGGATGCATCGCTGGTCATGAACTCGAATATACCCATGCCCTCCCGGGGTCGCTCAGGGAGCCTTATTCGGATGCCCCGCTCCCCAGTCACCACAAGATCCCCCTTCTCAACCAGCCTGATAGGCTTACACCGGACCCTTCCAGTAATGGGATCCACGACTATTTGCTTGTCCATCATGAGTTCCTCAACCTCTACCCAGCGACCGCCTATGTAGACAGAGGTGGAGTGATGGGTGGTGGAGTAGAAGTCGTCGGGGAGCACCATGTCCCGGGGCGCTGGGGAGTAGCTTACCTCAAGGGTCTCAGGAACCGTGGCCCCGAAGCGGAAGACATTACTCAGTATCGAATCCAGATGCTCCTGACTCTCCCCATAGACATCGATCCGGGCGTAGCTTTGATCCTCCTTCCGCTTCCCCACGTTGAACTCAAGGATCTCGAAGGATCCCTGGAGGTCCATGATGGCGTCCAGTATCTTTGTCAGAATCATGGAGTCGATGAGATGTCCCTCAACCTCGATCAACTGGGAGAACGCATCAGTAATACCCAAGAGTACCCCTTGTTCCGGTTTTCATCGCGAACCCTGTATCCATCTGCAGGTTCATAAAGAATATCCACGGCAGAATCACATGTTCAAACGCGTGAATACATACAGCCAGGTGAAAATTGCGGTGATCACGCTCGGGAATATCGGATCGCCCGCATCCAGTAGATTTCCAAGGAGAAAAATGGGGAAAGCCCGAACAGGACTATCATGACCAACGCCAATCCCCGTACGACCTTCAGCACACCACGCCGCCTGTCACCGGATTCGTAGAAGAACTCCCCAGCTCCGAGGGCGTGGAGGATAACGCTGATCAGGAGGACCCAGTATCCGTAGAACACCCCCAATCGGCTCCTTATTCCTCGGTCGCCTAGCATTGGTTCATCACCATGCGAGGAGAGCAAATAAGTCATTAACGACCGCAGGAAAAGACACAGATTTCAGACTATAAGATCATCCTTCAATATCTCCGGATTGTCTCAGTGATCAATTCTCCAAAATTTATGATTATTCTACTAAACAAGGGTCCTGCTCTATCCATGAAAACTATTCCTCAATAACTCTTGAACGGGAGGATAACTCGCCTAAACCTATTGATTCTATAGATCTTTCTGCCCATCAAAAATGGAGAACTTTACCTTCTAAGTTAATACGAATACTTCTCAAACTAACCCTATCAAACAAGCCGACATAATTTAAAAAACATGAAAAAATTTGGTTTTGAATCATTGTTAGTGTTTGCTAACCATCCCTAATTACACACTACTCTGAATTATTGGTAAACCAAGTCTCTCAATGAGGCGCGCGCGTGCTCACTGTAGGAAACGCGTATACAACTTTAATGGAGTTAAATGTATCGCAGTCATAGCTCCTCATTCTGCAAAGTGTTCCCGCTCGGAGTTGAGTGTGTCCGGGATAGAGTTTAGGAGGGGCATCCTGACAAGAACATCCACGATAAGGGGGATGATGAAGACAAGGGCTGGATTAAAGTTCTCATAGATGTAGCCCCCAATGAGGATCGAGGGGATCCTTAGGAGGTTCTGGAAGAGGCTGACGAACCCCGTCCACCGTCCCCTGTACTCAGCAGGCACCATCTCCATGTTCATCATGTTGAAGGCGTTGGAGCTCATCATGATTCCCCTGCAACCCCAGGCCAAAAGGAGCATCCACGAGGTATCTATTGGGGAGAAAATTAGGAGAAGAGTGCTGAGGTAGTAGAAGGGACGGGTGATGAAGATTATGAACTTCCTTCCTCTGGTATCGGCCAGGTTTCCGATAGGAATGGCGAGGAGCATCGAGACGATGATGAATGAGGTCCCCATATAACCAATGGTGAGGGAGTTGGCCCCCTTGATCTCTGCAACGTAAACAAAGATGAAGGGCCTGCTCATCCCCATGGTGATGGAGCCCAGAGCCTGGACTAGGGCGAAACGTCCTAGGTTCTCCCCTGCTTCCAACATCTCTCTGAATTGACCTATCATTTTGTTTGTTTGGGCCTTCCCCATAGGCCTAGTGTCTTTTAGATTGCGGGCTACGTAGAAAGATATGACCGCGAAGCCGACGAGCTGGATGAAATAGAGAGGACGGATTCCATCAATGGATATACCCCCGGATAGGTAGACGAGGGCCCCCCCAATGGTAGGGGCAAAGATGGCAAGGACCTGTCTTAACATAGTTCTGATAGCGAATCCCGTGGCCCTGTTGTGGTCGGTGAGGCTATTAGCGATAATTATATTCTGTATTCTGAAGACTAGGGTCATAGTGAGAGTGCCAAAGATTATTGCCGTAAAGATCCACTGCCAATTTTTAGCGAAGGCGTAGCATATGATTGAGATGAGTTGAAGGGACATCCCGAGGATCATGATTCTCTTGAGGCTGTAGACATCGGATAGCCACCCGGCCGGGATTGACACTATGGCGCTGGCTCCGGCCCCCACCGCCCTGACGACGCTGAGCTGGATGGGCGTAGCGCCGAGCTCTACAATATAGATGTTGGTAAAGTTTTCTACCATCTGCCGAAGAAAGGTGGCTACTACGCTCCGAGTGAGGAGGATTTTGTAGTTGCTGGTCTGAGATTGCATAAAGTCACGGAGTCGTTTCAGGAACGCCAAATAATGTTCACTCGGAAAGTATTAGGAGGCATACCTCCTCTCTGTATATAACTGTAAATAGCTGCCGGGAGACTTTCTGCGAACTAAAGTCCCCACTGGGTAACCCAAAGTAGATATACAGCTATGAAAGTGGCTATATGCAAGGATACACCAGCCCGCTGAGTATCAGGAGAATTTCGGTTATAAAATGACTTTCATTCAGGCCCCGAAAGAGAACTACTGCCCAGGGATAGAGGATTTTGTAAGGCCAAGCGTTGCATATGAAGTCTGTGTCTCCTGTGGCGGCCGCGTCGAGATCTGGAGCGACGAGGAAACAGGAGAGTGCCTAGATTGCGGTGCAGAGGGAGGGAAGAAAGAGAAGACGCCTTCCTGCCTCGAGTACTGCGAATATGCAGACAAGTGTAATGGCATAATCATGATGAAGCGTGCTCAGATACCAAAATAGCTTCCTCACACGAAGAATTAAAGCTGAATCCCATGGAAAATGGTTTCTCTATGCGCGCTCAACCCCCTACTATCATATAATATATCCACGTTGAATGCTGTACTTGTAAGGCACATTTAACTCTAGAGGAGAATGCTGAGGCAATTAGAGGCTCTCAGACCCTAAGCCTTTTCTCTCAACTAGGATCTCGTTGATTTACACCCTCACTGACGAAAAGCGCTACGCGCGTGTGATTAAGGATAATACCCGCGGTTCCTATTTTTCCATGGGTTATGTGATGGATACAGTCGCTCTGGTAGGGTGCAAGGATAATTTCAAGGAGGCTCTAGAGAAGGCCATCAACCTCATAGGGGGCCTTGGGGATCTATGTTTCCCTTTAATCCTGAAGCCAAACATGTGCTCTGGGAAGGATGTTACGGGACATGCCAATGTAGAGGTGGGAGTCATAGGGGCCCTGGTGGACCGAATCCTCGAGGATAACCCAGAGGCATCACTTAGAATAGTTGAGTCTAACAGCGTTGGAAAGTTCGCGAATAAGGCCTTTACACGGTTCGGCTACAGGACCTACGTAGATGAGCTGAGTGACCGGGGGATTGACATCTCACTCCACAACCTGAGCAAAGAACCGTTGGTACCGACCGATTACGATGGCTACTATTTAAAGAGACCTGAAATGCCTAGCCTCCTAATGGATGCAGGGGGGCTCATCTCTGTAGCGTTGGCCAAGACCCATGGCCTCACCTTTGTGACGGGGGCGCTTAAGAATCTCTTCGGACTGCTCCCGAGTAAAGGGAAGGGGATCTATCATCCTGAGATCCACAAGGTGATATTAGATCTAAATCTGATATTTAGGAGTAGGTTGTCCCTCATTGATGGGAGGGTGGGACTAGAAGGTGTGGTGAAAGGAACCCCCCGGGAGCTGGGGTGCATTATTCTAGGAAGAAACCCTGCCTCGGTGGATGCTACGATGGCCCGGGTGATGGGTTTTGATCCCAGGAGAATCCGACACATAGTGGAGGCGGTTGGGCATGGGCTAGGGAGTCTGGACCCTGTGGTGGTAGGAAGCGACGTTGGGTCCCACGTGGTGGAGTTCAGGGAGGCTAAAGGATTGAAGGCCAACGCAGTGCTCGGGTGATGCTTTGCCTGCTACTAATTTACTTTTCCTCATCCGTGCTCATTAGTTGAGGAGGTTTGTGTCTTTGGCTTTCTTGTTTTATGATAACACTGGTGCACTTCTAATTTGTAAGTTCAGAATAATATAGGTATATCAGGGGAGTCTAACAATCCTCACGATTAGGTCATCTTCATCTCCAGGGACTCCTCTCCCGTCCCTGTTGCTGGTACAAAAGTAAATGTAGCCGTTGGGGTCTTGGGTGATGTCTCTGATCCTGCCCAGGGCTCCCTCGTAGAGGGCTGCGGTAGACTCGACACTGGTATAGTCGAGGGTTAGGGTGACCACCCTGATACTATTTCCCCTGAGGGTAGCTATGAGAAGCTTGTTCTGCAACTGGGGGTATCGACTGCCATGGTAGAAGGTGGCCCCAGAGGGGGCCCACGTGACCTTACCCGTGTGATAGAAGGGATCTATGTATCGGGGGTCGCCTCCGTCTCCCACGACATAAGGCCAACCGTAGTTGTTCCCGGGCTCTATGAGGTTTATCTCGTCGTGGGCGAAGCGGAGCCCTTCACCACTGGGACCGTGCTCTGTGGAGTAGAGGCTACCTGTCTCGGGATGCCATGTTAGGCCCTGAGGATTCCGGTTACCGTAGCTATAGACTAGGGAGCCAGGGAAAGGGTTGTCTCGGGGGACGGTGCCATCGGAGTTCATCCGCAGGATCTTACCTCCAAGGCTATCTAATTCCTGGGCCAGGGCGCCACTGAAAGTTTCCCCTGTGGTGGCATAGAGTTTGCCGTCTGGTCCGAATTTGATCCTTCCGCCGTTGTGGAAATCCCCCGCAGGAATGTGGTCTAGGATGATGGTCGGGTCAGTAAGGGCATTCCCTGAATCCGTATATCGGGATATACGGTTCCATCTTTTGCTCTCTTTGTCCCTATATGTGTAGTAGACATAGACATGCCGGTTCTCAGGGAAGTTGGTGTCTAACTCTATGCCAAGGAGACCCCCCTCGCGGCCGGCGCTAGCTGCTACATCAAGGGTTAGGAGTGTATGGATTTCGCCGTCCTGAATGACATTGACCCTGCCGGGGCGCTCCGTAAAATAGAGTGTGCCATCGGAGCTGAAGGTGAGGCTCCAGGGTGTCTCGAGTCCGCTAGCAATGATATCTAGGCCGTCCGAGGTGTCCCTAGGGTTGATGATTTGTGTTCTCGTGAGGACGAGCCCCAGCGCGATGATAGCGGCTGCCCCGATGATTATTCTGCGCTTCATGCTTCCTCCTCTGGAACGGCATTTCCCTGATCCTGTGCTCCCTAGTATTGTTTTTCTGAGAGGGGATTTAAAGGTTCATAAAGTAGACCTTTGCACCAGTTTTCAACCCCGGTCTGGTAGATACCGAGAGGAGATGGGTCGATACTTGTTGATTCAAGGCTCTCATTAGCTGGAACGCCTCGTCAATTGCTATCACCATAGCTCTCCCTCAGCTATTTGCTGCTTCATCCCCGGTGGCGTTCTCCACATAGTTTCAGCTAAAGTCAAAGTTGACCGACAAGTAATCACAGTTTCTCGCCCCATGGATTTTGTATATCGAAACGTGTATGTGTGGGCTTGAAGCTAAGTTGTCATAACATTGATAGAAATCACTGATACGAGTGAATTATAACTATACGAGCGCGCCGACCCACCCTGATTCCAGTCAGAAACACAAGTTGTTCCATAACCACGAAATATCAGAAAAAACGGTGCAACTCCGGAAACCATCTCATGAATCAAGCGCCGACCCGCTTCACACTCAGACTTAATAAGCCGTACAACCCCAAACCAATACCGAAAACATCATGCCCCAGACCATTCACGACACTATTACTGCCATTGCCAAACGCCGCGGCCTCTATTGGCCCAGCTTTGAGATCTACGGGGGAAAAGCCGGCTTCATCACCTATGGCGACCCCGGCACTAAGCTCAAACGGAATATCGAGGACTGTTGGCGCACCTACTTTACTAGTCGCCAGGATATCCTCGAGATCGAGGCCCCTCTTATCAACCCGTCCAGCGTATTCGAGGCCTCGGGACATATCGAGAACTTTAAGGAGCACAGCACCACATGCACTAAGTGCAGTCGCAGCTACAGGGCAGACCATCTTATCGAGGAGAAAACAGACCTAGAGAACGTCGAGGCCCAGGGTGGACCGGCTATCAACCATCTCCTCAGGGAGCACAAGATCAAGTGCCCCCGGTGCGGGGGGCAGCTCGCCGACCCCACTCGCATTCTCACTATGTTTGAGACACGGATAGGCTCTGTTAATGGAGAGACAGGCTACGCCCGCCCCGAGACTGCCCAGGGCATGTTTACCAACTTTAAGCGCGCATACCTTCACGCCCGGAAAAAGACCCCTTTTGGTATTGCCCAGAAAGGTAAAGTCCTCCGTAATGAGATCAGTCCTCGTCGAGGTATGACCCGCATCCGGGAGTTCACTATAATTGAGCTCGAACTATTCTTCGATCCAGAAAAGCCTGACTGCCCATTCATTAACGAGGTCGCAGACACCCCCATCAAGATCATCACAGAGAAGATGCTCGAGGACAACAACACAATGCCCTTCAACACCACAATTGCCAAGGCCCTCGAAGACGGTCAGATCCTTACACCCTGGCAAGCCTATTACATGGGCGTTAGCCAACGATTCATTACCAGCCTAGGGGTTCCACCTGGGAAACAGCGTTTCAGGGCCCACCTCCCAGAAGAGCGGGCCCACTATAGCGCCCAGACCTATGACCATGAGGCCCAGTTGGAGTGGGGATGGCTTGAGGTCGCCGGCCATGCCTACCGTACGGACTACGACCTTAAGGCCCACGCCGGGGTTCAGGAACCCACTATTCTCCGATTAGACGGCACCCGTTACGTTCCACACGTTGTGGAGCCAAGCTTCGGCCTCGACCGACTATTTTATACAACCCTCGAGCATGCTTACGAGCGCAGAGGCAAACGCAACATATTTCGGATACCTCGTAACATTGCCCCTACCAAAATCCAGGTCAACCCCCTCGTAACCCGGGATGGGCTGCCTAAACAGGCCCGCGTTCTCCACCAGACCCTCCGAGACCGCGGATACGCTGCGACCTACGACGAATCCGGAAGCATTGGCCGACGCTACGCCCGGGCAGACGAGATCGGCACACCCCTCAGCATTACTATCGATTATGACACCGAGGCACGCCAGTCCATCACCATCCGCGACCGGGACACCTGGGTTCAGGTACGCACCCCTATCGAGGCACTATTGAACAGGCTTAGAGACTATTTCGACGGCCGCCTCGAGATCCACGACCTTGGCGAGAAGATAGAAAAAGACTAACCCTCCCCCGCTGGTATTACAATAGGCGAAGGATCCCTGTCATCATCACGAACGCCTCCCCACGGAATCTAGGATTAGGATGCCCCCAACCTCCCCAAGGCGCCGGTCGAATTCCGCTAGGACATTCTCTAAGGTCACCTCGCACTCATCTTGGTTTTCCCCTTTCACTACAACGTCCACAGTGATCTCCTTCACCCGTGCGCGCTCTTCTGGGCCCTCCGGAGACGTTCCCGCATTCTTAATGTAGACATCAGGGTAATCCGCCTGCATCCCTCGATAAACTGGAAAAAAGTCCTTAAAAACTACCCGGGCTACGACCGTGTTTGCCACGAACCGTAACGCGGTCCCCCCCTCAATGAGGGGAGCCGCGTACGCGTCGAACATTGCCTTCATCTCCCCCGGGACCCCCGGGAAAGCCATGACTGTGGTATCTCCCTCTACTATCTCTATCCCTGTTGCCATCCCCACCACGTTCTCCAGCGCCCTGGATCCATCCACTATTCTAGCCATTCTCTCTACTCTAGTCGTGACTTGGATTCCTCTCTCCCTATACCTCCTCCGGATCCGCTCTACGGCCTGTTGGTCGAAAATCACTTTACGTCCTAGGGCGAGCCCGATTGCCACCATCGTCAGATCGTCCTTTGATGGCCCCAGCCCCCCCGTAAATATAATGAGGTCCGGCCTCCGTTCCAGAGCCTCTAATAATACTCCAGAGATCTCTCCTAAGTCATCCCCCACACTGGTCACCCGTCTCAGAGGAGCCCCTAGCTCCGCCGCCCTCCTCGCGATCCAGGCCGAATTCGTATCAACGATTCGCCCGAACAGGATCTCATCTCCCGTAGAGATCACCTCCACCCAGAATCCCTCTCCCCGCATGAATATCTCAACCGGGAATCATTGATATTATGCCTTTCTTCGGGGCTCAGCAGTGACCTAGAAGAGCCTCCGTCGCTTGGTTTGTCCTGTACACGATGAAATCATGGAACCCCAGTGCTTCCGCCTTTGTCATTCTCCCCGAGGCTATCTCAACTACCTCCTCGAAGATCCTTCTCCCCACTGAGTTTAGCGACTCCCCCCCGTCCAGAATTGTCCCCGCATTCACATCAATGTTATCTGAGAGATTCCTGTATGTCTCGGGATTTCCAGTCACCTTCAACACCGGGGAGATTGCATGGCCCGTCGTGGAGCCCCTCCCAGTTGTGAACACAACGACCTGTGCCCCCGCCGCTACCATGTGTGTTATTGAAGGCACATCCCATCCGGGACCGTCTTGGAGCCAGAGTCCAGACCGCCCTGGCGAGCCCAATCCCTCCCGGTCGTTCCTAAGCACCCCCTGAATGGGACGGGTGCCCCCCTTTCGGATAGCTCCCAGACTCTTCTCTTCGAGGGTGCTGAGCCCCCCATCCTGGTTCCCCTTAGACATGTACCTGCTATCAATGCCCATGGCCTGCAGTCGGGCCTCCTGCCTCTCTACCATATCCATGATATCCTTTGAAACTTCGCTGTTAACGGCCCGGAGGGCTAGGATGTGTTGGGCCCCTATCATTTCTTGGGTTTCTCCGAACATTACCTTCCCACCTCTATCAATAAGCTCATCCGCAGCGACACCCACGGCGGGGTTCGCGGCAAGCCCAGATGTGGCATCAGAGCCCCCGCACTCTACAGCAAGAGTTAGCTCCGACAAAGGGAAGGATTCCCTCTCAAGCTCCGCGACTTCCTTAGACATCCTACGGAGGATCCGAACACCCTTCTCCGTGGTCTTTATTGTGCCTCCCTCTTCCTGGATGATCAGGGTTTCCATGGGCTTCCCGGTTGACTTGATGCCCTTTGCAATGTTCTCACATGTTATGGATTCACAACCTAATCCGACAAGTAGTACTCCGGCAACGTTAGGGTTCTTTCCAGTGCCTATGAGAGCGTTCTCTATCATTGAGTCGCTTCCGCATCCGTGATGCTGGGTCACAGCGATAGCCCCCTCTACCTGAGCGGCGATCTTCCGAGCCGGCTCGATACTACAATCCATTGGAGTCAGCACCAAGAGATGGTTTCTGATCCCCACCGATCCGTCCTCTCGTCCATAGCCGTAGAACTCAGTCATGCCTTTGCCTCTTTTAGCCTTGATGTGGGAACCATGATGCTCTCCACGTTATGGGTGTGGATCCATTCACCTGTTTCAATGCTGGTTGATGCAATTCCGATGACTTCCCCGTATTTTCTGATGGCCTCCCCCCGAGAAAGATCTTTGAGTGCTATCTTGTGACCAATGGCAACATCGTCCAACGCCTCAGAACGTATTAGGATCGATCCCCCCGAGGACAGAACCTCAATATGTTCTCCCTTTGAGACCTCAGAGGCTACTGTAGCGACATTATCTTTATTATCTATCTGGATCGCTTTCGCCATCCCAATCACCCATATGGTCTGTATGGATGTAAGTAAATATACCGAGAAACCACCGCGTACGCGAGTGGGGGTCACACACCGATCTCGAACGCCCTTCGGTTTGTCTGGTTCGTTTAAAGGCTGATGGAGGTTAGAGGGAATCGAGCACTTTCTCCGGGATTCCAGAGGTTCCGTCTGGGAGCACTGCGACCCTAGACCCATGGTCGTGGTATTTCTCAAGCTCCTCGATAACATCGTCCCACTCCTTGATCCACGTGGTGGTTTCAGGGTTCCCAAGCCTCATCTCCTGACTCCTGTACCGTGGACCGTGGATGATGAGCCTAGCCCCTTTTCCAACTTCTCTTGCTTTCCCATTCCAGAGGCTGGAGCCGGTGAATTTGCCATGATGGTTGAAGAGCCAGTGGTTGATGTCTCCTTCGGGGTCCATGGCGATGAGAACCACTGTGCCGTCCTCAGTCACTGAGTTTAATGCAGGCCAGAATCCGAGGAAAGGCTCATTCTCCCTCATATAACTATTCACCACCACGATCTCAGCCTCAGGGGATTCACATCGATGCCATTTCATGGAGCCAGCCGCGGCCCTACGCTGGGTCGCCACAAAGTCCCCAGCGTGGACCTCGAGGGGATCCCTCTCTAAGTTTAGAACGGTGTCAACCTTAAAGTCAAGCCCTGCCATCCGCGCGGTTTCCTCGGCGTCGAGGCGCATAATGTTCCCCTCATTTTTCAAGTAGCCAGTAGTCTCGTGAGGTGTGAGATCAGGACCGAAGCCTCCGAGAGGGCCATGGTTGTGGCGGATCGTTACCATCCCGGCCACCCCTGGGCTGATGATCTTTCCTCCTCCGCTGAGTCCCATGAGCCTGTGGAATAGGGTGGTGCCAATCCCGATCTTGAGGTCACACCTCATTACCTCGCTGTTGACATATACAGGGGTACCGTAGCTAGTCTCCCCGAGGTAGTCAAGCATCTCGTAAGGGTTATGGTTATAACACTGGTACTCGTCCACGATCTCCTCCCCGAGCTTTTTCACGAAATCTAGGCGTCCATATGTTCCGTGGGTTCCCGGGGAGATAATGAAACGGATGTTGTCCCTGGGTATCTCTGCCTCGTTGAGGATCTCCAGAATAGGAACGGCGTACTGGTAAGACTTGGTAGGTCGTGTCATGTCGTCAATTATGATGACCACCTCTTGTGCCCCATCGGCGAGGCGCTTAAGTGTAGGCGATTCAACTGGGTTATGAATTGCAGCTCGGATCTCTTCTTGCGACATGCCAGGATGACCTTCACATGCCATTCTGCACCTTTTGATCTCCCATTTAGCCGGGAATGTCAGTGTCAGCGACTTATCCCCATGCCATTCAAGGCTCGGGAGGGTTACCTCTATTCTTTTCATGGTAGAACCCCTATTATCATTCACAGGAGTTTCACCCTACTTTAACCTTATCTGGGCCTTGGAAAACGTTATCAGCCTGAGGGGGATGATGGGGGTGGTGGACTATTTGGGAAACGAGCGTGAACTTTTGATGATTCCGGGACCAACTATGGTCTCCCCACGGGTTCTTAGAACCCTAGCAAAGCCCATCCTCAGCCACGTCAGTGGCGAATTCGTGGAAGGCTACGTTGAGGCCCTAAGGCTACAAAAAGAGCTCTTCGGCACGGATGGTACGCCTTTCATGCTTTCTGGCAGTGGAACCCTAGGGATGGAGGCCGCAATTGCCAATCTCGTGGAGAGGGGGGACAAAGTCCTCTGTATTGAAAACGGCTTCTTTGGGGAGAAATGGGAGGAGATCGTTGAGGCCCATGGTGGCGTCGTGGACAGGATCAGATTTGAGTGGGGCGAGGCCCTCGATCTCAAGCGGATCGAGGAGAAATTATCCTCCAACATTTACAAGGCATTCACCGTGGAGCACGTGGACACTTCCACAGGGATCGCAAACCGGATTGATAAGGTGGGGGAACTCGCGAAAAACACGGATGCTCTCTATATCGTGGATAGCGTTTGTGGTGTAGCGGGGATGCCTCTAAAGATGGATAAATGGAACATCGACTATTGCCTTACTGGAAGCCAGAAAGCGATCGCCGCCCCCCCAGGAACATCAATGTTCTGTCTCAATGAGAACGCGTGGACGGCTATTGACAGGCGAAAGACTCCTATTGACAACTATTACTGCAACCTTGCTAGGTGGAAGCCCGTCATGGAGAACCCAAGAGGCTACTTTGCTACACCAGCCACAGGTAACGTACTCGGGATGTTAGAGGCCCTAAGGATCATCCATGAGGAGGGGATCGAGGCTCGGTGGAGACGCCATGAGATCATCTCCGATGCCTTCAAGGCTGGAATTGAAGCCTTGGGTCTGGGGCAGTTCCCTGCGAAGGACTCGGAGGCCCACACCCTTTCAGTGCCCAAGATCCCAGCTGGGATCGACGACGGTGACATGAGAGGATTGATGAGGACCAAGTACGGGGTGATCATCGCAGGAGGTCTAGGGAAGCTCGGGGGTAAGACGGTAAGGGTAGGCCATATGGGCAACGTAACGAATAATGATATCATCGCGACCTTATCAGCCCTCGAAATGAGCCTCATGAAACTTGGCTATGATATGGAGCCCGGATCTGGTCTGGGTACAGCTGAAAAGATTCTCACTTCGCACAAAACCGAGGCTTGACGCCTCACTTTTCCTTTACAACTTTTCTAGATAAGCCAATACAAAGTCCTCCAGGTCTTGGCCTTGATTTTTCCCAATCTTGGACCTAACAAAACAACCATGAGCCAATCCCACCTGCTCCAAGATATCCTATAAGAGTTTTACGTCCTCGTTGGAAAATGGCTTTCCTAGTCCTGGATACTGGGATGGTTACCCCGACGTTCGCCATGACCATAGGGGAGGCAGCGAGCTGTGTGATGTATTATATTTGGTCTAAATCGCCTGGCTGCCAATCAAATCTCGTTCTCGGATGAGGGAACTGCTGAAGCCTCGCGCGCTGCTCCATGTCTAAGAGGGAGATGTTAAGGGACTCAGACAGGCGTATCACGCTGTGGATATCCTGGGAAACCGGGACGCTTACATCCTGGCGGATGCTATCCATGAAGCCCCTAGATGGATCAATCAATCCTTATCGTCCACTTCTAACGATTGATTCCTCTCAACCAAACTGGGCCCGGGTCAGGTGATGTCTGGAGGGATTTTCTTAAAATAGTAAACTCGAAGGCCTCAGACATGCTTGTAATCAGATCCAATCCTATAGGTACTAGACTCAGGTGTCCAGGACGACCCTGAGGTTCCAGCCTTCATCCGTCTGCTCAATTTTCATCATGTGAAAAGTGACTGCCTTTATTGCGATTCCTTGGGTATGGCGAGTCAGGTCAAAGGACTCACCGTGACAGACCGCCTTGAGGGTAAATCTTTCCTGGTCGATCTCCAAGTCAAAACCCGAGAATACAATAAGGTCTATCTCCTGAAGGTATAGAAGCTCATCTAAGAAGTTGAAGAGGAGGGCCTCAAGATCGTGTCCTTCTACCTCGAATTCTCGAGTCTCATTTCTGCTGATCCCCTCAATGGGGGTGATCGCGTTGAACAGCGCGATTGCGGACTGCTGGAAGACGTCGTCCAGAGTCCCTCCCCATGCATCAACTGTGAGATCAGCTGTGGGACCATCCTCGGCATAGCTAAAGCCTGGTGTCATTCCCACTCTATTGTAGCGGGTGGTTTATGAGTGATGTCATAAACAACCCGGGTGACCCCTGGGATAGAGTTGGTTATACGGGTAGATATTCGCTCTAGGACTTTCCAGGGGGCCTTGGAGAAGTTCGCGGTCATCCCGTCGACGCTCTCCACGATGCGGACTGCGCAGGTGAGGCCGTAGTCTCTTTCGTCCCCCTTAACCCCCGTGCTTCTGGTGTTCGTGAGGATGGCGAGATACTGCCAGGCAGAATCCCTGAGGCTTGAGGTCTCTACTTCTTCACAAACTATTGCATCGGCCAGTCTTACGGCTTCAACCTTCTCTAAAGTAACCTCCCCTATGATCCTTATGGCAAGGCCGGGTCCCGGGAAGGGAGGCCGCTCGATTATGAAGGGAGGCATGTTGAGGCGGGCTCCGAGGGCTCGGACTTCATCCTTATAAAAGTCTCGGAGGGGTTCGATGATCCCTTTGAACTTGATATCTGAAGGGATGCCACCGACGTTGTGGTGGGTTTTAATTGTGTCTGATCCGCTACGAAAGCCTGACTCTATCCGGTCAGGGTAGATAGTGCCTTGGATTAGGTACTCTGCGCCGGTGCGCATCGCCTCGGCCTCGAAGACCCGGATGAACTCCTCCCCAATGATCTTTCGCTTCTCCTCGGGGTCTAAGACTCCCTTAAGTTTCTCTAGGAAGCGCTCCTGGACCCTCGCCACGACGAGATCGACCCCCATCTTGTTGAAGGTCTTCTCAACGGCGTCGGATTCGTTCATTCTCATGAGGCCGTGGTCTACATGGACCGCGACAAGCCTGTCCCCTATGGCTTTGGCTGCAAGGGCAGCGGCAACGCTGGAGTCAACTCCGCCACTCAGGGCAATGATGGCACTTGAATTTCCTATGGTGTCCTGGATCTCCTTGACAGCCGTCTCTATAAAGTCGGCGGGCCTCCAGTTCCGTTCGCTCTGGCAGATGTCAAGGAGAAAGTTCCGGAGCATATGTTTCCCCTTGTTGGTGTGAACTACTTCGGGATGCCACTGGAGGCCGTGGAGGGGCTTCGTCCTGTGCATGAATGCCGCCACAGGGGAGGTCCGAGTGTGGGCGAGAACCTGGAAATTCTCAGAGAGACTGAAGACGGTGTCACCGTGGCTCATCCAGACCTTTTCTACCGGGTCCAGTCCATTTAGGATTCCGATTGGAAAATCGATGGTGGCCTCTGTGATACCGTACTCCCTCTGCTTTCCTCGTCGAACATCGCCATCATGCATGTGGGCCATAAGCTGGTGGCCATAGCAGAGGCCAAGGACTGGGACTCCAGTCTCTAGGATTCCATCGCTCAGTCTAGGCGAGTCCTTAATACTGAGGCTGGCAGGGCTCCCGGATAGGATGATTCCCTTGAGGTTCATTACGTCCTGGAGCTTGTTGAGCTCCGAAATGGTGGCGTCGTATGGGAGGATCTCGGAGTAGATGTTCATCTCCCTGACCCTGCGGGCAATAAGATGGCAATACTGGCCGCCAAAGTCCAAGATGGCGATGCCGTCTGGTTTCCCTAGCTTGGAGGTCCCCATATGGTTACTCCCTTTCGAAGGCGCATTAATTGGTTTCGTTGCATGTTTAAATATACTTTACACGGAGGTGAACCCTTTAACCATCCTAGGCTAGACTATTTCATAATATGAGGCTTTTCGTTCCCGCCTATGAGTGGTACGGCTGGGAGGATGTAGCGCTCGAGTTTCCTGAGTCTTGGGATGTTAGGGAGATCAGGATGGAAGGCCACAACGAAAAGTCTCTCAATGGAGGTGATCTAGCCAAGAGGTTGAGACGTCCCGTTGGAACTCCGCCCCTCAGCGAGCTCGCCCGCGGTAAGAAAAGGTGTGCCATTGTCTTCGATGGCATGACCCGGCCCACTAAGGTCTTTCAGATGCTCCCCGCGGTCCTTAGTGAGTTATGGGAGGGGGGTATTGAAGACGATCACATCGTCTTCATGATGGCGAGCGGGGCCCAATCGGGGCCGATGCTCTTCGACTTCCAGAAAAAACTGGGAGCGGAGATCCTGAAGAAGTATTTGGTTTTCAACCATAACCCTTATGATAATCTGGTAGAGCTCGGGGAGACCAGTAACGGGAGCCCAATTCACATCAATAAAGAGGTGATGGGATGCGACCTCAAAGTCACTATTGGGGCCCTATTGCCACATCTCGGTTACGGCTTTAGCGGTGGCTCCGAAATGATCCTTCCGGGGATCGCTGGCATCGAATCCATCATCCACAATCACCGGATCAGGGAAGGGACGGGATCTGGGAGCGTTGAAGAGAACATGAGGAGGCTAGATTCAGAGGAGACCGCGAGAATGGTTGGGGTTGACTTCGTTGTTAATGCCATCCTGAACGCCCGGTGCGACGTCTCGGATCTAGTCTGCGGGGATGTTGTCAATGCCCACAGAGAGGCGGTAAAACGGGCCCGTAAGCATTATGTTACACAGCTCTGGCACGGGGCTGATGTAGCGATAGGGAACGGCTACCCTATGGCCAACGAGGGTTACACGGCTTATAGGATCGCCGAGGAGTCCGTTCGGGACAAGGGGGACCTCGTGTTTCTCCTTTATACCCCAGAAGGATGTAGGGTCAACTATTATAACGGGCGTTTCGGGACGGAATATGGGGGGAGGGGATGGAGACCTGACATCTACATCAAACAGCCCTGGAAGATGAATAGAGTGTTAGTGGTTGCCCCCGAGATCCAAAAGTCGGACGGGTGCTACTACGGGAATGGCTCTGTCTGGGTAAATGACTGGAGGATTGCCCTGGAGCATCTCATGGACAGGAACGGTAGGGATGCCAAGATCGCCGTCTATCCTACGGCGGCGATGCAGATCTCGGAGAGGATCTCCAAACAAAGAATCTAGTTCGCCTAACTCAAAACTTGTGTGGCTTTTTTATGCGGTTCATCATAAGGATAAAGACGTCACTCCACCGTCGCTGGCGTAGACGCCACCATAGGGAAGGTGAGTTTCACCAGATCCCCGTCCTCCAACCCAAACCTTTTCCGGAGCTCAATCGGAGCGATTACCTCCATCACCGACAGGTCGTACCTAGACCGATCTGCCACGATTAACGCTCCATCCACCACCCCATTCACCATCAACGGATAACACTGGGCACCCCCGAAAGCCCGATCCTCAGATTGGAACCCCTTTAAAATCACCACAGGCCATCCCTCCAACGCCAGCCTAGACCCCCGGTAATCCCCTACTAACCGCACGTTTAAGGTCCCCGGGAAAGGATTAAACCCTAACAACTCCCGGATCTGATCTCGATAACCGGGCTGAGAGATATAGTAGCCCCCCTGATACATGCCACTGAAGATCGCCCCCTCAAACTCGATATCCCCTACGCCTCCCTCAAGTCCCTCTCTCAACCCGTAATAGACCTCCTCAAGTCTTCCCAGACCATCCCCTGTGATCCTGATCGTACTACTCCCAAAACCTCTCTGCCTCACTACCAACCCCCGCTCCTCCAACAACCGCAACCGCCGAGAAGAAGACTGTTGAGATACCCCCATCACCACCGCAAGCTTCCCCGTTGAGACCTGTACTCTACCAGCACCAGCTCCTAGCCTAAATAGTTTGTATAGCGTGAACCAGAGAAACGGCTTTAACGACAAACAATCGACCAGACAAATAAACGGGTAGAACGATAAAAACCCTACCCGTAAACGGGTAGGCTATCCCTTCGCCACAGCCACAGGCACGGACATCATCACCTTACGCCCGATCCCCAAACGGTGACTCACATCTGCTACTCTATGCACGTCCTTATAGCTTCCTGGGCTCTCTTCTTCTACTATCCGCCCACTCGCAGCTTTTACAACGATCCCCTTGCGCTTCAACTCCTGGACGATGCTCCGGGCGTCGAATCGTCTCCGGGCTCCCGTCCTCGACATCACCCGCCCTGCACCATGAGCAGTACTCGCGAACGAGATCTCCTCACCCCGTTCCGTACCCTTCAACAAGTAACTTGCAGTCCCCATAGTCCCTACCAAGAGCACTGGTTGACCTACCGACCTATAATCCCTAGGCAGATCGTCCCTACCAGGCCCGAACGCCCGAGAGGCCCCCTTACGGTGCACCATGAGATCCATACGTTTTCCATCCACAACGTGCTCTTCCTTCTTTGCCGTATTATGTGTCATCCCATACACCAAGTCCATCCCCATACTGTCCGCAGATCGTCCCATCACCTCTTCGAAGGCTTGCCTTACACGATGCATGATGATATGCCTGTTCAGGAACGCCCAGTTCACCGCGCAACTCATAGCTTCGTAATAGTCATCCGCCTCCCTACTTCCCAGTGGAGCGCACCCTAGCTCCCGCACCGGGATTTTGAGTCCATGATTCCTCACAGCCCGATCCATCACTCGGATATAATCCGACGCAACTTGATGTCCAAAACCCCTAGAACCCGTATGAACCCAGACCACGATCTGATCCCGTTCCGTGATGCCAAATGACTTTGCCGCCTTTTCATCTAATACATCTTTGACTCGGGCAATTTCTAGGAAATGGTTACCGGCACCCAACGTTCCTAACTGTGTCGAGCCCCGTTTCATGGCCCTAGGCGAGACCTTTTCCGGATTGGCCTCCTCCATACAGCCCCCCTCCTCCAGATGCACCGAGTCACCCTCCCATCCAAAGCCCTTTCCAATCGCCCAGTTTACCCCCTCGGAGACCGCTCTAGCAAGTTCACGGACTGAGAGACGGACATCACTTCCCACACCTACTCCACAGGGGACCAACTGAAAGATCCTCTCAATGAGTTTCCGGGCAACGGGTTTAATCTCATCATAGGTTAGATCCGTTCTCATCAGCCTGACGCCGCAGTTAATATCATACCCTACACCCCCTGGCGTGATAACCCCCTCGTCCAGATTGAAACCTGCCACTCCCCCGATAGGGAACCCATATCCCTGATGCCCATCAGGCAAAATGATACCATACTTTTGGATCCCCGGAAGCTGAGTAATATTAATCCCCTGATATAACGTCTCATCTCGTTTCATCCCGTCCAGAAGAGACTCATCCGCATAGATCCTAGCGGGCACCTTCATATACCGGTTATACTCCACAGGGACCTCCCATGTCTGGTCGTTAATCTTCTTAATTGGTACCTCCATAAGGGTCAAGCCCCATATTCTCCGAGAGGATAATAAGACTTTTTTGGTGTGGATACCAATAATTCTAGAGAGATGCAACTCAGAATAGTTAGGAGAATCCCCCTTAGAGAGGTTATCGACAAAATAGAACAGTACGAAATACAATTTGGATCGAGCCTCGACGACTTGTCAAACCAATTCGCAAAGAGAACCTTTGATTCAGAGGCTTTCGACATCTACGTGGAATGGATAGCCATGGAATACGCTCTTGGGGCCTACGTAGAGGGCGAAGCATTCGACTATCTCACCGAAGAGATTCTAGAACTTGGACCCCAAGACCTCTCAAAACTCACCCCGAAGAGGCTTGAACTCCTAGACCTAATGTCAAGGCACAATGCAGATTCCATAAACGGGCTCGCGTCGAGCATCGGGAGAGATGTCAAAAATGTCTACAACGACCTCAAGACCCTAGAGAGCCTCGGATTTATCGCGCTAGTTAAGGACGGACGCCGGATGATCCCAGACCTCCTAGTGAAAGAGATCACATTCTTGACATGGTAGTTCAGACCTATCACCATTAAACGCGTGCATAAGTTCTTCATCTATGGTCCTCTGCGGTAGAATTGATCTTAATGGGCGTTATCAGCCAATCCTTACCCCTCACTGGCCAAGTCAGAAGACCATAATACTCGATTTCATTATTCTCTAATAGGCATAGGAAATCCATCTTTTTTCATTAGAAACCTAATGATAGATCTTTTTATCTCGTTTGCCAACCGCCACACTGTTCAAGAAAAGTCTTAACTTAGCAGTCTGAGTTTCTGTCGTAGTATTTTTCCTCGCGCACTGGAGTCTCATTATTCGCTTTTGTAATCACAAAACTCGAGTAAACATATCTATCTAACCTCGTAACTCCCATGGTCCTTCTCTCAGAGCCATTGTGATGCTGACTAACGTCCTAGCCCCAGTCCGTTTGAGCTATGAAAGGGAATGGTGTTAAACGCAATGGTTTTGAATACCAGCTTAATGATCTCCTCCCCGACAACAAACAATTCACAGCCCTATCTCGTCACTAACCGACTGCATCGCCTCGATACTCAATGCGAGGAACGTATTAAGGTCCAGCCCTATCTCTTCGCACCTAATGATATTTTCTCTATTCACCTTACGCGCGAAAGACTTGTCTTTCATTCGCCTCCTCAGGCTCTTTGGTTTCATGCCCTCGAGTCTAGTAGGCCTTACAAGGGCACCAGCAACTATCATGCCAGAGATGGCATCAGCTGCAAAGAGACTGATCTCCATCCTACTCTCCGCTTTAACCCCTGTCATAGGGTTATGGGCCCTGATGGCCTTTAGTCCTATTTCGGGCAGGAAATTTTCCACTATCGAAGCAGATAGGAGTCCATGTCTGAGGAAGTCATTGCTGGTCCTTTCGTAGTCAACGTCATGGAGCATCCCTACAGCCTCCCAAAGAGTTGGGTCCTTGCCAAAATGATTTGCCATACTTTTCATGATTGCAGAGACTGCAATCATATGATTCACGAGATTCCTATTCTTAACATGATTCTTAACTAGCCTCAGAGACTCTTCTCGTGAGATCATATTTGAGAATTCGGAGCCATCCTCGTTTAAGCCTTAGGTCTCTGGTTTTTATTCATAACGAGCTGCGTGAGATTTTTAGCTAAAGGCTGAGAAATTAGAAGTTTGATATCTCACTGATCCGGGACCGAATCTCAAGTGCCCTTGATGCAAAAATCATTCTGAATTCTTCCATCTCACTCTCGCTGATCTCCTGCCTAGCCCTTGTCTTAACATCGACAAGAGCAGTGATCACGTTATTCCAGACCGCCCCAAACAAGGCACTTTCTACTGAGGTGATCACCCCTTGTTTCTTGTATAGCCTCAGAATCTGATACTTTTTCCTCAGGCTCTCCTCATCGATGTTTATGTCGATGATCTTTTCGACGCTCCCTCTTAAGGCAGGCTCCATCTTAAACGCTCAACTTCATAGAATCAATTCATTGGTATTTGGGATTTTCTCTATTTTTTTTGTTTACAGACTCATTTTCATGTTAATAGTTCTGAACCTCGGATAATTAATCTTCAACTCTGAGAATAGCAATTGGATAATGATCAACGAGTCTTAGCATATCCCATGTGACCTCTGTCAATCCGACCCCGAATCTCTTTGCCATATCCCAAACGGTTCTTCCTGCTCCATGTCCTCTAACCCTATGGGAGACATTTGCCAGCGTTAGAACTAAATCAGGATTTCGAAAGACTCCTGTTTCAACCAAAGGCGTGGACCTTGCAGTGAAGTTGAGTTTCCGCCCTATTAGAAAGGTCAAGAAACCTCCTATGTAGAGGATCCCGGAGATTGGGACATTCCGTGGACCTATGTGAAGATTTCTTCTAGAGAATGTAGTATCTCCGTCGACGATAATTACGGATAGATGGTTCCTAACATCATCTAAAGCAATTTGGATGGAGTCCGCGATTCGTTTTGGATCCTTAAGTGGGAGGCAGACGTAGGAATAGGGTAGATTGCTCGCGTCGATCCCACCCTCTGAATAATGTCTTAGAGCATGAATGAGTCCTACATGATCGAGGGCCACCTGTTTGTGTGCAGCTCCCTCACTGATAGGATATTTTTTCAACCTTTCGATGGTATGATCTCTCAGTTTAGCGAGTTTCCCGAAAGGACCCCCCCATAACCGCCTCATCCAGAATGATGTCAGAAGTTTAGCAAGTCTCCCAGGTTCGATCTGAGATTCATCGATAAGGTTACCCATGGCTGTAGAGATAGCCTTCTCTGAAATAGTGACAATATCACCGTCTTGAAGAATATTTTTAACCGATTCGACAATCTCGTTAACATAGTTTGTACCGGGTAGCCAGTACTTGGTCTTGATCCTTATCGCTGTGATCTTCACTTGGTGCACTCGACTATTTCTTTCTTCCACTTTATCAGTTTTTATTGATAAACGAATTGAGGATTCTTAAAAGGAATATCGGGTTTTTAGGCATTCTTTGAGTTTAAACAAGGCCGAGATAGCAGGTGAGCTATCATCACGGTCAATAGGCGCTATACCCTCCATGTCAGCCTCGACAACTGCTTCATCGTAAGGAACATACGCCGCTATTTCTACGCCGATGGCTCTCATCTTCTCTTCTATGAAGAGACGTTCTCTTTCGGAGCGGATCTTGTTCCCGACGGCGAGGACCTCTCGGACTTCAATCTCTTTAGCAAGTTTGATGACTCTCTTCACGGTCTCTACAGACTTCATCCTAGGCTCTATAACTGCGAGCATCGTGTCCATCCTCCTCGCTGTACCCCGGCCAAGGTGCTCAAGTCCAGCCACCATGTCCATGACTAAGATATCTTTCCTCTGGATTAGCAGGTGTTGAACAAGGACTCTCAAAAGGGCGTTTGAGGGACACATACAGCCGGCACCTCCATCATTCACTGTTCCCATCACAAGCAGTTGAACGCCATCGGGACCTATGACCCCGAATTTTTCGACGATATCACTAACATTTGGGGTTAGCCGAAAGACCTTGGTGCTGAATTTATTTGGGGGGACTCCTGTTTTTTCCTCGATGAGTCTCTTGTTCTCCGAGAGCGGAATGATTTTTTCAGCGATTTCTGAGGGTACACCCAGCGAGGAGGCAGTGTTAACGTTTGGGTCTGCATCGACAGCTAAGACGTTGTAGCCTTCCCTAGCTAACAATCTAGCAAGAGTCCCAGAGATGAAGGTCTTACCTACTCCTCCTTTCCCAGCGACTGCGATCTTCAAATCATTCATCCTATTTACTGGTTAAGCCTATCTTTTTAGCGAGTTTTTCAATTGCTTTGTAAGCAGGTGAATCGTCAGGGATGCCTAACAAGGGCTTGCCAGTTAAATTGTAAGTGGACACATTATTGTCTACCGGGATTAAACCTCCGTACTCGAGTCCAATATCATTTGCGCTCTTCATTAAGAGGTCCTCCAAGTCCGAAGTGAATCTATTGCCTACAAGATAAATGTGCTTTACATCGATATGAACCTCATCTACAATCTCCTTGATCCTTCTAGCGGTCTCTAGGCCCATTTTTGAGGGATCTGTAACAACAATCATGGAGTCGACGTCTCTGTCGGTCCTTCTGCTAAGATGTTCTAGACCAGCTTCCATGTCAAGGAAGGCCACCTCATAGTTCATCATTAGAGTGTCCAAGATTCTAGTGAGCATATTATTGACAAAGCAGTAGCATCCTTCTCCCTCTGATCGCCCCATCGCGAGAAGGTCGAAACTGTCCTCCTCGACGAGGGTCTGAAAGACATTAGCCTCAATAATGTCTTTTTTAGAAAGCATCGGCGAGAGCGTGCCATTCTCGATATTGTCTTTCAACTCTCTCGAGGACTGTCCTACTGTCCGTTGAATCTTAATTCCCAGGACATCAGGGAGGTTTGTGGCGGGATCAGCATCTACTACGAGGGAAATCTTTTCCGAATTCTGGATGAGCCATTTTAGCAGGAGGGCAGTGACTGTAGTTTTACCCGTTCCGCCCTTGCCAGATACCGAAATAACCAGTTTCGTTGCCATCAGGAAACTCTATAAATCATCGAAGAAAAAGGTTGGGTAAATCACTCGGACTCAGGGGGCCAAATATCCTCAATGAATTTCGCGATTCCTGATGAGTCGTGAGGTCCCACCGAAACGTTCCACCCGGAGGTCTCCTGGATCTCTCCACTGAGGCGTGCTGCTCTACCGGGGATTATAAGATGTCTGTGCTTTACCAAGTCCCCTACTTTTGTTTCGCTGAGGGCTTCGGCGACAGTGTCGGCGGTAAGTTGTCGTCCAGCCACTGCGGTATCCACCGAGAGTCCTTCACTGTCTACGACCACAAGGTAGCAGTCCAGCTTTGATCCTTCGATATCTGAAGCGACTGTATAAAATGTCAAAGCGAAGTTAGTGGTAAGAAGTACAGGGGAGTTTTCATCGGGCTTCCCGTAGGTTAGGACTCCCGCCTCGACGGCCAGTGGTGTCCTTGGGTCGGTGTAAATATTTTGCCTCAGGAAGACAAAAGGTAGTAATGCCCACCCGCTCACACTATGAACTATTAGTATGTCCGCGTATCTTGCGATGAGGGCGGATGCGAGCATGGCTTCGTTCCATTCGTTAATCAGGGGATCCTCCGTTTTCTCTGTCCAAGCCACGATGGGTGTGCCCAATAGGGGATAGCCAAGGTATTCCTCCTCTTCATTGATTGCGTTCCACCGCAGGACTGTAAAATTGTCAAGAGTCCTGCTAATACCTTCGTCCCCCTGGGTCCCCGGGTCAAGAACAATATTCTCCACACCATACTCTGTGAGAGTTCTAGCAATGCCTTTGAGGGAATTAAGGTCAAATGGAGCCGAAGCAACGATGGGGCAGTTGTACATTATGGCTAGGTCTGCCATCTCTTTCCAGTTTTCTTTCGTGGCGGCGTAGATGAGAGGCTTCCTGTTTCCAACTGCAGAAAGCGCATACTCCATTACAACAGGATTATGGGAGCACAAGAGGAGAGGCATATCCGTAAGTTCTGATGCCTTCTTCACTGCAGCCTCGAACTTTTTGGGGTCGTTTGATGTAGATCTGACTGCGACCATGTCAAGGGTAAGCTTCATGCCAATATACTCAAACTCAAACTCGTCGGCAATCTTGATTCGGGCCTCAAACTCCTCATTGGACATTTCGTCACTCACATCAATTGCAATAGGCGGGAGGTTGAAATATGTGAACTCATGGCGGTAGAGGACGTACTCACCACCAACTGTGACCGCTTTGTCTCCGGTGCCCACTTGTACCGCTTGTACAGCAGGCTTTAGTAGGACCCAGAGCTTGTTGTGAGCTTCTGTGAACTTGGGCTTGAGAAGCGGCGGACACTTTTGAAGGACTGCCTCTCGGTTAACTAGCTTAGCTGCGAAGGCCATACAATTGTTCTCCCCACACTCTTTGCAATTTGTCCCAGGGAGTATCTTATAGACCTCAATTGGGCTTAGTTCCTTTGCAGGCAAACATACACCTTCTATAGTTTGAGGGACACCCAATCTTGGGCATCACTCGGGTCTTTTCCGCTCATCAAGTTGTTGATAAGCGTCTTTATTGCCCGTACAGCGGCAGGGTGCATCATCATGAAGTAATCTACTCCCGCCATCAACAAGGTTTGTGCTGTTATAGTTTCCCAAATAGGCCCCCTAAGCTCTCTGGGTGCCCACTCTGCTCCCATTTTCATCCACGCTTCCCTAGCCGCCCAAGCGTTGGTGGCGCCTGATGAGATGGGATGGTTGAGCTCGGGGTCACCCTTTAGGGCTGCTAGTCTTGACCTTTCCATGACGGTGTATGCGTAGTCGAGCCCGTAACCTAGGGCCGCCGTAGTTGTGTCCATTAGTATATCCTCCTTGGGTAGGAAATCGTAGAGCTTCCGGTTTAGCTCCCGGGCTTTGTTGACATCCATGGATGTAAAAGCGATAACCGTATGGCCATTTTCTCTGATGATATCTGCTGTAGCCTTAATATCCATGTCTAAGGTAACTGAATTGAAAAGGATCCTCTCACCTGCTGTGGCCTCAGCAACGACCTTGAAGACCTCTAGATCCTTCTTTGGATCCCCGCAACCTCCAAAGGCGATTGGTACGTCAACGGCCTCAAGTACGTCCTCCATCGTCTTTAGGGCTGATTTTGGAGAAGCGTCCTCGATAAGCGGGTCGATTGTCAGCATATGAAGGTTGATCATGTCTGCGTCATACTTTTCAACGCACATTTTTGCCCACGCAGCCGGATCTGCCACTACTTCCCTAAAGTGCATCTTGACGGCCTTTGCCAAGGGGATTTTTTCCCAGTCAAAAACATCCATCGCAATTATAGGCCTATTTGGCGTCTTTGCTTGGAAATTATAAAATGCAGGGGCGGTCTCGCCACCGATGACAAACGATCTGTCTCTGGTACCTCCATCGGCTTTTGTGGCTCCAAGCCTAACCTCTACGACTTCTCCATTATATATGTGGGAAGGAAACCCGACTTTTTCCTCCTGGATTTGTGTTGGTTTAATGTTATTTATGATCCCTTGGGATGGAGTTACCGCAGGGGGACCCGTTATCATCCCAGGGGAAATTCTAAGCTCCAATTCGTCAAAACTAAGCTCAACATCTTCAAACTCTATTTCTTGGAACTTCGCGAGAGCTTTTAGCATGTCAAAGCTAATTGGGAGGTTCTCCTTCTTTTTATCCACCATTATGGACTAACTACCTTTATTGGCCTTTATGATCATCTTCTCTGCTTTGATCTTTGCGTTCTTCAGGATTATAGTAAAGCCCATACCTGAAGGGAACCCTTGATTTGGAAAGGCCGATGCCGGCACTTCAAGGGTCGGCACAGTGATCTCTTCAATCTCTGCTGGGGCAGAGTCAGGCTCCTCGCGCCATCTTTCTATTATTGGATGTTTCTTTTCTATGAGCCAAGATTTCAACTCATCGAGATCGGAAACATCGGATTCGGTTGCGATCATGGAAACTATTTCGGGTGGTATGAACTCCTGGACTCGTTCCTTTATCTCTTGGGGCATCCAGACCACTCTTTCCCAGCCTCCGTCTGCATCAAGGAATTTCAGGCTTCTCATGTATTCTATAGATAGGCCGTGGAATCCGTCCACTTGTTTACCGCCAGCGGTTAAGTCAGAGATTGTAACGAAACTGAGGCCGTTGACTGTATCTCCTTTAAAGTTTCGGTGAACTATTCCAAATCCATCGACCTCTGGGATTAAGAACGCGCATCCTTCGAAACAGCCACAACTAGTGTGGGGATTACCAAAGGTTGTGTATAGTTGTACTCTCTCTATCTCTCCAAGGGATTTCTCTTGCATGACCTTGTTGACGCCCACATACTCGCCCGTGTCAGCGTTGATAACCTCACCTTTTGGGATCTCAAAGACCGGCCCTTTTGGATCTACTTTAGCGGTTGCTTTTCCATCAAACCAACTGATAGCCCCGCAATTTGCGTATCTTTGAGGTGTGATAACGCAGAGATGGGAGGGAGCAAAGCTCTGGCAAAGCTGGCACCCATAAAAGACATCGACATCATTGTCGCTCATACCTCTTGCCTTTGCATCTCGCGCTTCATATATCTCTAAGGCTTTGTTGTACCCTTCCTTTACGAGGCCTGGCTCAGTGATGAAAGTCATTTGGATCTTCTCGATGAATGACATCTCACTCTTAATGAGTCGCTTGAGGACCTCGCCCATATGTTTAAAGCTATTGAAACCTTTCTCGAAGGACTTTTTACTTATCCTCATTTGGATATCGTATCGCTGGTTGAGGTGCATGAAACCCTCTATAAAGTTACAGTATTCGTGGATTCGGCGCTCAATGACGCCTTCAATATCTTTTTCAGCCTCTTTTCCCGCGACCTCAATGAGGAGACCGAATGGCGTGTTTGTTCTCTCGGGTAAACCAGATATATCTTGACCGTTTATCATGATTTTTCCATCCTCAATCTCATCCATCCCTCTGACTTGGACCAGTTCGAATTTATATTGCTCTCTGGGGCCACCAAGCTCGAGGCGCATATCACGGCCTCTAATGCGTTCGCCCTCGTATATGATGCCGACATCCACGGGGATATCTTCAAACATTGACATTACGACTTGTTCTCCTCTAATGCAGTTAGTATTTCATCTAAAGATTCTTCCCATCTGCCTTCTGGCAACGTCCCTAGGCTCCAGCTCGCATTGGGCTGATAGGTCTTTTCAAGACTTATTATTCTAAGATCCGGTGCAAAGTTCTTTAAACCAGACTGAACGAGCCACTCGATATAATAAGCGAAGCCCGCAAAGATCACTAGGTCGTATATACCTGCTCCGTCAAAGCCCCCCCAGCTTGGATCTCTTAGCCTGTCCCCAAGATTCATGACTTGGATACTGAAGGCGCTTTTGGAGCCCCTCTTTAGGAACTCTTTTATTATATGCCCTGTAGCTGCCACCGAAATATTTCCATTTTTAGACATCCTTATCGCTGAGTCGACAAGGTTCCCGTCCTTAGTTGTTGTAAAAGGTGCTTTCGAACCCACAACAAGTAAACACCTTTTCGACTTTTTCACCATCGCAGCCACGACTGTTGGCTTTGGAAAGATATTGGCCTTTTTCGGCCCGGGGATCATCGCTGTCTGACCCAGAGTTGTTTTAGCTGATATCACTCATGCCTCCTAACCATCCGATCCAGCATAGTCGGGTCAGGGAATGCAATCTTGTCCGCATTCCAGTTCTTTTCTATGAGGTATTTCTGAATTTCGTCTTTCATTGTGAAGGGTATATCCGCCTCCATTCTCACGAAGAGCTGGAGATCGTCCGGCATACAACCGTAGTGTCTCTTATGGAGGTCAATATAGTGACTTAGTTTAACCGCTCTTCCCTTGGAAGTGTCATTAGGGCGCATCGTGAGCTTAGCGATCATCACCATTGCCTCCTCAACAGTCTCTGCAGCATAGAATAGATGCTCAGGGACCGGGCCCACATAGACCTCTTTTCCTGTTCGGGCGTCTTTGACAGTCCAGTCATCGTCGTTCTCCTTCCTACCTAACAACATACGTCTATACTTGGCTCCATGAGGACCCACTACGACAGGGATTCCCAGCCTCCAGCATCCTGCAGCAATGGAGGCAGCTTTCTGGGACATGGCTCCCCAAGCAAGTCCAACGGCTCCGACCCTGTTATAAATATAGTCCGCAATCTCCTCGTAGTTTCCCCTTAGGGGACGTTTTGCAAATATGTTAGCGATCTTTATAGCGGCTCCAGTGATGTGAGCATTCGAGACACAGCTGCCTACATTCACTAAGCCTCCTGCGTCAAAGATCCCAGGATAAGTCTGATAGAGGTTCTCCCCATCCTCATTTTTCACCATTGCTATGCTCATTGCAGAGCAGCCAGAAGCGACTGTAATGAAGCGGCGCCTTATGAACTCGTCTGCTATTCTGGCTACATCGTCCCCTCCAGCGGGGAAGTTTGCGCAACCGACGAGGGCCAGGACTCCTGGGATTTCTCCAAAAACTATTGCCCGCCCTACTTCCCTGATCTCAGTGTCCTGGATAGCACCTCTTCCAATTCTCATGGAATACTTTTCCTTGAGGATGCTCTCTTCAGCTCCCACGTTAAAAAATGAAATAATCGGGAAATTCTCGGGGCAGGCACTCTCACACCTAGCACATCCAACACAGGCCTTGTAAAGACTGGCGAGAAGTTCAAAATCTCCATTTGCTGCTGCCTGAACTGCATCCCTAATTTGGAGATTATGAGGGCAGGCCCTTATGCACTCAGAGCAGGATCTACAGGTCTTTGACATCTCAGCGACTTTTTCACGTGTAAGTTTCGTTGTTATTACTCTTTTCGGCCTAATTGCCATCGCAGTCTTGACTGCAACCTCGCCCACCTTTCTCGGGTCTAGTATGAGGGCACCTGGAGCCCCGTCCTCAAGCATTGAAGCGATAATTTTCTCTGGGGCCTCATCAGTCATATCGGGGAGACCCTGGCAGCTTTTCATAGTCGTGGCGATGATGGGTGCCCCGATTTTCTGTGCCTCAGTGAGTATGTCGGTTCTGAGGCATTGGGCATCTATGACGATGAGGTCAGGGATGCCGGACCTGACGAATCTTAGTTGCCAGGAAATCGGGCCTATGATCTTTGCTCTTTTATCATACCGTGTCATGTCGTGGGCAGTGCAACAAATGCCCCCTATCTCGACCTCCCCAAAGAGATCATGATCCATCAAGTAGTCTATGATATCGATGCTTGGGAGGACGTTATGACCGATGCATAGAATAACGGGCTTTGTCGGGTCTACAGAGCTAAAGCCTATATCCGCTAAAGGGGCCTGTGGATCTCCTTTTGGGAAGCCAAGGGTGGCTATCTGTGCAATGTCCGCTGCCTCGAGTGCCAGATGATCGAGCATCCCTGCATGGAAGGTCTTCGACTCAAAGTCAAGAGGATCTCCCTCCTGGCCTGTATGGGTCACTGCTATCAGCTCTATAAGTTGTGTCTCAATGTAATCTAAAACATCCTCAAGATCCTTCAGGGTTTTAGGTCTTAGACCGCAAATAAGCCTAATGTGGGGGGCCTCTACATTAGTATTCATCGCCACCTCGAGAGGACTTTCTCTCCCGTACAGCTCTATGAGGTTTTCAAGCATGTGCCTTGCGTGAGCTGTATGAGTGGAGGCTCCAATACAAGCTGCGAGAAGCACAATCCTCGACTGCTGACCCGCCATGGTTATGCCACAGGCGCCTTTCTTGTCACCCGTTAAATCACATTTGCCGTAGGTACAGAGGCAACATAGGTCACAAAAAGGCATATAGAAAGGTTTGTAACGCTCCAAGAGCCTCCTGTCCCAATTTCGAAAGGTACCAAGACCAGGAAATGGGGTTGGACCCAACTTTTCTTCCCAATCTTCTTCAAAGATCCTTCCGACCTCGATTTCAACCCCTTTGAAGGTGCCAATTGCCGATGAAAGCTCGCTAAATTTAAGTTTTAAATCTCTCTTAGACAAGTCAACACTTCCAGTAGTGATCTTTACTCATCTTTTGTCATTTATAATAAATCTTTTTGCGCAAAAATTTATTCATATAAACCATAACTCTAAAGTGAACTAATCGGGACCGCTTTAGAGAATAGCTTTTTCAGATAAAATGAGTGATTATCTCCCAACTCTCTTTGAATAGGCCGTGTCTAAACGCGAATATTAAGAAGTGCTTCCCCGAGAACCTCATAACCTCCCTTATCCTATCCCTGAAATCATCCTGGTAACAATGAATCTTACACTTTTTGCATGTGGGTTTAGGGTCCAAAGGGCAAAGCATTCTTCGCTCCGCTGAGTATTCTAGCAAATCGAGGCAGTCTTTACACAGAAGAGGGGCGGGGAGCGCCCCCAGCATCCAAAACTTCTCCGAAGGTTCCCAGTGAAACTTTTCAGACAAACTATGTTGTTTTCCGCAATAGACCCGAATGAACAATATAAGGATCTTGACATCTATATCTACTTTTCTACTCACAGGGAACCCTCATTCGTTATTAATCGATATCCACAGTAGTCTCGTCATTTTAAATCTCCCGCTTGGTTACTTTAAAACATCCAAAGAAACTAAACCTATCAGAAAAATAATGATCCCCGTTTCCTTGTGATTATTCGTCGCATGTGCTTTCCTATCTACGGTTATAATATTTACATGCTATCGACCAAAAAAACAGACTAATCCCACATCAGAAGAGAAGAACTCATCACTCGCGCGCCAAAAGACTAACCCCTTGAATTAACCAAGTGAAATCCATTTCGTCGATAAAGTAGATAATCAAATTGACTGTTAAGGCATATTACCCTACAACGTTAATGAATATCTGACAATGCTGCAAAACCTTCGTAAAAGAAGACAATTATTCCCTTCACAAATTGAACAATTTTGAACGATCCCCCTCTCCTTGAAGCCGTATAGTTTTTATAATTAATGTAGTATGCCTAACCAATTCACAGAGGCTTTATGATGTTAGGTATCAGAATACACGGCAGGGGCGGCCAGGGGGCTGTAACAGCATCAAGACTGCTGGCTGACGCATCCTACAGGGACGGCAAGTTTTCCCAGGCGATCCCAATGTACGGCACCGAGAGACGGGGAGCCCCCCTAGTCGCCTTCGTTAGGATCGATGACATCCGAGTAAGGGAGCGTGAACTGGTCCACGAACCTGATATTGTAATTGTTCTTGACCCTCTGCTGAGCAAAGAGCAGAGCGTGGCATCTGGGATTAAGAAAGGCGGACTCCTTATCGTTAACTCCCATCTGCCTCCGGAGAAGGTACCGATAGCCGGAGACATCAGAATCGCCTCGGTTGATGCTACGAAGATCGCACTTGAGACCTTGAAACGCCCCATAACAAATACTGCGATTCTGGGTGCCTTCAGTAAGGTTGTCGGTTTCCCCTCTATGGAATCTATAGAGACGTCTATCCACAACCAGTTTCCTGGGAGGATCGGGGAGATGAACATCGTAGCCATCCGCCAGTCATATTCTGAGGCTAGTCTTCCTGTGCAGGCTACTCATAAGGAAGCAGAACTTGATGCGCCTGAGGTCGGAGTCCCCGGTTATGGGGTTCTTAAAGACGTCTCTTCATGGAGGGTCTTTACCCCCATTATCGATCTAGACCAATGTACAGGGTGTAAGGCATGCTGGCTCTTCTGCCCTGAGACCGCTATAAAATGGGAGAACCTCCTACCGGAGATCGAGTACCGTAAGTGTAAAGGCTGTGGAATCTGCGTTGAGGAGTGCAACGTTAAGTGCATTTCGTTCGAGAGGGTCCTTGTATAGGAGGCGATGAAATGTCATTTGAAGTAATGGTTGGAAACAAAGCCACCGCCACTGCGGTGAAGCTAGCAAGGGTCAATGTTGCATCCGCGTTCCCTGTCACACCCCAAACCACCATTACCGAGTATCTTTCAGACATGATTGCAAACGGGGAGCTGGATGCAGAGTTAGTCAACGTTGAGGGGGAGCTCAGCTCTCACGTCGTTGTCCAAGCCGCATCTAGGGTCGGAGCCCGCACCTTCGTTTGTACCTCTGGCCCAGGGCAGCTATATATGCATCACCCGATGCACCAGACCTCATCAGATAGACTCCCGGTAGTCATGGCCACAGTTCACAGGGGAAACAAGAGCATGCAGCCAGATCATACTGACCTCATGTCCCAACTTTGGACGGGGTGGATACAGCTTTACGTGGAGCACAACCAGGAAGCTTTGGACACCTGTCTTATGGCCTACAAGATCGCCGAGGATGAACGGGTCCGGCTGCCAGTTGTCTTCGGATACGACGGATACGTCCTGAGTTACACGGCTGAGCCTGTGGAGATCCCCCAACAAGAGGACGTGGACGAATGGCTGCCACCCAACAGGCCTATGCCAAGTATTCTTCCTGACGAGGTCGACTCAAATAGCTTCGGTATGAACATCAGGGAAAACGACCCCCAAATGCGTTGGAAGGTCCATCATGAGGCGATTTTGGATACCAAGGATATTATCACTGAGGTCAACGAGAGCTTTGGAAAAAAGTTCGGGCGAAATTACGGCAACGGGCTCATCGAGGAGTACAAGACGGATGGTGTGGAAGCCTTTATTGTTGCTATGGGATCCCTCGCGGGAACTGCTAGAGCAGCTGTGGATAGGCTCCAAAACGATGGTAATAGTGTCGGGCTTCTTAAGCTCAAATGCTTTGTGCCCTTCCCCACAGAGGAAATCCAGAAACTCGCTGCGAATGTTGGTGCTATAGGCATGATCGATAGAAATGTTTGCCTTGGCCATGGTGGGGCCGCATATACACAGATTAGGAACGCTATATATGATATTAAGGACAGGCCTTCCGTGCTTGAGTTCTTCGCAGGGATGGGGGGAAAGGAGGTCCGGGTGGATGATATCTACAATATCGGCTTGAAGACGCTAAATGCCGCAAAAGACGATAAGGTACATACCGCTGAGGTGTGGGTTTAAGAGGAATTAATTGAGGTTAATGCGTAATGAGTCAGAGAATCAACAGATTTCAGATACCCATGGAGGAGATCACCATCACCCCTGGCAGCGCGTGCTCGGGATGCGGTGCTTCCCTCGCTGCGAGGCTCGTGTTCAAGGCTATTGGCCCCAATGCTATCAGGCACAGGATTCCCAGCTGCCCCGATGCCGTCACCAGCCACCCTATGGCAAGCTCAGTGTTCGAGGGAGGTGGTGCAATGCTCACAGGTACGTGGAGGGCCCTAAAGGCTATAGGAAGGACAGACGTCCAAGTGGTGGGCCTCTTCGGAGACGGTGGAACTTATGACATTGGATTTCAGGGTATATCAGCAGCCGCCGAAAGGAACGAGAACGTCTGGGTCATTGTAAAGGACAATGAGGCTTATATGAACACGGGGAACCAGAGGAGCGGGTCGACTCCCATTTTCTCCTATACCTCGACTACTCCAGTAGGATCGGTGATAAAGGGGAAGCAGATGAGGAAGAAGAATATCGCAAAGATCTTTGCAGCCCATGGGATACCCTACCTTGCAACTGCCTCGGTGGCATACCCCGAGGACCTCATCTCTAAGATCAACTACGGGAAGACGGTGGAAGGCTTTAAGATGCTCATCATCCATGCCCCTTGTCCCGTAGGGTGGCGCTTCGACGAAGCCAAGACCATCGAAATAGCCCGCCTCGTGGTCCAGACCGGCATCTGGCCTCTCTTTGAGATCATTGACGGCGAGAGATTCAAGCTGAACTATAAACCTAGGGAGCTGAAGCCTGTAACTGAGTACTTGAAGCCACAGGCGAGGTTCAGGCACCTCACCGACGATAACATCTCCGTGATCCAGGAGGAGACCGCAAAGGAGTGGATGACTCTCCTTAAATCTGAAGAGCTCGGACGAGTTCTACTATAAGCAGGAGAAAAACTGTCTTTTTTTCTTTTCTTCCTAGTTCTGTTACTATTTCATGGAGAGTTAGGGTAGTCGTAGTAAGAAATGCCTTTAAAACCTTCAAACTGGATGTTAGGAAGATGGCTCAGAGAGGCAGAAAGACGGAGGCATACATCCTGATGGCCCTGGCTATCGTCATCAATGTCCTTATCGTCTACGGGTTCATCACCAGACCTGTGGTAGCATACCACCTCTCAACGCCCCTGGAGTATAACGGGACCATCGATCTGAGCTTGGAGGATCTCACCGTTGTCTTAAAAGCGAGGAATCTAGGAGGCACTCCTGCCCGTATATCTTATAGCGTGAGGCTCTACAACATGACTCTGACCCGCCCTTGGGCCCTCGAGGTTTCTCCATTTAACGACTTTACATTGATCAGAGTTCCCTTGGAATTCCCGCTTAAGGCCTCAGGAAGGGACGAGAGTGTCATCACCCTCAACAGGAAGGGAGACCCAGATTATCTGGTTCTCATCTTCTCCTTGGAGACCTATAGGAACCTTAATCCTGTCACCGGATTCTTTGACAGCTTCGAGGTACAGCAGCCCGAGCGTCCAACGGCACTATTGCTCAAGCGGCTCGAACCGGGCGTCTATAAGCGGGTCACCAAAAGATAGTTGAATTAACCCCTGGGTAACTCATTTTCAAGCTTTGACAAGGAAGATAGGTTTGAGAGGGTTATGGCTGAGGAATCATAGGAGAATTAGTGTTGTAGTGGGGCACTATGAGGGAGTCGCGTCCCCCTCTGCTTATAACGTGATTATCTGCCCTACATTCGCGCGCGGAAGTAGCCATCCAGAAGAAGTTACCAGAGCCCATCCGCATTTTACTGCATTTTGGATAGAAGATAGTCCACAACCAACGCGGTAATGTCCTTCTCCGTGACGGATTGGAGTCCCTGCCATCCTGGTGTGCTGTTAAGCTCAATGACATATGACTCGCCGTCGTCCTCTGACCGGAGGATATCAACGCCGGAGTACTCTAGGCCTACCGCTGCTGACGCCTCAACGCTGAGAATAACCAACTCCTCCTCGAGGTCATATGGCTCAGCTCGACCTCCCGCTGAGATATTGGTCTTCCAGTCGTTCGCCATCCGCTTCATGGATGCAACAACCTCCCCACCGATGACAAAGGCCCGTATATCCTCGTTACCATGGGGGATGTATTCCTGAATGTAGTAGACTCCATGGGTCAGCTCAAGGGCCCTGAATATTCTATAGGCGACGTCCTCATGGCTAACCCGACTTATCCCCAATCCAAGGCTTCCGAAAAGGGGCTTTACCACGACGTCTCCTCCCAACTCACTGAAGGCTTTCATCGCTTCGTCAAAACTCTCTGTCACAACTGTCCGGGGGGTCTTGATTCCGGTGTCTTCGAGTCGGGCAGAGGTGTAGTATTTGTCTACGGCGATCTCGATAGCATCAGCCGAGTTGAGGACGTAGACCCCTAAGTCTTCAAGGCGGTGGAGGGTGTCCATCCTGTAAAAGACCCGCTCAGCAGTTCCTCCGGGGACTTTGCGGACGATAATGGCGTCATAGTCATCAATGGAATAGCCTCGGACCGAGAGTCCTGGCTTCAGCCCAACCCCTGACCGGAAACGGGTGGCGGGGAGAATGTAGGCCTCAGCGCCCCTCGCTTTGAGCTCGGACATAAGTCTTTCAACGTGCCACTCTTTTGGATCTGACGCGACTATTCCTGTCTTCAAATCTTCAGCCCGGCTTATGTTTCAGTTATCAATATCTCCCCGTTTCCGCCTACCGCGTTATCCCCTCGATATCTCCTGAAAGAGGTATCTAGGTACTTCCCGGCTGACTTGATCCCAAATTGGTCTCGAAGCTGTCGTAGGTAGAGTTTCATAAAGTCAGGGCGGAAAGTGCCATCATAAACGTAAGTGGGTAAGAGGGAATCAACCCCTCCGAAGCAGGCAATAAATCCCCCGTTCCCTTTTGCCCCAGCCCCAACCCTCTTCGCGACCCTCCCAAAGACGAATATTTCACCCCCGTTCATATGGACTCCTAGGAAGGGGGCAGCATTCCCCTGAATCACGAGCATCCCCCGGCGCATGAAGGCCCCGGCTTCTAAGCCTACACCTCCACCCACGATGATTACCCCCCCTGTTATTCCCTTGGTGCCACCTCGGTAGGCCGCTCCGAGCTGGTGACCCGCATCTTTATGGATCTTCAGAAGCCCCCCCTTCATCTCGGCCCCGGCCCAGTTAGATGCAGAGCCCGTTACAATCAGCTTCCCTCCCTCCATCTTAGCCCCAACATGCATCCCGACGCTACCCTCTACGATTATGTGACCAGCCGTCATACCATAACCGATGTACTTGACGTTTTCACACTCCCCTTGGATTGAGATTAGTTGGTCGGACGATATCTCAGCTGTTTTTCCATTCACGTAGAAGTAGTCTTCGAGCATTTGAATAGTGTTACCAATGTAGACAGGGAGTGAGCGGACCTCCTTGATGGTTTTCCCAATCACTGAGTCGGGGGTGATAACCTCAGCTTCCATGGACAGATCAGTTAGATTTTTCGGCTTAAGTTTGAGTTCTTTTATCTACTCCACCCCCAGGGCCTCCCTCAGCCCTAACTTGAATTTCCCTAGCTTCCCCCCAAAGTTGACGGCGGTGATCCACTTCACACCACCCACTTCAGTTGCGGCCCTTATACCTGCCGCCATGGCCTTTATCACAGAGGGCTCGTCGAGGCCATTGAGGATTACCTCAATGACCGAGTTGCATCCAACGGGGACCTGGGAGTCTGGGAAGGTGTGCTTGATTGTGGGACAGAATGGGGTGTTGGTGGATGCCTTCAGGAAGGCATAGGTACTCCCTACCTTGCTCCCGCTCCTACAAAGCCCCCCGGGGAACGGGGCGATAACCCCTGGAACTTTCAAGATCGCCTCAACCGCCCTCTCCGAGGCCTCTAGAGTTACATCCTCGTTCTCCCCCATCACCAGAAAGTTGCCTCCGGCCACGGCTTTCACTGCCCCAAACTTGGCTTCTACTAGGAACTCTCCCGCCATCACCGGGATCCTCCAGAACCGCTGGCGCTTTCCCCATCCGTCCCCCATCCTCATCTTAACCTGATATCCGTCTCCGAAGAACCTGAGGCTCGTTCCCACGTCAAGCATGTCATCTGCCTCTTCCTCTGGGATCCCGTTAAAGATCGCAGTGGTGGGGCAGGTGAGCACACATTGCCCAATCCTGTTGAGCATCGACTTTGAAAGCCGTTTCTTGGAGAACCCAAAGATAATCACAGAGACCCCGGGACGTCCGTTGGGGGTCTCCTCAGAGGGGATCTCCCGCTCTATCCCGGCCTCGCAGTCGCACGCGATAACACTTGTCGCGAACCCTGTCATCTCCCTTGCAGCGATGTTCGCCCATTTCAGATTCTTCGCGGTGATAATAATCCTGGCGCCCCACATCCTAAAACCTTCAGCAAAGGTATCCTCGATATCTACGCCGTTTAGCGCGAAGCTCATCAGATCCACTTTCCATTAGACTTCAAAGGGACCCCTCTTGGGAGGTATGTATCCTCCACCGGATAGTTCCTGAATCCCACCGTGTAGTAATTTTCGAAATCTTCCTTGATCTCCTTCATCACTTCTGCCTTCAGTTTCTCCGGCACCCAAGAGTCCACCCAGAAGGTGGAGCCTAAGGGTGTGGCCGTGACTTCGCCGTCTTTTACCACGATCTCGCCTCCCTTGATGGTATATGCTGCCCGTGTTAGGGCCTTCTCAAGGTCCTTGTACATTGAGGGCCTCCAGGTCGTGGGATCCAGATGATAGACGGAGACGTCTCCATCGGAGTTAACTCCTAAGTGGCCCTTGTCATCGAGTCCAAGGGCTTTCGCGGGGGCGGCCCGAGTAACCGTGGCGATTTCGCCGAAGGAGTACTCCCTGTAAATGTTTGGGAGTGTGGTCCTACGGAGTACCGACTTGTTCATCTCCCTCATGATGTCGGTACGGGCCTGACGACTCATGAGCCAGGCGATCACAGTTGGGTAGAATGTGAAGGGCCCTCCGTTAGGGTGGTCTGTGGTCATGTAGACCCTCCACGGATCTTCAATGAGGAGAGCCAGCTCCAGCCCGATGCCCCATTGGATAGCATTGGTTGGATTGTCTTTCTCGAAGCTGTATGGGACGACTCCTGCGCCAGCCTCCATCTCCACATCACTGTTAACCCACTTATTTCCAGTGATGTTCCATAGCCTAAACTGCCAGGGACCGTCCCCTGTCATCGTCGTGGTGTCCGTGAATATAACCTGACCTAGGTCGATGGTTACGTGTTCATTGGCGTTGACGTATTTTGCCACCTTTTTGGCCCCAGATTTTACATTCATCCAGTTATCTCCATCCAGGGAGTTGAACTGACAGTGTACCACGTGGACCGTCGCCCTCCTCCCGTCAGCTGGCTTAATCCCCTTCACGGCCTCCATAGTTTTGATGGTGGTCTCACAGTTCCCCGGCACCCCTAGATTATTGCAGTGCAGATTGATGGTGTGGGGTAGCCCTAACTCTTCGTTCGCCTGGGCCAGCATCGTTATGATCCGTCTTGGTGAGACCTCATAATTGTAGACCAGGTCGTCTAGACCCCCGACGTTGCTGCCCCACTTCCAGTTTTCGACGCCTCCCGGGTTCACAAGCTTAATAGCGTACCCCTTCGTGGCCTTGAGGAGCCAGGAGACGAAAGCCTTGAGCTTTTCGATGTCCCCCTCTTTGACGTATTTTAGAGTGAAGTGGTTATTCCCAAACAGGGTGAATGCCCCATTATCGATTATTGGTGTGTCGTTGAGCTCTTCATGGACATGGCGGGCTCCCATAGGGGACATCGCAGGCTCCATCACTACTGTGTAACCCATCTGGGCGTACCTGTAACCGGTGATAAATGTGCTAGGACAGCTATATCCCACCCCAGCCCGAGTCACCGTGGTCCTAGGGACCACGTCCCTTCTGTGGTCCTCGGGGCGCATAAGACGCCCTATATTGATCTTGGAGCCCGCAATGTGGCTATGGATGTCCACGCCCCCCGCCATCACAATCTTCCCTTTAGCATCTATGACCTTGGCGTTTCTGTCTACTTTCTCCACGACCTTCCCGCCACTGATGAGCACGTCCATTGCATCTCCATCGACACCGTTCAGTGGATCGTAGACATATCCGCCCTTGATCCTTAGGTCTCCTATCTCAGGTATCCTCCTTGAGAGACTTTACCCTCTTTATTATCATCTCCAGCACCTCTCTGTCTGATTTTATACCGGTATGGGGCTCAACAACTTTCTTCAGACTCAGGCTAAATCCATCCATCCGATAAGCAGTGCCCGCGACCTCGATGCCGGCAGTGGCCACGGGAATTACTACCTTGCTTAACATAGTTGTAGGTGTGACTTTTTGGTCTAGGGTGATCGTGGGGATCTTAGCAAGGTGCTTTGCCGCATCGGAGGGGAATGTCGATACGGGGTCCGACGCAATAATGATCGCTGCATCGGGTTCTCCTCTCGCGAGCATGTCCACGGCAGTGTATTCCCCTGGGTTGTAGCGAGGATATCCCCTGGCAAAGTCGACGGCATAGGGGTAGCCTGTCTGCCAGGTGGTGACGGCATTGGCCCCGGCGACATTAAAGTGGCCTCGCATCGGCGTGAGAACGAACTTGGTGTGATGATTGAGCTCGGAGACGAGGCCCACAGCAGCATCAATATTCATGTGTCTCCCTTCACTCTGAGTAAGCCCGAGTCCGAAGAAGATCACGCCCATCTTAGCTTTTTTCATTCTCTTCACGAGAACTCTAATCACTTCTGCGGGGACCCCTGAGACATCTTCTGTGATCTTGCTGCCCCTCACAACAGCCCTAAGGGCTAAGAGGAGCTCAAAGTCACCTCCGTGGTCTACCTTGACAAACTGGTCGGCGATCCTGGATGTCTTAGTCTCCCGGACGTCCAACGAGACGATATAACGGCCCCTCCTTCCATCAGGAATATAGAGTCCCTTTGGTGTCACGGAGTAGCGCACAAAGTGCCGGATATGAGAATCACTTGGATTAGCCCCCCAGAACACGACGAGATCGGCCCTGTTCTTTACTTCTCCAAGGCTAGCTTTGGACTCTCCCACCTGCTGAAGCGCGAGGATTGTGGGTCCGTGGCAGACGGAGCTGGTGTTATCGAGAACTCCGCCCGTGATTTCCGCGAGCTCTACGCAGGAGGCAACAGCGCCGCACTCTGTAGAACTGAGACCATAGATGATTGGCCTCTTGGCGGAGGCGAGGGTCAACGCAGCCATTTCAATAGCGTTATCTAGGGAGGACTCCTTCCCCCCAACAGAGGAGATATTTATACGGTTCATATTGTGACTCATGAACTTGGCTCGGGAGACGGTACAAGCATTTTTGGTCTTCTTGATCTTATTCCCCTCTACCGTGACCTCAAGGTCGTCGCAGAGGCAGCCACAGAAAGTACAGACGACATCAGTGATGACCGCCATTAGGTCTCCTCCTTCAGGGTCGCGATGAGGTCAGTCAGAGACAAGACCCCCGTCACGGATGAACTAACCTCAGCCTCAACCCCCTTGAAGTCAGGAACCCCTGTTCCATAAGTCTCTGAGCCGAAGACCTGATTTGCCCAGAGGCTATACGGAAAAAAGGAGGACCCAGGCTCCAGTTTAGCGGAGACCCTTGCGGATACGACCACGGAGCCGTGGGCCGTCTCGATCTTGACGGGATCACCTTCCCCGATCCCGAGCATTCCAGCATCCGCAGTACCTAGCTCGATGTAAGTAACGCTCCTAAAGTACTCTTCAGATGTCTTCCCTATCTCGAGGCCTACACCTTGCTGGGAGGTCCTGCCGCTATTGAGGATGACTTTGATCTTCTCCATAGCTTCTACCTCGAATCAACCTAATTTCACAGGGAACAGACTTAACATTTATGAAAAAGATTACTAACTCTGAAAGCCATTTCTAGCGTGCTCATAGTAGACTTTAATTGTTTTTTCTAGTTGTCCTGGTTCAGTTTAGATGGGGGCGAAGATTGTGTCTTCGTGCCTTTCCTTCTTTATTGTAATAAGAATCCGTTCTCAGAATTTTATTTAGGTTTATGTATTAATCCTAAAAATGTAACAATCTGCTGGCGAAGAAATCCACGTTTATAATCAGCCATGATAATTTCCAACGTGGGTCCTCTTAGAAAAGTGGTATACACGTGCGCTCGGATTTCATGTGAATTTGCCTCATCCACTGGGATCGATCTTATTGAGTCTCTTTACCTCCTTCAGAGCCGCCAAGGCTACCTCGATCATGCTGGGCTCCGGTTCCTGGGTGGTGAGGCGCTGCATGGCGAGACCTGGGGTTATGACCAGCTGCATGACGGGGGAGTCTCGGTACTTATCGCTGACTTTCAGAACTTCATATGATATGGCCCCCAAGACGGGAATAAGGATTATCCTGTAGGCGATCCTCATCATGAAGCTAGACCGGGGGAGAACCGAGAAGACCAGAATGCTGATGATCATCACAATGAAGAGGAAGCTGGTCCCGCACCGGGGGTTGAGCCTCGAGAACTCAGCAACGGTCTCGGTGTCCATGTTGGCCCCTGCCTCATGGGCATTGATAGCTTTATGCTCCGCCCCATGGTATTGAAGCACCCTCCTAAACTCCCCCCACCGAGAGACGAAGAAGAGGTATAGCCCGAAGAGTGTGAGGCGTACTGCGGACTCGGTGATGTTGAGGAAGAACCCGGTTAAGCCGAGATAGTTGGCTAGGAGGAAGGGGGTCACCATGAAGAAGCCGATCATGCCGACCACAGCAACTAAAACTAGTACGTACTCCTTCCAGGTGAATTCTTCATCATCATCCAGGGCCACATTAGCTGAGTGGAATATTCCTTTGATCCCAAAGTACATGGTCTCGAAGAGGATAATGATTCCACGTATGAAGGGGAGCCCCAGTACCCGTCCCTGCTTTACCCTTGAGTTTATCTCCTGGTTGTAGGTAGAGATACCGCCATCGGGCTGTCTGACGCATATCACCACATGGTCGCCTGATCGCATCATTATTCCCTCAATGAGGGCTTGGCCGCCGAACGCAAGGGACTGCTCCTTCTTTCCAGTAGATTTAGCCATGAGGTGATTTATGATTCCTCAGCGGTAATTAAAAACTATCCCACTTTACACATTTGATGGACCATAGATTTGGATTCCAAGATAATGGAAGTAACTCCTAACCGATTGGATGTGGATGATAGAACTGTCTTTTTATCTAAAAACCCAGACAAAAGGGTCTGGCTAGCCACTGTTTTTTTTGGAGCCTATAGCTGAGAGACTTACTACGCCCTGGACCCCTATTGCCTTGAGGATCTCCAGGGTGAACGCTATAATGATGGTATTGCTCTGGCTCTTGCTCACGTCATTCACCGTAGAGAGGATTCTTAACTGCATGGCGTTGGGAGTATCACCCGACGTCCTATGCCCAGTTTCCGGCGCTGATTTTCCAGACACCTTTCGCAAGCTTATTGGGGGAGATCTGCTTCAAGGCATTGTATGCCCCCTGATCTTAAAGGATCTGATGGGTTTTTATTTCTCCAGCTTAAGGTAATTCTCAGCGGGGGCGTTCTCGATGTTAAGCCTGACTAGGGGGCTGGGGATAACTTCCAAGTGATCGTTTCTGAGCCACCCTATTTTCTTCGGGGGTGATAGGTTCCTAGTTTTTCATGGAGATCATGAACAAATGAGATTACCTAGGGCGTTAACTTTTTCCGATTATCGGTTCACTCTGAACAGGTCATTATAGGGCTTTAAATGATTATACCCGTTTTTATCCCAATACCTCTTATCCTCGTTAATGGAACCACGCGTGGGTTTTAAAAAATGGGTGCGTAAACTTGCGAGAGGCGAATAATCTATGTTGGCCACACTTGGATTAGTTTTCGTCGTCTCAGGTCTTCTTGGAATACTCATCCCTGTCGCGGTGGGATTCTCTATGATACGAAGATTCGGCACGAGTTGGAGGAGCTGGGTTTTCGGCGCGTTGATGTTCTTAGTAAGCCTGATCAGCAATCCCATCCATCGATATGCTTCCCAACTTATACTCTCCAGTGCGTTCACTCCCATAATAGTTAGCCTAATGACGCTTGTGCCCCCTCTCATCTTGGGGATATCCGAGGAGACGGCTAGATACGCTGGATTCAAGCTACTGGTTAAAGACCCCTCATTCGGAGAAGGGTTGACATATGGGGCTGGGCATGGGGGGATCGAGTCCTTGTTGCTGGTGGGATTTAACGTATTAATGATTGGGGTACTCCTATTGACTAACCCAGAAGCGCTGCCCCCAGACCAGCTTTTGCAGATTCTAGGTATACCTATCTATCAGCCCCTTCTCTGGATCTACGAGAGTATTATGAAAATGATCGTCCATATCGGCCTCTCAATTGTGGTGCTGGAGTCGATCAGGAGACCAGATAAACGCTATCTGTTAGCGGCTATCGGAATTCACACACTACTAAATTTCCTTTCAATCTCCTCGGCTGGAAAGGGAATAATCATCTCGGAGATGACGGTTACTGGTTTCGCCATCGGTTTGGCGTATTGGACGTACAACCAGTTCAATTTTGGCAGCAAAAAGATTGGAAGCCAAAGTTAAAATAGGCTCGCACATGGCTCCTTTCTATTACCTAGAAATGGAGATATGTGCTCCAAGCATGCAATCATTCAGTAAATTTTCAATTTCTATTTGACACTTTTAAATAGAGGCTCGAAATAACGAAACCATAAACGTATAAGAGTAATATTTAAATCGGTTTTGTGTCAGATGTGTGCGAGAATATTCCCATGCGCAATTTTGTTCTTGAAAGACGGGGATTCCTATGCAAAGTTCCCTTTCGGGTACACCTGTATGCCGTCTTGAACGATTTATTCTTGGCGTTCACCATTCATGGCCTTGCGCGTGTCCTTATCTCATTAAATGAAAAAGACGTGTGATTAAAATAACTAGTAAAGAACAGACGAAAAAAGGGTTTACCATAACTAGGCGGGATTTCCTTAAACTAGTTCCTCCAGCGACTGCCGTTATTCTCATGGAGATGTATCTCCCTAAAGAGGTCCTTTCGTTTACCTACGTTGAACCCATAGAGCACGATCTGAATCCACTTGAGTCTTATCCAAACAGGGACTGGGAGGGGGTCTACCGAGACCTTTACTCCTATGACTCCACATTCCACTATCTTTGTGCACCCAACGACACCCATGGATGCCTCCTAAACGCGAAAATGAAAAATGGTGTCATCAAGTGGATTGACCCTAGCTTTGGATACCACAAGGCCACCGACCTCTACGGCAATACCGCTACAGCAAGGTGGGATCCAAGAATATGTGTCAGCGGGGTCGCTTATCTTCGACGGTTCTACGCGGCAGAGAGACGGGTTAAAGGTGCTTTTATTCGCACTGGATTCAAGGCTTGGGTGGACGCGGGATACCCCAGAGACCCAGATACAGGGGCTATGCCGATCCAGTATACTGTGGGGCGAGGAAAAGAGGACTGGTTGAAAGTCTCGTGGGATGAGGTCTTTGGTATTATCGCTAGAACCATGCTAAACACTGTAGAGACGTATAGTGGCCCTGACGGTGCAGCTCTTCTCGCTAAGCAGGGATACGATCCTGCAATGATTGAGGCAATGAAAGAGGCCGGTACCCAGACTACCAAAACACGCGGGGGGATGCCATTTCTGGGAGTTAGGAGAATTATTTCAAACTATCGCTTCGCGAACGGACTCGCATTGCTTGATTCCTATGTTCGTGGTGTAGACCCCGAGTCTGCTTTGGGAGGTAGAGGCTGGGATAATTATGCTTGGCATACAGACCTGCCCTCGGGCCACACCATGGTCATGGGAAATAAAACCTCAGACTTTGATCTGTACTCGGTGGAGAACGCTAAAGTCATAGTGACTTGGGGTAAAAACATGATAGTTAGTAAGATGGTGGACTCTCATTGGCTCACTGAGGCACGCCTCCATGGAGCTAAGGTGATAACCATCGCGACAGAGTACCAGTCAACTAGCAACAAGGCGGACCAGGTTGTCATTCTTCGACCCGCGACGGATTGCGCTCTTGCTCTAGGCCTAGCATATGTGATGATCGGAGAAAAGATCTACGATGCCGATTACGTAAAGCACTCAACAGACATGCCATTCCTGCTCCGGATGGACACCCTAAAATTACTGAGGGCTCGAGATATTATTCCAGATTATACCCCAGCAGAGCTTACCAACTACATCAAGACGTTGAAACCTGGGGAAAAGCCACCCTCAATCGCCCGCCAGGGAATACAATACGTAACTGAGGAGATTAGAAACGAATGGGATGACTTCGTCGCTTGGGATCTATCTACTGATTCGCCTCAGGTTGTAACGAGGGATGATGTAGGCGACCACTTCTCTAAACTTGGGATCAACCCAGCCTTGGAGGGCACATATGAGATTACTACCGTTCAGGGTGAAACGGTGAGAGTTAGACCCGTCTTTGACGTCATAACGGAGTATCTTATGGATAACTGCGATGTCAAGACAACGTCAGAGATCACCGGGGTTCCGGAAGAAGGGATTGTAAGCCTTGCCCATACCATGGCGGAAAACCTTGGTTCAGTGCTCTCCATTACGGGGATGGGTCCGAACCAATATTGGAACGCAGACCTCAAGGATCGGGCGATCTTTTTGGTTGCAGCTTTAACGGGAAACGAAGGACACTTCGGTGGCGGAGTGGGTAGCTATGCCGGGAATTATCGCCTAGAGATGTTCGCCGGGGTTCCCCAGTTCGCAGTCGAGGATCCTTTCAACATAGAGCTCGACCCAACGAAGCCAGCTAAATTGAAAAAATATCTAAAATATGAATCGGCTCACTATTATGGTTACGGAGACAGGCCCCTAAGGGTTAACGGCAAATTATTCACGGGCATCACACATATGTCGACTCCTACCAAGACATGTTGGTGGGCTAACACGAATTCCATCTTGGGGAATGCCAAGTGGTCCTATGATATTATCATGAATACCCTGCCCAAAATTGAGATGATAATTAACCAAGAGTTTCATTGGACGATGACCTGCGAGTATTCAGACATCGTTTTGGGCGTTGATTCGTGGCCGGAGCGTAAGATCCCTGATATTTACGGCTCAAGCACCAACCCCTTTTTCCAGGCGGCTCCAGATACCCCACTCCCCCGCATGTTTGATACAAAGGACGACATGGAGATGCAGATAGGAGTCGCTAAAAAATTAGCGGAGATAACTGAAGATGATCGCTTTTTGGACTATTGGAAATTTGCCATCGATGGAAATTCAGATGTTTATATCGATAGAATCATTAACGCCAGCAATGGCCTGAAGGGATACAAATTTGAGGACATCCTAGAAAGCTGCAAAGATGGCACCCCCTTCTATCACATGTCTCGGACAAGCCCACGGGTCGTGGGCTGGGAGCAGGTCAATGAGAGCAAGCCTTGGTATAGTATGACTGGCAGACTTGAGTTCTACAGGGAAGAAGACGAGTTCATCGATGCAGGGGAGAATATGCCGGTCTGGCGCGAGACCGTTGATGCAACCTTCTATGAACCAGCGGTAATATCAGCAAAACCGGGACATCCGGCGATAAAACCGATGGGTCCCGAGGATTACGGGATAGATCTCAATGACTTGTCCGCAGAGACACGCCAAGTACGCAATGTTGTCAAGCCTTGGAGCGAAATAAAACTCACAGTGCATCCCCTTCGGGAACAGGAGTATAGCCACATAATGTATACACCGAAATACCGACATGCATGTCACACCGCAGCGTCGACTCCAGATATAGAGGCTGTGTATTTCGGTCCATTTGGGGACTTTTACAGGCACGATATCCGCAAGCCCCATGTATCTGAGGGGTATGTAGATCTCCATCCCCTGGATGCCAAGGAGCTCGGAATTGATGATGGAGACTATATCTGGATCGATGCCGATCCTACTGACCGTCCCTTTAGGGGTTGGCAGGAAAAGCCAAAGGACTTTAAAGTAATGCGGTGGATGGCCCGTGCACGATATTATCCAAATATAATCAGGAAGACTGCTCGAGCTTGGTTCCACATGTACCAGGCCACCCATGGATCCGTTGAAGGGCATGAGAATAGACCAGATAAGCTAGCTAAGAATCCTAGAACAGGCTATCAGGCTTTATACCGATATGGTGGTCATCAATCCACTGTAAGGGCTTGGTTAAAGCCAACACTTATGACAGACAGCCTAGTGAGGAACGAATACTTCGGGCAGGTCATCGGTAAGGGTTTTGAGGTAGACGTACACACCGCAAATGGCGCCCCAAAGGAGTCTTTTGTGAAATTTACGAGAGCTGAGGCCGGTGAGCCCGATGGCCAACTATGGCAACCGGCAGCAGCAGGGTATAGGCCGACTTACGAAAACGCTGAGATGAAAAAGTTTCTGAGAGGAGACTACATTACGGAGGGGTGATGAAAGATGGTTAAAGTGAATAATTGGCAACTCGGCCGAGACATGGACTATATTTATGAAGAGAGTAGGCCCCAGCGGCAAATGGCTGCCGTGTTTGATATTAACAAGTGTATAGCCTGCCAAACGTGCACCATGGGGTGCAAAACTACTTGGACCGTTGGGAAGGGTCAGGAGTACATGTGGTGGAATAATGTTGAGACAAAACCTTGGGGGAACTATCCTATGGCTTGGGACATAAAGACTCTGGAGTTGTTAGGCACTCAAGGTTGGCAGAAAGAGGGAGATAAAAACGTCTATGCTGGCAAGACTATCTTCGAAGCAGCTCCTCCAGGGGAGCGAGCCGTCGGCTATCTTCCTAAGGACATCGAATGGGCCTATCCTAACAGGGGAGAGGACGAAACAAACGAGCCTTTACAAGAGAACATGCACTGGATGGATGCTGTTCACGCGATCTGGAACTACTATCTCCCACGTCTTTGCAATCACTGTTCATTCCCAGCTTGCGTCGCAGCCTGTCCAAGGAAGGCTATATACAAGAGATCCGAAGATGGCATCGTACTAGTAGATCAGCAGAGATGTAGGGGTTATCGGGAATGCGTTAAAGCATGCCCCTATAAGAAGACGATGTACAACCACGTGACCAGGATCTCTGAAAAGTGCATTTTTTGCTACCCCGCAGTGGAACAGGGTATAGCACCTAGATGCATGCGCAATTGTATAGGGAAGATCAGGACAGTGGGAACAGTGAACACGCCCGATAAAATTGATCCCGAGAACCCAATCGATTTCTTGATTCACGTAAAGAAAATCGCGCTCCCTCTCTATCCCCAATATGGCCTTGAGCCTAACATATACTATATTCCTCCAATACACGTACCAACAAAGTTTACAAGGCAGATGTTCGGACCTGGAGTTGACGAGGCTATTGAGACATACCGTAGAGTCCGTGCTGGCGATGAGCCAGAGATCAAGGGCATTCTCATGCTGAACGTCAGTACGGATCGCCTGATTTCAAAGTTTAAGGTAACCAGCAAAGATGCCATCGGATATAACGCCGATGGAACAGAGATAGTCCGCGTGGCTCTGAAGGAGCCCACAATCATTAGAGAATACTACGATGCGAGTAGAGATGTTTTTCGACACAATATTAACTAAAATCCGGAGGGAGTTCAAATCCCTCTTCATCTTGTCCCTGATCTTAGTGTCAGCTCTCATGGCCATGAACGGGTACGCATTGGTTGCGCCCGGTTCTGGCTTAACATCGGTAAACGTGGGAGACTCCCTGCCGATCACTGACCCCGATTCCCTCCAATGGAAAAAGACGACTGCTCTGGAGATACCCCTTTCAGGTCAAAACGATGTGGCGCCTATTCGCCTCAAACTCTTCACACCGTCGTTAAGGGTCAAATCGTTGAATAACGGTAGTTGGATCTCGTTTCTTATCGAGTGGTCTGACCCATCGATAAATGATAGAACGATAAAGACCGAGGAGTTCCGTGACTCAGTTGCAATACAGTTCACTGACTCTGATCAGCCTTTCATTTGTATGGGAACCAGAGATCAAATGGTCCACATCCTTCACTGGAAAGCGGATTGGCAGGCAGACATCGAGGAAGGGTTCCAGGACCTCGAGGCGGCTTTCCCTAATTTCTGGAACGACGTTTATCCCTTTGCCATTGGTGATCCACCATATAGGGTTCCAGAAAATTTCAAAGGTCTCGCCAAGGTATACCTTCCTGGGTGGTATGTGGGGAACCCGTTCTCAGAACCCTTGAAGGTGACCCCCGTTGAAGACGCGGAAGCTACCGGTTTCGGCTCAATTACCACACAGGAGAATCAGGATGCCTTAGGCAGGGGAGTATGGAGCGACTCAACATGGAAGGTCGTTATCACACGCAGAATGGAGACCGGAGACCCCAACGACGCTACGATAAGGGCCGGCGCTGAAACTCCTATAGCCTTCGCAGTGTGGGATGGGACGAGCGGCGATAGAGGGGGTCGTAAATCCGTTAGCTCATGGGTCACATTGAACGTGGACATCTCCGTTCTTAACACACCCCCGGTTGCATCCTTTGACTTTTTCCCCTCCTCTCCTAAAAGTAATGAAGAGATAACCTTTTCCGACAGGTCAGTTGATACTGAGAGTGAAATCGCGTCATGGAGTTGGAATTTCGGGGACGGAGCTAAGTCAGATGAAAGAAACCCCGTCCATGAATATTCTGGTGAGGGGTATTTCTCTGTAACTTTGGTAGTGACCGATTCTGAAGGAGGCCAAAATACGGTATCTAGACTTGTGAAGATTGAGAAATCGCCTCCAACAGCAGATTTCTCATATTCACGAATGAGTCCGACGGTGGATACTGATATCCAGTTCACCGATAAATCCTCAGACTCTGACGGAACAATTGTATCATGGGACTGGGATTTCGGGGACGACTATCACTCCAACATACAGAGCCCGACTCACGAATACGTTGATCCCGGTCGCTACACCGTCACTTTGAAGGTTCTCGATGATGATGGGCAGGAGGACACACATAACATAAGAATAAATGTTCAGCAGATTCCATCTCTGATCCGAACGTCCATATCTCTAGTATTGTTCACCGTGATCGGAGTCATTTTACTATACCTAGGCCTCAGTTTAAGCGAAAAAAAGTAAAGACTGTTCTGAATAAAAGAGGGATGTGGAAAGGATGACAAAATCTAAATTCAAGTGTCACTTTTACGCTCGCGTTCTCAGCATTCATGGTACCATGGTCAATGCTCTGTGGGTAGACTTACGTTCATTCCCAATAAATATGGGACTTGTTTGGTTTTGACATCACAAAGTAGCCTCGTTTCATCATTGACCTACCGAGCCACCCTCTACAGCCTCCTAGCCAAATCCTTAGGCCCTCCACAGCAATCTCTATCCGATTTAGGGTTTCTCCAGGATCTATTCAAAACCTTTGAGACAACGGATATTCTTGCACTTGAGAAAGAGATGGAGACCGTAAAGTTTGAACTCGGTCAGGAAAGCATCACGGCTGATATGTTGAACGGTGAATATACTCACTTATTTCACAGAGGTGCATGCCCTCCATACGAAACATCCTATAACCCTGAGAGAAGCTTCTCCAAGACCAACGATCTGGCAGACATAGCCGGATTCTATATGGCCTTCGGGATTAAACAAAAAAATGAGACTCCAGACCATATTATCTCCGAACTGGAGTTTATGGGGCTGCTTTGCCTCAAGGAGGCCCTCGCCGTGGCCAACTCGTTGCAGGATGAAGCAAAGATATGTTTTGAGGCTAGAAAAATTTTTTTATCTGAACATCTAGGAAATTGGATATCTAAATATAACATACGGATGAGAAAAGAGGCTCGTCTCGGAATTTATCCCTCCATCGCAGATCTGGTTTATGCCCTCGTCACCCTTGATGCTGCTAGCAAGTAACAAGAGGGCCTTAGATCATGATTAAGGGGATGCTAAACGATCGATTCCCCATCGAGACTCAGTATAACGTTCTCAGATGGACGATTCGTATACTTCTTGTCTCCGCATTGATGGAGTTCTTACTCCTAAGGATATTCATGCGTATGGGCATCGTGCTGCCAAGAGGTGGACTGGCCGACGCGATATACAACCTCCTAGTCTTCTTCTTCGGGATTGCATCATTCAATTTGGCCTTTATTTTATCCTCAGTATCTTTAGGCCTAATATCGTTTATAATGACCCAAAAAGCCTACTTAACTTCAGTGATTTCTCTAATCATTTTCTGTGTACTTTTAACTGGTGGAATGCTGATTTCTGGTCCAAATCCTAGAATCTCGTTGATTTATTATTTCTTATCTAGCGCTATCCTTGTAACATCCATCCTATTCTCCATACAGAGGAAAATAGCGCATACATCCTTCACATTGTCTGTAGTTGCAGGTTTTTCAGGTTCATATTATTACATGGTAGCCTCCTCAATGGGTGAATTCGGTTTCACCCTCCCGTTCGTCTTAGAGATATTCAGTCTGGGCGAACTCATAGCGTTGATTGTGCCCTTGATCGCTTTTTTCACCCTTAAGTCTGAATGGGATTGGCGATGCGCCATTATCGCCTTTGTCCTGGTACCCTTTTTTATCATTGCCACAAGGAGTCCTCTTCTCGCTCCCATCGCGACGTGGTCTGTGTATTTCACGCTCCATCTACCTGCCCCCTTCTATGTGGTCGCCTTATGGTTCTATATCTATATGATTGTCGATCTCTTCCAACAAAGGTCTCCTATAGTGTTCTCGTTTCTTTTTCTCTTGCTGGCCGGGCGGATGTTAAACACTATCTATCTCAACCAACTGGCCCTCCTCAGCGTTTTGGTGTTGATCATGCCCCTGTATCAAGGTTCCTCATAAGAACCACCGCGTGCGTCTCTTGACCAGTTCCTTAACAAAAAATAATTAGATATCCCCCATTTTAAACGCGCGGGGCATAACTCTAAATGGATACTAGCCTTGGGAGAAGGGAGATTGAAGATCGCGCAAGTGGGTTTGGGCTCCTTCGGGAGGAAGTGGATGAATGTCATCCTCAGAGATGGAGAATGGGAATACTCGGCCATCGCGACTAGAAACGACAAAGCCCGTGAGGTAGCAGGGGATTGTTGCGGCCTCCCTGAGAGCGCTAGATTCTCTAACTTCGAGGAGATGCTAGAACACTCAAAAGATACAGACGCCGTTCTGATCACGACGCCCTACTTTATGCACACCGAACAGGTCTTGATGTCGTTGAGCCATATGAGGCACGTTCTTGTGGAAAAGCCTCTCTGCGCTTCCCTGGAAGAAGCTCAGAGCATTAGAGATGCAGTAAGGGACAGCAGGATGACCCTCATGGTTGCCGAGAACTACCGTTTTAGTCCAGGATCCATTTTGATGAGGGACCTGATCTCCACGGGTAAGATTGGAGAACCCGAGGCGATATTCATCCAGTACTTTGTAAGACACAGGTTCTCGGAATCCGACTGGAGGAACCAATACCAATACCCCCTACTTGTTGAGAATGCCACCCATCACTTTGACATGCTGAGATATATCACTGCGACGGAGCCCGTCACCGTCATAGGTTCGGCGTTCGGATCAAGGTTGACCGATCACTGGGAGTATCCGACTGTAAGTGCCCAGTACGAGATGACTGGCGGCCTCAACGCCCATTTTGCAGGAAGCTGGGCCTATGATGGCTTCAGGACGCCGTGGGAAGGGATCTGGCGGGTTCACGGCACCAAGGGCTCGATCCTCTGGGATGGAGATATCACGATATCAAAGGGAAACACTAAGCAAACGATACCGGTGGAGACCTTTCCCCCCAGCCATTCACTGAAAAAAGTATTGGATGAGTTCATGGGTGCCTTGCTGGAAAAGAGGAGACCGGCTATAGATATAGAGGATAACATCCAGACTCTTCGGATGGTCTTCTGCGCTATCGAATCTATGGAAAACATGACCCGCGTAACCATCGCGTAAGAAATATTCTTTCAAATATCCACAGCAAAAGGGGATCACACGTTTGCTTGACTTCGATCACATTGAACTTCAACTCCGCGAGCTGATTTCTCTCTCGACGAGAGATCTTTGAATATTACGCGTGCTTCAAAATATACACGCATTTGTAGTGGTATTTCAGTAGATTTTTATCTTAGGCTTTGGGTCTAGTGAAGGTAAGTCTAGAAAAGCATAAAGACCCTATAACGCGCAGAGAGAAAATCATGAATTAATAAGGTTTTTATGCTTTATGTTAACCTACAAAGTCGGGAGGATTCGGCGTGTCCAAAGAATTTAACTATATCGTACGGCTGCATGGTTCCAATCTAGACGGAACTAAGCTTCTACCCTATGCCATGACTGATCTTAAGGGCATAGGTATTCGTGTGGCTAGGACTATGATCAAAAAACTGGCCCTCGACCCATCCGAGAGGCTGGGAAACCTGTCGAAGGGTGACGTGGGAAGGCTCGAAAACATCATCGACAATCCGTCTTCCCATGGGATACCCCTTTGGATGCTTAACAGGCGGAAGGACCCCCAGACTGGCCTTGACCGTCACCTGCTTGCCTCCGATCTCACCCTTGCTCAGAGGCAGGATATCGACGTCATGAGGGAAACCCGGAGTTGGAAGGGGGAGCGACACGCCCGGGGTCTAAAGGTAAGGGGGCAGCGAACCAAGACGACGGCTCGTAAAGGCCGGAGCGTCGGCGTCAGCAGAGCAAGAATTCAACAGAAAAGCTGAGGTGGATAATATATGGGTGATCCTAAGAAAAAGCATAAGTTGTATACGACACCAAAACGCCCTTGGGATTTCGCGAATCTAGAGGCGGAGCTCAAACTGGTAGGTGCGTACGGTCTCAGGAACAAGAGGGAGCTTTGGCGTCATAAGACAGAGTTGAGCACTTTGAGACGAAGGGCTAGGGAGATCGTCTCAATGGGGATCACTGAGAGGGAGCAGTTAGAAACCGATCTTCTCGGTCGGCTCCACAGGCGGGGACTCATTCAGGAGAAAGGTAACCTTGACGATATCCTAAGTCTGAACGTACAGGATCTTATGGAACGGAGGCTCCAGACAGTCGTGTTCAGGAAGGGGATAGCAAAGTCCCTTTTTCAGTCGAGGCAGCTGATCTCACACGGGCACATCAGCATAGCGGGACGCAAGATGAAGGCTCCTAGTTATATGGTAACACGGACCGATGAAGGGAGCCTAGACTACGCGGAGTCTAGCCCTTTCATCATTAAGACACATCCGCTGAGGCAAGATCTAATCATAAAAGAGGATGTGGAGGCAGCCCCTGTTGAGTGAGGGCGAAAGGTGGGCCGTGGTCCACATTCACAGCAGTTTCAATAATACGATTATTCACATGACGGATCTCACCGGGGCCGAGACCATCGCGCTCGCCTCTGGGGGCAGGTTCGTGAAAGCTGATAGGTTAAAGCCCTCGCCGTATGCTGCAATGAAGGCGGCTCAGCACGTCGCTGACGTCGGCCGAGATCGAGGCATTACATCCATTCATATCAAGGTCCGGGCTCCTGGTGGGTCTGGCTCAAAGACTCCAGGCCCAGGGGCCCAGGCAGCCATCCGGGCCCTTGCAAGGAGTAATTTCATGGTAGGTCGAATTGAGGAGTCGACCCCCATCCCCCATGACGGGACTCGTAAGCCAGGGGGCAGGCGGGGTCGCAGGCCTTAGCAGGTCTTATGGAAGTATGGTGTTGAAGGTCAAAGTTCTCAACGTTGACGAGGACAGCGTAAGCTTTCTCGTAGGGGGTGTGGATGTGGCATTTACTAACGCCCTAAGGAGGACCATGATCATGGATGTGCCTTGCATGGTAATCGATGACATTTTCTTCTTTGATAACTCGTCGGTGGTTCCAGATGAGAATCTATCTCAGAGGATCGGGTACCTGCCTCTAAAGACGGATCTAGATAGGTACATTCTCCCGGTGGATTGTGACTGCGGAAGCGAGTTGGGATGCGAAAAATGTCGTGTGGTGCTCACTTTGGATGTGGAAGCGGAGACCGAGACCATCACCGTATACTCGGGAGATTTTATCTCAGAGGATCCTTCAGTGGTTCCCGTGTCTCCTGGAATCCCCTTAACCAAGATCACCCCCGGTCAGGCGGTGAGGCTGGAGGCCTATGCAAGGCTTGGGACAGGTAAGGAGCACTCAAAGTGGCAGCCAGTCTCCATGGCGGTATATCAACACGTTGCTGAGATTGAGATAGACGAGGACCGGTGCACTAACTGCGCAGAATGCATAAGGGCCTGCCCTCGGGACGTGTTCATCCTCGATGATGGTAAGCTAAAGGTAGTGGATGTAAATGCGTGCACCATCTGCGGAGAGTGTGAGAAGTCGTGCCCCGTGGAGCCCATAGCAGTGAGGGCGAGACCTATAGATGACCTGTTCCTATTCACCGTCGAGTCGACGGGTTGTATGGAGCCAGCGAAGCTTGTAACCGAAGCGGTACGGATCCTGTCGGATAAGCTGGACAAGTTCGCGAATAAAGTAGAGCTGGGGGAGACGGCGGATACTCTCAACATCTTCCAAGTGGATCAAGTAGAGCAGGACAGGCTCTACAAAGGGGGCGTCGAGGATATCGATGATGATAATGAGGATTCTACCTCTGGCCTTGATGGCGCAGCTTCTGAGGATGCAGACGGAGACAAGGAGGAGGAAATCGTCTCAAAGGTCGACTTGGACGAAGAGAGAAATGGTGTTTCTAATGTTGAACAATGAACTGAAGATGGCTATCAGGGTCCTCAAGGCAGCCTCCCGTGGGGGAGGTAAGCCGATCTGGGGTGCCCTTGCTGATGAACTAGATAAGCCAAAGCGGCGGAGGGTCGCGGTGAATCTGAGCAGGATCGGCAGGCATAGCGGGGAGGGGGATGTGGTCGCTGTGCCGGGTAAAGTTCTGGCATCAGGGTTGCTGGGTGCTGGAGTGACAGTTGCGGCGTACTCGTTCAGCGAGAGTGCTAAAACTAAGATAATTGCAGCTGGTTCCCGGGCTGTGTCTCTTACGGATCTGCTAGATGAGGGCGTGGCGCCTTCCCGGATCAAGATACTGAAATAGTTTCTCCGTTTAGTTCTGGGAGGGGGATGGATCCTCTCAATGGGGGTCTTACGCGCGAGCGCGGGAATCCAAAAACCTCCTCCGCGTTAAAATCCCTAAATATCTCTGTCCACCCTCTTTAGGTATGGAGTTCGGATATTACATCAGGCCCGCTGAGACCTACGAGGGTATGGTAGAGATGGCTAGGCACGCTGAGGAGCTAGGGCTATTCGGAGTCTTCCTGAACGATCACGTTCACTCAATTGGTGAGGGGGGCAGAGAGCCTTACCTCGAGGCTTGGACGGCCATGACTGGGATAGGCGTACAGACGAAGCGGATCAGGCTGGGTCACATCGTTCTCTTCAACTCTCTAAGGAACCCCGCGTTCTTGGCCAAGTCTGTGGCCACCTTGGATCGGATGTCCAGGGGCCGATATGAGCTCCTTGTTGGTGCAGGCTGGAACGAGGCCGAGTACTTGGGCTACGACCTGATGGAGGGGGGACGGGGGATGCCATCCCCTGGAAAGAGGGTGGATAGGTTCAAGGAGGCACTTCACATCCTCAGGGGAATGCTCGAAAATCCGGTTTACTCCTACGAAGGAAAGTATTGGGTCCTCAAGGACGCTATTAACCTCCCCCCACCTGTTCAGCATCCCATAAGGATTTCCGTAGGGGCCAGCAAGCCTAGGATGATCAATATAGCGGCAAGATACGGTGACGGACTAAACCGCGGAGGGGGACTAGCCTCCCTGGAGAGGACCCAGAAACTCTTGGTACCCGCCCTTGAGAGGAACGGGAAGCGTATTGAGGACTATTTCTTCTCAGGTTTCGCGTCTCAGCTCATAATCAATGAGAGCGACGAGGAATATAATGTATCGGCGAAGAGGCTAGCGAAGAGGTCGAACAGATCATTGGAGGAAGTGAAGCGGGACGGCTTCTTCGGGACGCCAGAGACTTTAGTGGAAAAGTTTAGGAAGGCGAAAGACCTCGGCGTAAAGATGATCGTGGTTTTTGTCAGACCGGTCGCGACCCTCGATGAGATGAAAGAAAGCCTTTCCAGATTCAATGATGATGTCATCAATGAGTTGTAAGAGATGCTCTCAAACATGTGATCTTTTTTTAACTATTACATATTTTTTCTTTAATCACGATTCATAAAAATTTCTAAATGAATATAAATAGTCCTTTTAATGGACCCTTAGTTGTCTGAACAAGGTGGCCCTTTGACCTATTCAAATCCGAACAGGCTGATCCATGAGAAGAGTCCATACCTCCTTCAGCATGGCAACAACCCGGTCGACTGGTTCCCTTGGGGCCCTGAGGCATTCCAGAAGGCGGAGAAGGAAGACAAGCCCATCTTCCTTTCCATCGGCTACTCCACGTGTCACTGGTGCCACGTCATGGAGAGGGAGTCTTTTGAGGATAAGGAGGTCGCCGATGCCATGAATGACGCCTTCATCTCCGTAAAGGTGGACCGAGAAGAGCGCCCTGACATCGACGCTACCTACATGAAGGTCTGCCAGATGATGACTGGGAGCGGGGGCTGGCCACTTACTATCATAATGACCCCGGACAGACGCCCCTTCTTCTCTGGTACTTACTTTCCCAAGGAAAGCAGGTCGGGGATGACCGGGATGTTGGGCCTCATCGCCCATATAAAGGCGCTTTGGGGAAGCAACCGTGAGCGGGCGCTGGACGTGGCGAGCCGGGTTATAGAGAGCCTCCGACTGGAGCCTGAGACGATATCCCACTCTCTGGGAGGAGAAACCCTCAGGTTCGCTTATCTCCAGCTCTCCCAGTCCTTTGACCCAAGGCATGGGGGTTTCGGGAACACCCCTAAGTTTCCTACCCCCTTTAAACTCCTTTACCTCTTGAGATACTGGAAGCGCACTGGTGAAGGGAACGCTTTGGGAATAGTGGAACGGACCCTGCGAGCCATCCGGATGGGGGGAGTCTACGACCAGATCGGTTTCGGTATTCACAGATACTCCACTGACGCCCACTGGTTGGTTCCCCACTTTGAGAAAATGCTCTACGACCAGGCGCTCATCGCCATGGCTTACACAGAGGCATACCAGGCTACAGGAGATCCTTACTATAGACAGGTAACTGAGGAGATCCTCGAATACATAACCACCGAGATGGTCTCTCCCTGCGGAGGGGTTTACTCTGCTGAGGACGCGGACAGTGAGGGGGAGGAGGGCAAGTTCTACATCTGGACGAAGGACGAGATCATGGGGATACTCTCCCCAGAGGAACTAGACATCTTCAACACCGTGTACAACATCTCCAAGGGTGGCAACTACATGGATGAGAAGACTAGAAAGAAGACAGGCAATAACATACTTCACATGAAGAAAACCGTTTCCGTGCACGCCTCTGAGCTGAGCATCCAAGAGGAGTCTCTAAAGCATATTATGGAGCGGTCCAGGATCAAGCTCCTTGAGGCTCGGGACAAACGAATCAGGCCCCTCCAGGATGACAAGGTCATTACAAGCTGGAATGGTCTAGTGATAGTTGCTTTGGCGAAGGCTAGTCGCGCCCTAGGTGAACCTCAGTTCATAGTAGTGGCGTCTAGGATCGTTGATTTCATAATGTCTGCATTGAGGACACCGGGGGGTAGGCTCCTCCGCAGGTACAGGGATGGAGACTCCGCGATCCCAGGGTTCCTTGAAGACTACGCTTTCCTAGTCTGGGGACTCCTAGAGATGTATGAGTCTACATTCGATGTAGATTACCTCAGACTCGCGGTCGAACATAATGTTGCAATGATCGATCTTTTCTGGGATCAAGCAGGAGGGGGCTTCTTCTTCACCGCCGAAGACTCTGAGGAGGTGCTTGTGAGAGGGAAGGATGTCTATGACGGGGCTCTCCCGTCGGCTAATTCCGTGGCGCTGCTAAACCTCATCCGTATAGCCAAGCTGACGAGGGACCCGGACCTAGAGTTAAAGGCATCCGTCCTTATGGATCGGTTCTCAGAGATGGTCTACGCCTCGCCGGGTTCCCACTCGTTTTTCATGACTGCCGTCGACTTTGCTAACGGGCCCTCCTATGCGGTCGTGGTAGTAGGTAAGCGGGGCGCTGAGGACACGGAGGCAATGCTCAGGGCATTGGGTGAGAGCTTCACGCCAAACAAGGTGGTCTTGTTTTTGCCCGACGGTGAGATTCCTAAGATCACTGAGATCGCCAGCTTTGCAAATGACTATGTTAGTATTGGAGGGAGGGCGACGGCCTATGTGTGTGTCGACTTTAGTTGTCATCTACCGGTAACCAGCGTAACTGAGATGCTCAAGCTCATGGAGTGATCTCGCGCACAAGGGATGTTCATGGTACATTCAGGAACCTTTCTGCACTCAGATGCTTAGATCCAGTTCAAGCTAGAAGACATACTATGAATTTGCATGATTGAATAGGCTCTTAGGTCCAAAAGCCCCTACTATATCCACAGGGGTATCATCTCATCCACTTGGACGCTCGTCCTATGCGCGCAAACACAGACACCTTAGACTAGAGAAAACTATCTGGTAACAGGAATAGTCAATATAAAATAACTCCGACCAAACCCTCGTGAGATACCTAGGGGCACGGTTCGACTCCGCGCGCGTGGTAACGATGCTGTTCCAAGATCCGGATCAACTGTTTCATCCTGCTCGTTCCAGACTATGAGAGGCTCGAGGGACAATTGACCGCATCCTCGATTAAGGCCTCCATGTAGTCTGATCTATCGCTGTGACTGTAAGCTTCCGGATGCCTGCATCCAATAAACGAGCGTGAAACGATTCAGAAAAACTAGGCTACATTTCTAGGAGAAGTAAAACTATCACGGATGGCGGAAGAAAAGGTGATTAGATTTCACAGGCGTTCCATGAAGGCCCGCACTTCCTCGAGGAACCCAGATGGCTTCACCGTATCAATGATTGTACCTCCAGCCTCTCTCACTCTTTTCAGGGTTTCCCTAGTATACGGGGAAAATATTTTCCCACTGGCAAGGGGGGAGACGCATGCTATCACATGGATCCCTTGGCCTACCATTCTCTTAATGATGGTGATGTACTCGAGCTGAGGATCGCTTCCGGGTTCTTGAAGCACAAAGTCGCTGAAGTAGAAACAGATCCTTTCCTCCCGCTTTGCTGAAGCCTCCAGTTGTTCCATAGCCCACCTAAGGCTCATCTGGGGTACAGTGCCCCCCCAGGTCTGAACGCCGTGCTTTCCCCTAATGATACTCTCCACGTCCCCCGTCGTCGAAGTCACTAGAATGAGAAGGTTATCGATGATCTGATCGATGTCCTTCTCTTCATGGAGGTCCTTCTGGATGTGGCTGTTGCTTTCATAGAAGATGAGCCCATACCTTTCCTTCCGGAGGCTCCAGAGTAGCGGGATCAGGCTAAGCACTGAATAGTGGATTGATGTGAGCCCTTCCAGCTCGTAAAACATGGTGTTGCTGATATCTAGGATAAAGACGATGGCCTTTTTCTTCTTGCGCCTCTTTCGGATTAGGAAGTCCCGATACAATACCTCCTCCATACTCTTTCCTTGGCTGAAGATGTTCTCCAAGCTCCTCTCCTCATCGATGTCGTCAGTGTCATCCCCCCGCTCGAAGGGCCTTAGCAACGGTTTCATCGAGACCTCGGCGCTCCTTTGGAAACCCCGCCCCAGCTTTAGGAGATTCCTTTTGAGGTACTCGGCGAGGCGCTTTCTAGGGAAGTTATCCCGTTTCCCCTTGTACTTCCTGACGGCGACCTTTAGGAGTTCGTCGTTCCCCGGCCCTACCCCGATATCCGGTTGCCCGAAATGCTCCTTGAGACTATCTATGTTGAATCCAAGAACCGCCTGGGGCTCCCCCTCATCTGGCTTTTCCGAATCGCTCGGGTTATATTTTATGAGGTCATCGCTCCTCTGGCTCAAGAGACTTAGATACTTTTCTTCATTCATATCCAAATCCACTCCCGCTTCATCCGCGTAGAGGAGTATCGCGTGGGCAAGGCGTTCGGCGAGGTTCTGATTCTCCACCTTTGAGGTAGAGACGGCGATTCTCATCAGGTCCCCAAAGGACAGGAATCCCTTCCTGAGGTAGGCGGGGAGCAGGAGTGAGGTCATTGCTATGCCCTGCCTGTAGCTGGGTTTATCAGTCACCTCCTCATTTCGTCTGAGCTGGGTGATGAATTCAGGGATGAAAAACTTGATGATGCTAAAGGGGTACCGGAACTCATCCCGTTGCATGGACTACCCCAACCAGTCCTCCAGGATCTCCTCGACGATGCCTTCCACCGTCTTTTGGGGGTTTCTCACTCTCATCTCTTTTGTAAGAACCGAAGGCGCGAAGAACCGGATAGTTTGATCCAAATCGTCAAACCTCCCCCTGTGTCTATCTACGAGCCGGGTTAGGTAGATCCCAGCCCGGGGCGAGGCGGGTATCTCTAGGTCGGGGTTGGCCCTGGTGGCGTTCAAGATCTCGTAGATCTTGTGTAGGGCGTCCTCGGGGAGGTCGTAGGCAGGGGCGTTTACCTTGAGGATCTCGATCTCAATCTCCCTAGTTGGATATCCCAAGCGAATCCAACACCCTATCCTATCCACCAGCACCCGGGATATCCTGTAGGTCCCAGATGTCTCGACTGGATTCTGGGTGGCTACAAACGCGAACTCGTCGTTGGCTTTGATCATCCCGAAGGGGTAAAGGTTGTAGTGGCGCTCCTCAAGGGGGGCGATGAGGCTGTTCTGGCAGAACTCTGTTGCTCTATTTAACTCATGGGCCACAAAGAGCCCCCCCTCAACCATGGCACTCATCAAGGGGCCCGGCTCAAAGCTCTCAATCGTCCTCCCCCTCCGCACCACAAGAGCAGGATCGAAGGCGCCAACTAGACGGGAGGGGGTGATATTCTCATCAAAGAAGACCTCATAGAACCCCCTGGCTGAGTCCTCTGCGACTTTCCTCGCCAGAAGGGACTTTCCCACCCCTGGGGGCCCCACAATGCACGGGGTAACCTCCGCGTCTATACTGTCCTTTAAGAGGTCGTAGGCGCGAGAATACTGCCCTTTGAGTATGACGGATTTCTTGATCTGGATGCCATCCACAATGCTCCTCCGGAGGAGTTCTCGGAAGCTGAGTTCACTGTCTCCCGACATGGAATCATTCCCTAAGCTATCGAACTACATTTTAAACCTTTGACTTAGCCTGACGTGGCTCAAATCAGGATATTTTTTCTATGCTTTCACACAAATAAAACTCCTTGATCCCGCGCTCGACACCAGCAAGTATCGTCCGAGGAGGCCAGGTTAGTTCAGCGCTCATTATCCCGTGTATGGATCCTAGAAGGACAGGCGTAGCCCTTTGAACAGGACAAACTAGAAGCTGATTACCTGTTCGCTATCTCGGATCCACTTGAAGAGGATATCTATAGAGCCCTCTTCACCCGCTCCGTGATAGCGAAGTCCCGGGCGTTTATATAGGCACTGCACGCCTTGTACTCCACACCGTGTTGATCATAGTAACTAGCATCTTTTCTATATTATAGAATCCGTTAGGGGTTCGCTGCTTGGTCTTGACTGAGGTCACAGAGTCGCCCATGAGGAAGAGGCACAGCTCAATGCCCTGAGAGGTTGCTTTGGAGACCCGTCTTAATACGTTAGAGGTCTTCTCACTCTTGTAGGCGGCGTTATTTACTATGAATGCCCACGCCATACATGGAAAAGAAAGGAGGAATGGGTGTAAATCGCTTCCCCGTCTATTAGGGGGAATATTTTTATATCCATGATATGTCTCTCATATGAAATATTCTTCAGATAACGTGTAAAAAACGTGGTTTGTAGAAGAAATCAAAGCTTGAAAGAGGAGTTTGATGTGACAACAAATGAAACTGATCCAATCCCGTTAGCTGGCTTGGATGATTACATGGAAAGGGGTATCAAAGAGATCATCAGTGAACGCCCCGAGATCGAGGCGATCTTAGAGGACTACGATATTGGGTGTGGTCCCTGCACTGTAGGGCAGTGTCTCTTGAAGGACATCATGGAGGTGCACGCAATACCCCCTGAAGAAGAACTTGAGATGATAAGGAGAATCCACCAGGTAATAGATCCAGATAGCCCATTCAAGGCAAACAAGATACGGAAAAAAAAGTCCACCCAGAAGGTGGTGATCTTTTCTCCACCTATGCAGAAACTTGTGGATGAGCACAAGTTTATCAAGAGACTCGTCGCCCATATCCCCCATATCATCACGTCTATGGACTTAGGGACCGAGGAAGGAAGACAGCGGGTTCTAGACGGGATCGATTTCATCCGCAACTACGCGGACCGATACCATCACGCTAAGGAGGAGGACCTGCTTTTCAAATATTTCGACGAGGATTTGGATATAATCCAAGCTATGTACGAGGATCATAAGAACGCCCGAAATCACGTAAAAAACATAGTCATGGGTATAGAGACCAGGAACTGGGATAATGTAATCACGAACTTGTCCGCGTATCAGGAGCTCCTCACCGACCATATCCGGAAAGAGGACGATATACTATACCCCTGGATGGATCGGAGCATCACCACCGCCCAAGTGGGAACGCTCTTCTCGGCCTTCAACGAGGTTGATCAGAGGTTCGGGGATGCCCCTACGAGATATGAAAAGTTTGTTAATGAACTAGAGAGAGACTATCAGTCAAATGAGGAATGAAGTATATGAAAAGAATTGATGGATGTCCAGGGTCCAGGATATTGGAACTCGGGAACGATGAAGAGAAAACGGAGAATACGGGGAGCATGGGGTCTCAGCTTCGCCAGTGGCCCATTCAATTACACCTTGTCTCTCCTATGGCACCATACTATCAGGGCGCTGATGTGCTTATAGTCGCGGACTGCGTCGCGTACGCAATTGGAG